>JBHWPB010000029.1:0-2826 GCA_043424675.1 Carnobacteriaceae bacterium | reverse complement strand
TGACTCTACCTTTACTAAAAAGGAGAGTCCTCTTTCTGTTTTTAAGAAAAGCGGGCTCACATAATGAGAAAGACAAGCCCCTTTTCCAGGGCTTGTCTTTTTTTGTTGGATTAATGTCTGTCACCCAGATAACCTATAGAGGAGAAAATAAAATGAAAAAAATAATATTATCTATTCTTACACTTCTTTCTTTAACATTAGCTGCTTGTGGAAGTCCTTCCGAAAATGCAGCCCAAGATCCAGAGGATTATAATGGCGACACGATTAAAATGGGGTCCGTTTTTGCTTTGTCAGGAGAAGTTAGCGGCTATGGAAGACCTGCAGCCCAAGCTGTGAAAATGGCTGCTGATGAAATCAATGCTGAAGGAGGAATTAATGGCAAATCTATCGAACTTGTAGAATATGATACTCAGTCAAAAGACACAGAAGCGGCTACTCTTGCTACACGTTTAGCCAATGAAGACAAAGTAAGCATTATTATGGGGCCAGATGTCTCCGGATCTGCAGTTGCTGCTCTGCCTGTTGCTCAGCAATCTGGCGTCCCACTGTTTGCAGTTATGGCCTCTCTAGATGGGTTCACAACAGATCAAAGTGGTGAAGTCATTGAGCAAGCTTGGCGGGTAGCTTATCCGGATTCTTACCAAGGAAAGGCACTTGCTCAATTTGCCACAGAAGATTTGGAAGCTGAAAGTGCCGCTATTCTAGGAGATAATTCAACTGATTATGCTGTGGGGTTGGTAGATACTTTCCAAGAAAGTTTTGGTGGAGAAATAGTCGCTTTAGAAAACTATACAAGTGGTGAGACAGACTTCAGTGCTGTTTTAACTAATCTATCAGGAAAAGATTTTGACGTGCTTTTCATCCCAGGTTATTATGAAGAAGCAGGCCCTATTATTAAACAAGCTCGTGAAATGGGGATGACTCAGCCTATTTTAGGACCAGATGGTTTTGGAAACGCATCTCTCTATCAATTAGCTGGTGCTGAAAACATGGATGACGTTTACTACACTACTCAATTCTCCACTTTAAATGAAGCAGAACACGTTCAGGAGTTCATGACTAATTACGAAGAAGAGTTTGGTGAATCAGCAGATATGTTTGCAGCTATGGCCTATGACGCAATGTATGTTGCTAGAGACGCGATCGAACGTGCAGGCAGTGCAGTACCGTCAGATATCAACGCAGAATTAGCTAACACTACTGATTTTGAAGGAGTTACGGGTACCTTCTCTATAGATGAAGAACATAATCCAGTGAAGACAGTAACATTGATCGAAGTTCAAGGCGGAGAAGATGTTGGAACTTATGAAATAGACCCTGAATAATTCTTTTCTAAAGATAAAAATTAAAATAAAAAGGACCATCGACTTAAAAAAGTTGATGGTTCTTTACTTTTCGTCTTATTGACGAAAAGTAAGGTAGTTTTACTCTACTGATACTGGGCCAAAATACAAAGGCAACCTATTTCTCGATTGCCTTTGCATATTTTTTACTTTAATTTTGTTTCCCACACTCTTGCTTGGGATAGTGGATGCGAGATGGTGTAATTTGTAACACCATAAACTGTTAAATTATCTCCCTCTGTCCACTCGCCTGCGCACCAAGAAACTACAGAAATATCTAATCTTTCCAATTCTTCTAGATAGTCAATTGCTAAATTTTCCCAATTTTTATCATTTGCTACCCAACCCATCTCACCTACAATGCCTAGAACATCGTTTCGTTCTAGCCAGTTATGGTATCCTTTTAATTCACTCAAGATTCGAGTATGAAGAGCATCCTTGTTGTTGCTTTTTGTATACTGCTGCTGTGCCGAAGATAAAGCTTTACGATAACTCTCTTCGTAACCTCCGCTAAAGTCTGAGTCAAAGTAGTGGTGGGATTCATAGCGAATAATTCCTCCGCTCTTGTCTTTAACCCAAGCATTGGGTCCGTTGTAATCTTCCCAGTAAGCCGTTGATGACCATTCAAAGCCAGCCACATGAATTTCACTCTCAGTGTCTACTGAACGAATTCCATCTACAGCGGCTTGAGAAGCCTTTTGCCAAACAACACTTGTCAATCCTCCTGCACTTTGAGGCTCAGCCATGATGGCATAAGCAAAGGTTGCTGGATGGCCTTTGAATTCCTTCGCCAACTTTAACCATAAATCAGTAAAGGAGGAGATAGGTAGTTGTGGACTTCCAATCGCTCTGCGTTTACCTATACCTCTAACATTCTCATAGTAAACACCATAATTATGAATGTCGATAATGACTTTCAATCCTGCTTTATACGAGCGATCCATAAAGTCTCTTAAGTGTGATAACTCCTCTTGGCTTAGGTCTCCGTTTATTGTTCGCTGAATTCTTTCCCAACGGATAGGGACTTTTACATATCTCCACCCTCTGCTGGCTAAGTAGTCCAACGATTCTTGTGACTCATAGTGATAGTCATGATTAAGCCTTCCAATATTTTCATTGTGGAAACTGTTGGTTGCCTCCGTGTAATTATCGACGCCGTACTCTGGACCGTTCAAGTGCAAGATTGGAGGTAGTTTTTTAGGTTCTCGCTTAACTTCTTCTTCGACATCCTCTTCAATTACTTCCACTTCTTTTTCCTTACTGTCCTTCTTGCCGGGAAATAAACTCTTTATATAGTCCTTTATAGCGTATTTATTTAAAAGTTTTTGAGTTAAATAATCTGTTAGTATTGCACTTTTACGAGCATAACCCATTAAGTCCAATTCTTCTTTTATACTTTCGATACGCATCGCGTCACTCCCCTTTTATATTATCCGTCTCCATTATATCTCAGTATCTTTTTTTATTACAATATTTTTAATGA
>JBHWPB010000028.1:0-4682 GCA_043424675.1 Carnobacteriaceae bacterium | reverse complement strand
GTAGTGAAGATATGTTGTTATCGTTACTTTTATTATAAATGATGTAACGGTCAAGGAGGAATAGAAAGTTATGGGGTTCATTTGGGATTATCTCAAAAAGCAGCATTGGTATGTCTTTTTGAGTGTGATAGGAACGTTAGGAAAAGTCCTCGTCATGATCGGATTACCGACGTTATTGGGACTTATGATTGATTCTGCTTTGATTCAAGGAGATTTTGATCAGGCGGTTGTCATTGCATGGTGGATGATCGGCCTTGCGATACTGGGATTTATAGGAAGAATAATAAATGTCTACGGTAGTGCTAATGCCAGTGCTAAAATGACCGCAGACATCCGTAATGATGTCTACGAGAGAATTGTGAGCTTTTCTCATCATGAGTATCAAGAATTTGGCGTGGCTTCATTGACCACTCGGATCTCAACGGACGCCTTTGTGATGCTTCAGTTTGCTGAGCAGATCCTTCGTATCGGATTGATGGCTCCTCTGATGATCATCATGAGCGTTATCTTAATGTTCAGGGTCAGTGAAAGTTTAATTGTCATCTTGCTTCCAGCCTTATTCTTGATGGCGGGAATTATTTATTTTCTGGTCAGAGTGACGAGACCAATTTCTGAGAGACAACAGAAAAATTTAGACCGGATTAATGGTATTTTCAGAGAAAATATTCGAGGAACACGTGTTATTCGCTCCTTTTTACAAGAAGAGAATCGCTTCGAAAGGTTTAAGCAGGTCAATAACCTTTTCAAAGAAAACAGTCTCAAGCTCTTTAGAAGTTTAGCATTAGCTGATCCTGCCTTCACCTTCACTATTATTGCCATGATCATCGTGATTGTCCTTTATGGAGCGCAGTTGATTGAAGCAGGTGACTTACAAGTCGGTGTGTTGACTGCTTTCATCGAATACGCTTTCCAGGCATTGTTTTCTTTATTGATTGTCGCACAATTGTTTATTATGTATCCACGTGCAGTGGTCAGTGCTGAAAGGCTCCAAGAAGTCCTGGAGACAGAACCTTCTATTAAAGAAAACGAAGAAGGTATTGTTGAAACAGAGCAAAAGGGGGAAGTGGAATTTAAGAATGTCTACTTCCAATATCCAGATGCTGAAGAACCTATCTTGAAAGATATTTCCTTTCAAGCACATATTGGAGAAACTGTCGCTTTTATAGGTTCTACAGGGAGCGGTAAATCAACCCTTGTCCAGCTGATTCCGCGTCTCTATGACGTGACTTCGGGACAGGTATTGGTGAATGGTGTCGATGTCAGAGACTATAATTTAAAAGCGCTTCGCAATAAGATCGGCTATACACCACAAGAATCTTTGCTTTTCAGCGGAACGATTTCTGACAACTTGAGGATGGGAAAAGAGAGTGCGGATGATGAAGACTTTATCCATTCGACCTCGATTTCTCAAGCTTATGATTTTATCCAGCGTTTAGAAAACAGATACGAGAGTGTCTTAGAGGAAGGCGGATCAAATTTCTCTGGCGGGCAGCAACAGCGTCTTGCGATTGCACGTACAGTGATCAATCAGCCAGAAATTTATATATTCGACGACAGCTTCTCGGCTTTAGATTTTAAAACAGACGCTATCGTTCGGGAGCTCTTAGCTAAAGAAACCTCTGAATCTCTTACTTTAATTGTGGCACAGCGTGTCAGTTCGATTATCCATGCTGACCAGATTATCGTTATGGATGAAGGAGAAATTGCGGATATTGGAACGCATAGAGAACTCCTTGAAAAGAGCCAAATCTATCAAGAAATTGCCAAAACGCAGCTCAGTGAGGAGGAGTTATACGGATGAAAGATATCATTGAATTACGCCGTGTCTGGCCCTATGTCCGACCTTATCGTGGGCAGTTTTTATGGGGAATGTTGATGGTGCTTATCGTTGCGATTACTGCTGCGCTCGAGCCCTTTGTTCTCGGCTTAGCGATTACTGAAATTGGGAACAATGTCGTGGACATGGTTCAAGGTGTGCCAGGAGCGGGCTTGAACTATCCTTATATCACACAGATTATGGTAATATATGGAATCCGCGGGATACTTAACATGGTTGGCCGCTATTTTTCAACATTCTTTATTACAGGCGTCGTTCAAAAGTCTATGTTTGACTTAAGAAACGACATGAGTCAAAAGATGAACCGCCTGCCAGTTTCGTTTTTTGATGGGCATAAATTAGGGGATATCTTGAGCCGGGTGACAAGCGATATCGAGTCTGTCTCTAACTTCTTGACCCAGTCCTTTGTACCGACAGTCATGGGGATATTACAGATTATTTTTGCTGTGATTATGATTCTATTGATTCGACCCTCTATGCTCATTATCGTTCTCGTGATGCTGGGCTTAACACTCATATATTCTCGCCTGGTTATACAGTGGAGTCAACCCAATTGGAAGACACAAGCAGATGCTTTAGGCGACTTGTTCTCTATTACCCAAGAATACCTGAGCGGTTTTACAGAGCTCAAAGCTTATAACCAAGAAGAAGAATCAAGAGAAATCTTCGCTGCCACGAACAGTCGCTTGACAGACTCTGCTGTTACAGCTAACTTTCGTTCAGGTTTAGTTATGCCGGGATCACGTCTTCTGTCAGATCTGGCTTACACAGCCGTTGCTTTGATTGGGGGCCTGCGTACGATACAAGGCACGCTCACTCTCGGAAACTTACAGGCGCTCGTTCAGTACATCAACCAGATCAACCAGCCCATCTCTCAAATTACTCAGATGAGTGGTGTGATGCAGAGTGCCGGAGCAGCCAGCGCGCGCGTCTTTAAGTTACTCGACCAGGAGGAAGAGGATATTGCTGGAGAAATCAACCAGCTTCCTGAAATAGTGCAAGGAGCTGTAGAGTTCGAAAACGTGAAGTTTGGTTATTCCGAAGAAGATATCCTCATGGAAGACATCAGCTTCAAAGTCGCTCCCGGAGAGACGGTAGCTATCGTGGGTCCTACTGGAGCAGGAAAGACAACGTTAATCAACCTCTTACTGCGTTACCATGAAATACTAGACGGAAAAATTAAGGTAGATGGTATCGATATTTCAGAAGTTTCCAGACAAAACTTACGAGAACATATGGGGTTGGTCTTGCAGGAAACTTGGCTTTTTAAGGATACTATTGCTGAAAATATTCGTTTTGGGGCCCAGGATGCGAGCGATGAAGAAGTCAGAGAAGCAGCCAAGGTTGCAAACGTTGATCACTTCATTAATACATTACCTGACGGATATCAAGAAGTCATCGATCCCGACGGAGAAGGAATTTCTCAGGGGCAGAGACAACTCTTGACCATTGCCCGTGCAGTCATCAGTGATCCAGACATTCTCATCTTAGATGAAGCGACCAGCTCAGTGGATACAAGACTTGAGCAGCTGATTCAAGATGCTATGGATCGGATTATGGAGGGGCGCACAAGTTTTGTTATCGCCCACCGTCTATCTACCATCAAGAATGCTGATATGATTCTTGTGATGGAAAATGGAACGATTATAGAAACAGGAAATCACGACGAATTGATTGAGCAGGGCGGTTTCTATGCAGACCTCTACCAAGCACAATTTGAAAATTGAGAATTAGTCCTTTCAGATATAGGAAAGCAAGACATTAAAAAAAGCGGCTGCGAGCCGCTTTTTTTATATATCTAATCTTAACGAAAGAAGCCTTAACCTACGTATTCGTCAACTACAGCTGCAATCGCCTTTGCCGCGATAGTAAGAGATTCTTCATTAATGAAGAATTTAGGGTGGTGGTGCGGATAAGCTTCTTCATCTGCTGGAACTGCTCCGACATAGAAGTAAGAACCTGGTACTTCTTCTAAATAATAAGCAAAGTCCTCAGAAGCAGCTACTTGGTCTGTTTCTTCGACCCCTGTAATTTCAGGAATAGGGTGTGTTTTGAGAGCTTCAACGACACGTTCTGTTTCTTCTGGATCATTGTAGAGAACAGGGTAGTCGTTTTTATAGTCTAAGTCGACATCTACACTGTACATCTCTTCTAATCCTTTAGCGTATTTATGGAATTCTTTCTCAATAACCTCACGTGATTCCTTAGACATCGTTCTCACGTCTCCACCAAGTTCCACTGAATTTTGAATAACATTATTCTGTCCTTTACCATCGAAGTTACCGATGGTAACTGTAGCCATATCGAATGGGTTGACGCGACGGCTGATAATCGACTGGACATTTGTAACAAAGGCTGCTCCCGCTACGATGGCGTCGTTAGCAGTATTGGGATAGGCTCCGTGTCCGCCTTTACCAGTGATTGTCATATTGAAGTTAGCACGTCCAGTCTGAGTATTTCCTGAACGATAGTAAACTTTTCCAAGATCCATATCGGTCATCAAGTGGATACCGAAAACTTTATCGACATCCTCAAGAACAGCGGCCTCAATCATAGGCTTAGCTCCACCAGGGGCCACTTCTTCAGCCGGCTGGTGAATGATTTTAACTGTTCCGTTAATTTCATCTTTGAGCTCTGCTAAAGATTCAGCTAGAATCAATAAATAAGCTGTGTGTCCGTCGTGCCCGCAAGCATGCATCACACCTTCGTTTTTCGATTCAAACTCGACACCTGAATCTTCTTGGATAGGTAGAGCATCAAAATCCGCTCGCAGCGCTATTGTCGGACCTTCTCCGCCCCCTTCAATCGTAACAAGGTGTCCGTATGTGTCTCCTACCTCTAGTCA
>JBHWPB010000027.1:0-32482 GCA_043424675.1 Carnobacteriaceae bacterium | reverse complement strand
CGTGTCTGCCAAACCGGGGTGAGTGTTATTATTGCTGTCTTCCCAATAGAGCCCTTCTGAAAATTGTCCGATATAATTGGCGCTGTTCATGTCATTGACCAATGTGGAATCGAGTGTCGCCAACTCTTGCGGTGCTACGTAATTCACTACACGCTGCGGTGCAGGATTTTCACCTTCTGTCGCCTGACTCTCACTGCATCCTGCAAGAACGAATGACAAAAGTGCCAGTAACCCTAAAAGTTTTTTACCTAATTTCATTTTCATTCCCCTTTTCCTATTCATTTAAACAAAAAAGACAAGCCCAAATGTTATTCGGGCTTGTCTAGATAGTATTACGAGCCCGCTTTCACGATAAAGAGGACTCTTCCAATTTTTGATTGGAACAATCCTGGCTACGTAATAATAATAATGTTTTGTACTTGTTCGGAGCGAACAGAAGCAAGACCTGTTGCTCTTCTATTTAATTTTTTCATGTTCGCCCCTCCTTTTTGTTTAATTGCAAGTTATTATATACCCTATATTTTTTAAAGCAAGCATTTTTATAAAATAAAATATATCGATACTGAATTTTTATGGAAGAAATAGAGCGGATCGTGTGAGGCATGGACTCGAAATGATCCTGTAACTCCCTCATCAGAGTGATATAATAGATTTTATTACACAAGGAAAGGATTTGTCATGAAAAAACATAAACCGATAAAAAATTCTTACTTTTATAAAAATAAAGAACAAGAAGAAAGGACAAAAAAAGGAATTCAATCTGGCGTTCTCAGCCTTAGCATTAACCTTCTGCTAACGGTCATTAAAATCATTGCTGCTTTTCTTTCTGGCAGTGTGTCGATCATGGCAGATGCTATGAACAGTCTCGGCGACTCTGCTTCCAGCCTCTTAACAATCGGAGGCTTTCGGTTTGCTTCAAAACCTGCAGATAAAGAGCATCCTTATGGTCATCAGCGTGCAGAATATATCAGCGGCCTCATTGTTTCTATCATCATCTTGTATATTGGGCTGGAGTTTTTAGTTTCCTCTGTTGGTCGCATTGTTAATCCTCAACCTATAGCAGGAACTCCTCTAGTTATCGGCTTGCTTATCTTATCGATTATTGGAAAAGCCTTTCTAGGCTACGCCCTCTATCATTATCAAAAGGATCTGACTTCTACAACTATTCGAGCTCTTATTAAAGACAGTGTATATGACATAGTGATGACAAGTGTGGTTCTAATCAGTTACTTTGTCGAAACTCGAACAGGACTTGCGCTTGATGGGTGGATCGGTATAGCCGTCGCTCTCTTTATCATTTATGGAGGCATCACTTCTATTCGAGATGCCATAGATGATTTACTAGGTGGGCGGCCTCATCCCAATCTCATAGAAGAGATGAAAAAGATTTTGAATTCTTATGAAGAAGTCATCGGATACCACGACTTGATTGTACATAAGTATGGGCCTCACAAATCTTTTGCTACTGTTGATATAGAAATAGACGCTGCCTGGAGTTTAATCAATGCCCACAACTTAATCGACAGAATTGAAAAAGACTTTGAGAGGAAATTGAACGTGAGATTAGTCGGCCATCTCGATCCGATTGTTTTAGACAGCGATGAACAAAATAGAATTCACTATTGGATAAAAACAGCTCTGGAAAATCTCGATTATAATTTACGTTTCCATGATTTCAGAGTAGAAGAAATCTACGGAGTTGAAGCTGTCTCCTTCGATGTGGTCGTGCCGGAGGGTGTCGAAGAATCCAATGCGGAACTCTATGAAATGATTACGGATGAGCTCGCACACTATATCTCTGACCACCCTATCTATATTGAGTTCGATCGTCATTATATTTTAGACAGCTAAAACTTGACTTTCTTACAGTTGGCTTCACAGTTATGATAAAATGACAATATGACTTAAATTTTTAGGAGGAAAATTATGGCATTAGAAAATTTTGATGAGAATCTGCAAAAATATGCACAGTTATTAGTAGAAGCGGGTATCAATGTTCAAGAGGGACACACAGTGGTGGTAAGTATCGATGTGGACCAAGCGCCTCTGGCACGTTTAATTACTGAAGCGGCTTATGATAAAGGCGCAAAAGAAGTCATTGTGAAATGGACCGACGATAAGGTCAACCGTTCACGTATGGAGCACACCTCAGAAGAGGTATTGACTGATATTGCTCAGTATAAAGTCGATGAATCCCTCGATATGATTGAAAAAGGTGCCAGTCGTTTAAGCGTTCGCTCTTCTGATCCAGATGCTTATAAAGGTATCGACTCCAGCAAAATTGCTGCTTACCAGAAAGCATCAGCAGAAGCTTTCAAAGAACAGCGCCGCGCTACTCAAGCGAATAAAGTAAGCTGGACGGTTGCTTCAGCAGCAGGACCAGAATGGGCAGCAAAAGTTTTTCCAGAACTTGAAACAGAAGAAGAACAAGTGGATGCCTTATGGGACGCTATCTTCAAATCGGTCCACCTTTATGAAGAGGATCCTGTTTCCTACTGGAAAGAAAAAGATCAAACGCTCGAAGAAAAAGCAAGCGAACTTAACGAAGAAGCTTTCACAGCCCTCCACTACACAGCACCTGGCACAGACTTTAAGATAGGACTACCTAAAAAACACCTCTGGAGCGGAGCAGGAAGTTTCAATGCTCGCGGCGAACGTTTTATCGCAAACATGCCTACAGAAGAAGTTTTCGGCGCACCGGATTCTAGACGTATTGAAGGAACAGTGGCTAGCACAAAACCTCTGAGTTATGGCGGCGTAACGATCGACGGTATGTCTTTCACTTTTGAAGATGGAAAAGTCGTTGACTTCAGCGCTGAAGAGAACGAAGACGTACTTAAGCACTTGCTTGAAACAGATGAGGGTGCTAAGAGTCTCGGAGAAGTTGCTCTTGTCCCAGATGATTCGCCGATCTCCAACTCGGGCCTTATCTTCTTCAATACTCTCTTTGATGAGAATGCATCAAATCATCTCGCTTTTGGTTCTGCTTATGCCTTCAGTATCGAAGGTGGAGAAAAGATGAGCGAAGCAGAGCTTGAAGAACTTGGACTGAACCGTTCTAATATTCACGTCGACTTTATGATCGGTTCCGACCAAATGGATATCGATGGCATCAAAGCAGATGGTTCAAGAGTTCCAATCTTCCGAAACGGAGACTGGGCATAACAGTATAAAAAAGACCTGATCATTCCAGGTCTTTTTTTGATTGGGAAACAAGCTCTCTCATGTCTGCTGTGATATAATGAGGATGTCAAAAGAAGGGTTGTTCTTGAAAGGAGAACAGAACAAAATGGATATAGAGACTATAAAAAAACAAGTTGAAAATGCCAGCCGCGAACTCATCGAAACAGCTCAACTCCAAGAAGGGGATATTTTTGTTTTAGGAATCAGTTCAAGCGAAGTTAAAGGCGATAAGATCGGGAAAGGATCTAGTTTAGAGATTGGAGAAGCTATCCTCTCAACGCTTTTAGAACAGCTGCAGCCCAAAGGCATCTTTCTTGCTGTGCAAGGATGTGAGCACATCAACCGCTCGCTAGTTGTTGAAAGAGAGGTTGCTCTTCAGAACAATCTCGAAATTGTGAATGTGGTGCCTGCCCTTCATGCAGGCGGCGCAGGCAGTATGGCTTTTTATAAGATGGCTGAAGACCCTGTGGTTGTTGAGCACATCACCGCCCAAGCGGGGCTTGATATCGGTGATACTTCTATTGGAATGCATGTCAAACATGTTCAAGTGCCTGTTCGCCTCCAAGAAAAGTCAGTAGGCGAAGCTCATTTAACAGCCCTTCGCTCCCGTCCTAAAAAAATAGGTGGAGAACGTGCTAAGTATTCAACAGAACACCTCTGAGATAAGATGTGGTAATATTTTCTGGGTATGCCTATCGAAAAATTTATACATTTAACAAATAGCTGTGTAACTCACAGCTGTTTTTATTGAATTAAAAAAACTTCCATTTCAGGATAATCCTTGAAATGGAAGTTAATATATTATGCTATTATTCTCTCAAGAAACGTTCTAGGAAATTCCTTGTTCGTTCCTCTTTTGGATTGACGAATATTTCTTGAGGGGGTCCCTCTTCTGCCACGACACCTTGATCCATAAAAATAACACGATCTGATACATCACGAGCAAATTCCATCTCGTGAGTCACAACAATCATCGTAAGTCCCGCTTGGGCCAAGTCAATCATCACTTCTAAAACTTCATTCACTGTTTCAGGATCAAGGGCTGAAGTAGGTTCGTCGAATAGGAGAACATCCGGCTGCATAGTGAGGGATCGTGCGATAGCCACACGCTGCTTCTGTCCTCCCGATAATTGTCGGGGACGAGCATCCGCGAAGGTTCTTAATCCCACTCGTTCTAAATTATCCAAAGCTCTCTCTTTAACTTCTTCTGTTCCTTCTCCCAGCACTTTGATAGGTCCTACTGTTAAGTTTTCAATCACGCTTTTATTGTTAAAGAGATTAAAGTCTTGAAAAACCATCCCAATTTTAGTTCGATAAATATTTTCATTGAAATTTGTGCCTAGAACACTCTCTCCGCGGTATAAAATATCCCCAGAAGTTGGTTCTTCCAGTAAATTGAGACAACGGAGGAGAGTAGATTTACCTGATCCAGAGGAACCAATAATCGTGAGAACTTCCTGCTCTTCTACTTGTAAATTGATATCTTTTAAAACTTCATTGTTTCCAAACTTTTTCTGCAAATGTTTGGTTTCTAAAACGGTGTTCATCAATTCTCTCCTCCCTCTGGTATTTCAGCGACTTGTTGTTGGTTGCCGGCGTAGATATCATAATTTGCGATTCCATCCATATGTTTCTCTACAGAGCCAAGAATCCAAGTCACCACAGAAGTCAGGATAAGGTAGATGATAGCCGTGACCATGAACGTCTCAAAAAATTGATAATTCGTGCTGGCAATAGTGTTGGATGTAAAGAATAATTCGTTGACAGAAATAACATTTAAGACGGAGGTATCCTTAATATTAATGACGAATTCATTACCTACTGCCGGCAGAATATTTCGAGACACTTGTGGCATGACAACTTCTCTCATCGTCTGCCAATGTGACATGCCGATCGATTTTGCTCCTTCAAACTGTCCTTCATCGATAGATTGAATACCGCCTCGAACCACTTCTGAAAGGTAGGCTCCTGTATTGACCGATACAATGATTAATGCTGCGGTCATTGGATGCATGTCCCAGTTCCACAATAATGCTGCTCCATAATAAAATACCATCGACTGAACAATCATCGGGGTTCCTCTAAAAATCTGAACATAAATTCCTAGAAGTCCTTGGATAATATTCTGAATAACGTTAGCCATTGAGTTTTTAGATTCTGGTGTTGTTCGAATAATCGCCACCAATACTCCAATCACTAAACCAACAATTGTTCCGGTGATTGATATGAGAATGGTATTCCATGTTCCATTGAGATAACTCTCCCAATTATTTGTAAAAATTTCCCACATATTAGTGAGGAACTGAGTCGTTGTCACTTTTTAGCTTCCTTTCTGCCTGTCCGTCTATCAAATTAAATTATTCTTCTTCAGCTTCTGAAGGTTGAAGTTCAATCGCGTTCATCATCATCTCTTCACGTTGCTCCTCTGAGATTCCTTCAAGAATTCCATTAATTTCTTCTACCAACTCTGTGTCTTCCTGTCGTGCTCCGATAGCAAGATAGTCTGCGACCCCTTCTGGAATTTCGAAATTTTCAACTTCTTCATAAGTAAAGTCTGGGATAGCATTGGTTGCTGAAATTGCTTCTGGAATCTCTGAGATATAAGCATCTATTTTTCCTGATTGTAAAGATACACGCATCGTTGAGAATGCGCTGAGTGCCTGTTGAACATCTGCGTTGGGGATCTGGTCTAAGAGGTCATAGTTCATGGTTCCTTGCTGACCTGTAACCGTCGCCCCTTCATAATCTTCAACAGTCGTACCGCCAGCGTACTCGGAATCTTCTTGAGTCACCATAGTAAATGTCATATCGTAATAGGGTTCTGTAAAGAGAATCGCTTCTTCTCTTTCAGGAGTCGGTGTCATACCCGCAACAATTAAATCAATTTTTCCTGATTGTAATGCCGGAACAATTCCTTCCCATGAAGTTTTTACTATTTCTATCGGACGCCCTAACTCTTCTGAGATAATATTTGCAATTTGGATATCATAACCATTGGCGTATTGGTTAGAGTTTTGAATAGGAAGTGCGCCATTGCTCTCATCATCTTGAGTCCAATTATAAGGCGGATAAGCAGCTTCCATGCCTATATAGAGAGTCTCTTCTTGTCCTTCACCTGAACCAGCTTCTTCTTCTGATGCACCGTTTCCACATGCTACTAGAAATAATCCCAGGACCATCACTATTAACAGTTGTTGTAATCTTTTCATTTTTATATCTCCTTTTTTATTTAAATAGAAAAAGACCATGAGCAAAAGGCCCGCTCATGGTCTGAAATATCAGATTATATCCTTTTGCCCTCAATACAATCAGCGCTTCTCAAAGGGCTTGGGCCGCCCTTGTCGACAGTAGCAAGTCTCTTTCAACTCCACTACCAGCACAACTTTCGCTGCACTTCGGCTAGCAGCCCTTTCGGTTTCCCTACTTTTTCTGCTAGCGCCTCTACACTGTATCGATCTTTTAGTCTCTCTATTCAATTAATGTATCTACTCTATATAAAAGTCAGGCATTTGTCAACCTTATTTTTTAAGGTATTTGGTTTCTATGACATTATTTTCACTTTCTAAGACATTTTGAACCGTACAGTAACCTTCAACAATCTCTTGCATTCTGCTTATTTCTTCCTCAGTGACGTCGCCCTCAACTGTAAGTTTTACTTTTGCAGCCAAGCTCGCATCTTTTCGATTTTCTTTAATGTTCGTCTCAACATCGATATGAATAATGACATCTTCTTTTCCACGGCCATTAAAGTATCCTTTAGCTACCATTGCTTTACAGCCAGCTAGAGAAAGCGCTAGGAAACTCCCAGGAGTCGGCCCCTCTACCTCTGGACTATCTAAAACGAAATCAAAACCATTAACGGTTGCCTCTATTTTTTTACCGACTTCACTTTTTCCATGTACTTTTGCCATTTAACACCCTTCTTTCAAATTTTCTGTTATCGTGTTCTTCTCTATATATGTAAAAAAAGAAAAACTAAAAAAGCCTCCTTTACACTAAGCATGAATTTAAAGGAGACTCTGCCGCTATAGTCACTTCATTTGGCTACCTGGATAATAGTCTCCATCCTTCAAGTCTTCGAAAATAACATGGATAGCGTCTTTTGAGGCAAAGTTTGTTTCAGTCATATACTCTACGATTTTTTTCGCAAGGTCTTCTTTTTGCTCAGCAGTACGCCCTTCTTTCAACTGAATATTCACGAATGGCATGTTTCCCCCTCCTTTATATAATAAAATATTCAACCGATGTAACCGGTTTCTAAACTTATTCTACACTATCCACAGAAAAAATGTTTCCTCAAACATTATAAATCAGAAATTAAACCTTCTTTTTCTTGCGTTGACTTAAATTATCTTAAGAGCTAGAATAAACAGAAACATAAAAAAGGAGAATATCTATGCACACACAAAAACTAGGAGTAATAGGGGTAGGCCACGTGGGAAGTCATGTTTTCACGCAAGCAATGAATAGCGGGTTGTATGGTGAAATTGTTGCGATCGATTCACGTTCCGATCGTTTGAAGGGAGAATCCTTAGACCAAAGTCATGCAACCGGATTGAGTTCCCGCCATAATGTGAAAGTTCACATCGGAGATTATGCCGATCTACAGGATGCTGATGTTATCATTATCTCTGCTACCCATGTCTACCCGCCAGGAGAACTTCCAGCTGATCGTCAGGCCCTGTTAGAAAACAACGTTCCGATATTCAAGGAAATTGTTGAAAACATTAAAAAATATACAACGGATGCCATCTTAATTTGGATCTCCAACCCTGTCGATACAGCAGTTTACATGACAAGCGAAGTTTTCGGATATCCTCGTGAAAAAGTTCTTGGAACAGGAACACTTCTAGATTCTGCCCGCTTAAGATACACCTTAGGAAAACATTATGATGTTGCACCTCAAGCGGTTCAGGCTTATATGCTTGGAGAACATGGTTTCTCTGCCTTTGCTGCTTTAAGCCGGGCAACGATTGCCGGTATTCCCTATGATGATTTAGAATCTTATTTCCCTGAGGCAGAGACGCTCAGTGCCGCTGATTTAACTGAAAAAGTAGTTCAGAGTGCTTATGACGTTGCTAACAACAAGCTCGGAGTAACAGACGTTGCTGTCGCTCAATCTGCTGTCCAACTTGCTCATTCCATTCTTTTGGATGAGAAAATGATTTATCCTGTATCGTCAGTACTTGTTAAGGGGACATACGGCTTAGAAAATGACTTAGCCATCAGTGTGCCCACTGTTGTTGGGCGTCAGGGTGTAGTACGTGTTATAGATATTTCCTTATCAGAAGAAGAACAAAAACGTATGGATAATACGATTGATAAAATTCAAGAAAGTGTCGATTTAGGCAAAGAACGTGCCCAAGCACTAGCTTAATTAGAGAATAGTCGCATATCTCATAAAGGATTCAGCCTGTCTTCTATAAGGAAAGAGACAGCTGAACCCTTTTTTACTTTATCTCAAAAAGCGCCAACATAAGTCAAAATAAAATAAAACAATTTAATTAAGCTATGCAAAGCTATAGAAGCCCAAATATTACGATATTTCCGAAAATAATAATCGGTTAATAAGAATGAGAAAGGAAGATAGTAAAAAAATTCTGAAGGATCAGCCATATAAAGGAAGTTAAAAAATAGAATAGAAGCCACTCCCATATAAAGCATCAGCTGGTTATTATAATCGTCTACCCAGCCGATAGAGGCTTCCCTAAAAGTTATTTCTTCAATAATCGGTCCCAAGATAACTATAATTAAAAAGCTTAAAAGAACTGTTACTTCTTCTATGATATATTCGATATTATTCTGATATTGTGGAACAGGATCAATATTAAATAATTGCGTAACTAAAAAAACAATAGAAATCGTTACTGTCAATACTAAAATACAATAAACGACTAGCTGGGACAAAAACTTGAGAGGGACATCCCATTGTTTCTTCAGTCTCTTCCATTCTGTTAACAGATGTTCTCCATAGACCGCTAAGCTAATAAAAAACAATATTCCGTAGCTCATCATCAAAGCATTAGCTGGAGAAAAACCTTTGCTGTTAATTAGCAGATTCCAGGCTGCAAAGTTGATAGTATAATAAGAAACAATCATAATTATGGCCCGTATAATCATATTTCCCCCCAACCGCTGACTTCCAACTGAAATTTGAATCCATTTTACCATATATAGAGATAATAAGATTTCTTTTGCCATCGTTAATAAAGCTGTTTACTCATCCTTTGTTTCATTCATAATTTCTACAAAAAAAGCTAGGAGCTTTTTGCCCTAGCTTCTCAGTGGATTAATCAAAATCAACTTCTGATAAAAATACTTTCAACAATTCTGCTTCGTCATCCGATAGAGTGATCCCTTTACTCATTCTTTCATAATCTGGCGACCAGTCTCTGATATCAAATTTTGCTGGCCTATCATTCCAACTCACTTTATTTAATTCCTTTTTCCACCCATTTGGTTTTTCACTCAAAACCCCCAAGTGTTCCTCTATTTCAAAACCGAATTCATCAGCCACTTCAATTCCTCCTTTTTCTGTTGCAATTTCATTATAAAGGCTATATCTCCACACTGCAACAAAGCCTCTCCCTCTCTTCAATAAAAACATAGACGTGGTATAATCTCTATATATTTACTAGAAGAAATGAGGCGTTCCCGTGTTTAATAATCTTTCATTAAATCTACAAATATTGAGTTTTTCGACCGTTCTTTCTCGAGTCGTCTTATCCATCCTATTAAGCGGATTGATCGGAATGGAACGTGATATCAAACATCGTTCTGCAGGATTGAGAACTCATATGTTGGTTTCTCTAGGTGCCACTATCATTATGCTTACTAATGAGTATATTTATTATACTTACCCTGATGCGTCAGTCGATATTACCCGTATGGGAGCTCAAGTCGTCAGCGGAATTGGATTTATTGGAGCGGGTACCATCCTAGTGACCAATGATAATCGTGTCAAAGGATTGACTACAGCTGCAGGCCTTTGGGTAGCTGCTGCAATCGGTATGGCGGTCGGAATCGGTTATTATGGACTTGCTATCTTGTCGACAGCAGCTGTTCTCACCGTCGTCACTGTCCTACGCCCTCTTAAACGTGCTATCCAACGCAGTGTAGAAGTCTATGAACTGACTCTTCTCATTTATAGTGAAACGGGCGTAAGAGGTTTCCTCGATTATTCTGCCAACCAAAGGATTAGAATTATGGATATCGATATCGAACATCGACCTAATCAAGAGAATGAAGAAGATCTCACTGTCTTCTTTAAAGTGACTGTCGATCTAGGCGAGGATATGAGTGAAGCTGATTTCATCAATGGCGTCAAAAATCTTCCCGGCATTTATTATGCAGTCAATGTAACGGATTAATTCCTTCTCAAGGTCAATAATGATATGAAGAACAAACCAACTAAAGAATAATATGTAAAAAGACCTCGGGCGTCAAGCCGAGGTCTTTTTGATCAATATTATCAGCTTATTTACAGAGTGTTGCCAGACGCTGAGTGATAATAACTCTCATTCAGATAGCCCTTTTGTCATGTGTTTTCTCAGAAATCGAGTTCTAAAAGTATCGGAGTGTGATCTTGTCTGGGTCCAGAGTCCATCATTTCAGATTTCTGGACACGATCGCAAAGGCGGTCACTTACAAGCCAATAGTCAATTCTCCATCCTGAGTTATTAATCTTACTCGTTTTTGCTCGCTGAGCCCACCAAGTATAGATATCTTCTACATCACCATGAAGATGACGGAAAGTGTCTGTAAAGCCCTGGTCTAATAAACGAGTAAAACCTTCACGTTCTTCATCTGTAAACCCTGCTGAACGACGGTTGTTTTCTGGATGAGCCAAGTCGATTTCTCTGTGAGCAACATTATAGTCTCCTGCTGCTATAACAGATTTTTGGTTATCTAAATCAGCGAGATACTCCGCATATCTTTCGTCCCATATCTGGCGTTCTTCCAAACGTGCCAGCTCGGATCCTGCATTGGGAGTATAAACTTGGGTGACAAAAACTTCTTCGAACTCTAAAGTGATAATACGCCCTTCAAGATCCATGGTATCTGGTGCTCCAATTTTTGGATAAGTGACTTCTGGAGAAAGATGGTCTTTATATAAGAACATGGTTCCAGCATAACTTTTTCGAGCAGGTTCTTCTGAACTGTTCCAGACTATTTTATAATCTGAAAGTTTATCATTTAGTATATCAAGATGTTTTTTTGCCGGCCCTGTTGCTCTGAGTTTAGTTTCTTGGATTGCGATAATATCTGGATCTTCCACTACAATGTCTCGCAAAACCTGTCTCGACATTTGAGCGCGGTTTGAATCGCTTGTCAGTGCAGCATTCAATGAATCAATATTCCATGAGATAGCTTTCATTCTTATTTTTTACTCCTTTAAGTATGTTTAGTCTGCCTATTATTCGATTATCCTCGTATTTTAGATATGGGAATTAAAAAGGAGTTTAACTACTTTTGCTAGGCTCCTTTTCCTGTTTATATTAGCGCCAAAATCTTGTATATCCTGCCTTATCTTCTATATTGTAGTCAATCAGTGTCTTCAACAATTCATAAGGAACCCGATCTTCAAAGCGGATTCGAATGATATTATCTGTATAACTTAACCCTGCTTCTTCTATTAAATATTCAAATTCTTGAATCGGCTTTGCTTCCGGGGACATGGAGATATGCTTTTTTGAGTGGCTGAAACCGATAATGTAAGTATCTTCATGTATAAACATGGGTTGATTCCAAGCCATTCGCGTGTCTAGTTCTGGATAATTCTCCGCTACCCAACTTAAAATTTCTTCCATCCGTTCTCTGTGCGATATGTCATCGATCGACTCTAAGTATGCTTTGAAGTCATCCACTACAATCCCCCCTATCTTATTTTTGTCAATCCTATTATACAAGATATTTTGAGAGATTTGAAAAGCAAAGTGTTAAAAAGTAGATTCTCGACAATTATCTTCAATCGGTTTATGATGAGAATTGAAGAAACTGAAGCTAATTAAATAGAGGAGGATGAGCTATGAGTAGTAAAAAGAAACTATACCGGTCGCGCGATGATAATATGATAGCGGGTGTATGTGGCGGATTAGGCCACTATTTTAGAATGGATCCGACTATCATCCGTTTACTTGTTGCCCTGTTGTTCTTCTTTAATTTCGCGACTCTTTTCATTTATCTGATTGCTTGGATTATCATTCCTGAAGAACCTGTAGTATAAAAATTAATAAATGAGTTCAGATCAATAATAATCTGAACTCATTTTTTATTACAATCGGTTTATCGTTTTACCAATTTCGTGACACTCTCGATATGTGTAGTCTGAGGAAACATGTCGACAGGTTGAGCCTTTATGACGTCATATCCACTTTCATTAAATATCTTTAAGTCACGTGCTAAAGTAGAAGGATTGCAACTGACGTATATAAAAGTTTCGGGTCCGATTTCTAAAGCGGCATCAATAAAGTCGCGGTCTAACCCTTTGCGTGGAGGATCCACAACGATCGCATCTACTTGTCGTCCTTCTTGTGCCCATTGCGGAAGAATTTTTTCTGCTTGGCCTACTACAAACTCTACATTATCTACAGCATTCAACTGGGCATTTCGTCTTGCATTATCCACTGCCGGTTCAACGATTTCGACACCGTAAACTTGCCGCGCTTTTTCTGCCAGTACAATAGAGAGTGTTCCTATTCCTGAGTAAGCATCGACCACCACTTCATTGCCTGACAAATCAGCAAAATCTAGAGCCGTCTGATACAGTTTTTCAGTCTGTGTCGGGTTAATCTGGTAAAAAGATTGGTGGGATATTTCAAAAAGGTAATCGAAAATGCGATCGTGGTATTTGTCGTCGCCAAAAAGGACTTGAGATTCTTTTCCGAGAATGACATTAGTCTTTTCAGGGTTGATGTTTTGCATGATGCTCACTGTTTCAGGTAATTCTTCTACGATTCTTTCTGTAATTTCTTCACTGTGTTCTATCTCATCGAGTCTCGTGACCAAGACAATCATTAACTCTTCTGTGTAGTAGCCGCGTCTGATAACAATGTGGCGGATATTTCCAGAATGTTCGGTTTCATTATATGCTTCTGCATCGAATTCTCTTAAAATGTCACGGACAACAATCAAAGCTCTGTCGATTTCTGGATCCTGTATCTGAAAGTCTTCCATTGGGATCAGGTCATGGCTTCGTTTCCGATAGAACCCTGTCGTGATCTTCCCATCTATTTCCCGCACAGGAATCTGTGCTTTGTTACGGTAACCATAAGGATTATCCATCCCCAGCGTTTCAAAAACAGGCACATCTTCTAAATGACCTATCCTTTTAAAGTTTTGATCCACTTGATTCTGCTTGAATTTCAACTGTGTTTCATAAGTCATATGCTGCAGCGGCATTGTTCCGGTTTGGCGATAGATATCCTCTTCATCCTCGAGGGCGACACGATGAGGGCTTACTTCTAAAATCTCTGTTAATTTTCCAAATCCGAATTTCTTGCCCGTCTTGACTACTTTTAATTCTATCTTTTCACCTGGCAAAGCACCTTCTACAAATAAAGTGTAGCTTTCTACTCTTACTACTCCCATACCTTCATGGGACAAGTCTTCGACTACTGCTGTATAAAACTCATTCTTTTTTACTGGTATCTTCTTTTTCTTAGACATTTCTACCACCGTTCAATTCTTTTTCTATCATTGTACCATCCATCCGCTGTAAAACCGAATGTCCATACTGTGTGACTCTCTCAAGCTTATTCATGTGCTTCTTTTCTCAACTTTGGTATCTTAAGGGTAAGTTAAAGCACCTCATTTGACAAATAAATCCTCAAGGAGGGGTACAAAGTGACGACTCAAAAAGTTGTATTGATTACTGGCGCAAGTCGAGGGTTAGGTAGGGAGACCGCTTTACTATTTGGCAGACAAGGCTACAAGGTTATCGTTAACTATCACAAGAGCAAAGCTAAAGCAGAAGAAGTTGTCAAAGAGATAGGAGAAGACAGAGCACGAGCTGTTCAAGCTGACGTTCGTGACAGAGAGCAAGTGAATGCAATGGTAGAAGAAGCTTTATCTTCTTTTGGTCATATCGATGTGCTCGTAAACAATGCTCTGATTAATTTTACCTTTAATCCAGAGAAACAAGATCCGGTAGAGAAGCTGACTTGGAATCACTACAAGGAACAATTCGAAGGAGCTGTTCAAAGTTCGTTGAATACTGTGCAAGCAGTCCTTCCCGCCATGAAGAAAGAAAATTACGGTCGCATTATCAACATTGGAACCAATCTCTTCCAAAACCCTGTCGTTACTTACCACGAATACACGACATCCAAAGCAGCGCTTTTGGGTTTCACTCGCAATATGGCCAAAGAATTAGGTGCTTATGGCATTACAATGAACATGGTCTCAGGAGGAATTTTGAAAAAGACGGATGCCAGCAGTGAAACTTCCGACGAGGTCTTTCAATCTATCGCTCACGATTCTGCGCTTAAAAGAGTGACTGCACCTGAAGATGTTGCTGAAGTGGTCGCTTTCTTAGGGAGCGAAGCTTCAAGGGCAGTAACTGGACAAAATATCGTAGTAGACAGTGGCTTTACGATGGATTAAAATTTTCTCATCTATAGAGCCGTACATCTTGAGTGTACGGCTTTATTTTTTATCTTCATTTTCTGCTAGATCTCTTACCTCTGAAATAAACTTATCTTCTAATTCTTCTCTTTCGCCATCATTTAAGCGTACATTTCGATCTAACAGGCTGTCGTTAGAAACGAAGTCAATATGCTGCTGCAAATTTTCTATAACAACAGGGGTATCGCCGCCATATTCTCCGTCTAGATTAATCATCAGTTCACTCGTATCGCTTGTATTCAAAGTGATTCTGCTTGTTTTAACATAAATAATATCCTCATTGTCAATATGATTTCCTTGATTGATAAGCTGGGCAGCCAGCCGCATCATATTAGCCCATCTGCTTGTTTTGACAATGATGAGTGTGAACTTCCCATCTCCTGGCACTGTATCAGGAGCCACATAATCGAACCCTGCTGCAGCATTTGTTAATGCTATTGCAATGAGCGTAGCTGGACCTCTATAGGTTCCATCGTCATATGTAACTTCGACTTCAACAGGGCCTAAACGAGGCAGAAACTCTACCCCCTTTGTAATATAAGCCAAATAGCCGAAAATCGATTTCATCTGAGGAGAAACCTCGTAAGTCACTTCTGTAATATGGCCTGCCGCTGCTATATTAGAAAAATAACGTATGTTATCAGAAAACTCAATTTTTCCAATATCCATAGGGGTGATACTACCTCTAGTGATGACACGTGCCGCTTCGACTAAATCATTCTGCGGAAGTTTTAACGCCCGAGCGAAATCGTTCGCTGTCCCAGCTGGCAGAATAGCAACCAATGGCCGATCTTCTAAATCACCAATTCCATTGATTACTTCGTATATCGTTCCATCTCCGCCTGCTACAATCAACAAATCGATACCTTCTTGAACGACGCGGCGCGCTTCATTCATGGCAGAGAATTTTTCCTTCGTGGTCCTAAAAGAACTCGTCTGATAGCCTGCTTCTTCATAGACATTTAAGATAGCGGGAAGATTCTCTTCCATTTCTTCTCGACCCGCTGCTGGATTATAAATTAGTCGTGCTCGCTTTACCATAGTAAACACCCCCCTATCTCATTTTCTCTCCTAGTTTAACATATTTCTTCTATTTATATGTAAGATATTTCTCATTGACACTTTCTCATCGTTTTGAAGGAAATTATTCGAAATTTACATGATTTTGTCTTTTTTTTACATGAATTTGACAGAGTTAACAATTTTCCAAATCTTTAACTGAAACAGGACAGGAAATTTACGGCGGGTTAATAATGCTTTGGTAGATTAGATGAGGTAAGAGAAAAAAATATTGGAAGGATTGAGAAGATGGACTTTAAGAAGTTCTTAAAGGGGATTTTAGTTTTTTCCCTAGGTTTATTTTTAGCAGCATGTGGCAATAGTGAAGGGAGCAGCAACGGAGATTCAGCTTCTGAGGCAGCTGACGGACAAACAGAGCTTATCTTTTGGCACGCGATGGGAGGATCTGCAGGAGACGCTTTGGAATCGATTGTAGATGACTATAACGCTTCTCAAGAGAATGTTGTTGTCAATGCTCAATATCAAGGGTCATACGATGAGACATTGACAAAATTACGTTCCTCTGCTTCAGGATCTGATGTCAATGCGGATCTGGTACAAGTGTTTGAACAAGGGACAACTTTCATGATTGATTCTGGTCTCACTGTTCCGGTACAAGAATACGTGGATACGGATAGTTTCGATTTATCTGCATTCGAAGAGAACTTGTTAGCCTTCTATACTGTTGATGAAACTCTACACTCTATGCCTTTCAACTCTTCGACGCCGTTATTATACTATAATGCAGATGTCTTTGACGCAGCTGGACTTTCTGAGCCTCCTGCTACATTAGAAGAGCTTTATGAAATTGCTCCTGACTTGATGGAACAAGAAAATGTCGAAATGGCAATCTCTACCACTATTTATGGATGGTTTTTAGAACAGTGGTTAAACAAAGGTGAGTTTGACATCTACAACAATGGCGATGGACGTGAAGGTACTCCAACGGAAGTTGCTTTTATTGAAAACGGAGGCATGGAAAAGGCTCTCTCTGCATGGAAAGAAGGTGTAGACAATGGTGCGATGCCGAACGTTGGACGTGAGGGTGGTCAGCCCGAATTCGTTTCTGGACAATCTGCTATGACTCTCGCTTCAACAGCGAACTTGAACCAAATCCTAACTGAGGTTGGAGACCGCTTTGAAGTTGGTACAGCTTACTTCCCTGCTATGGATAGCGAAGATGAGGGCGATGTTTCTATCGGTGGAGCTTCACTCTGGATGATCGATACGGGAGACCAAGCGAAAATGGACGCAACTTGGGATTTTATGCAATACCTGGTTTCGCCAACTGTCCAAGCACAATGGAACGTCGACACAGGATACTTCCCAGTGACACAGGAAGCACACAACGAACAAGTCTTCCAAGATAACTTAGAAGAATATCCGCAATTCCAGACAGCTATCGATCAACTACACGACGCTAGACCTGTAGACCAAGCAGGTATCTCTGGAGTAAACCAAGAAGCACGTATGACGATGGAAGCGGAATTAGAAAACGTATTGAACGAAAACTCAACAATTGAAGAAGGCGCTGCAGCTATGGCTGAACAAATTAATCGCGCACTGGAGACGTATAATCGTACAAATAGTGCTGCTGAAGAAGAATAGTATTTGACACGTTACACTATTAATTATTTGTGAAGGTAAGGTGAGCCCCCTCCCCTTACCTTTGCTTATATTAATCTATCAAAAAAGGTGGTTAGAATGGAATATAAAGAAAATCCCGTCATTGTAGAAGAAGAAAAGTCGTTTGCAGAAAGAATTCAACCTTATCTCTACTTGGCGCCCGTCCTGATTTTACTAGGACTCTTCATGTTTTGGCCCTTTATTCAAACGATTATCAGGAGTTTGTTTGGAACAGATAGTTTTGGACAGATGGTTGCGTTCATTGGTTTCGAACACTATGCCAATCTCTTTACAGATCCTAGTTTCTGGAACAGTATGTGGGTGACCTTTCAATTTGTCGTTGTCGTCGTTATTGTAGGCATCGTTCTTGGATTTACAGCTGCTTTATTGACTCAACAAACTTTTCCAGGCATCCGTCTCTTTACGACCTCTTATGCTATGCCTATGGCGATTGCTTCAGCAGGTATTTCGATGGTATTTATCGTCATGTTGAATCCAAGCATCGGAATTATTAACCAACTTCTAGATACCAACACGAACTTTTTAGCTGATCCAGATTGGGCCTTGATAACTGTCGGTGTTTTAACAGGATGGTTAAATAGCGGTTTGAATTTCCTGTACTTTAGTTCCGGTCTCGCAAGTATTGATGACACACTTTATGAAAGTGCCTCTATCGATGGTGCTAACAGTTGGCAGAAGTTCCGCTACATCACTATCCCTTCGTTAAAACCGATTTTTTTCTTTGTACTTGTCACAAATGTCATCAATGCTTTTCAAGGTTTTGGACAGATCAACATTCTGACACGTGGCGGTCCCGGGGAAGCGACCAACGTTATTGTTTATGATATTTATCGCAATGCTTTCTTAAACTATCGTTATGGTTATGCTTCTGCTGAATCTGTTGTCCTTTTCCTGATTGTCATGGTTTTAACGATCATCATGTTCGTACTTCGCAGAAAGGGGAATGACTAATGGAGCAAACAAAACAAGCCAAACAAACAAAACAAGTCGTCGCTTACCAACCTGTTTCTCAGATTGAAAAAAATTATTTAAGACAAGAAAAAATTAAAAAGGTGGCACTGATCGCACTCAATATTCTGTTATGGATTTTAATTATGTTTCCTTTGATCTATGCCTTATTCATGGCTCTCAAACCTGCTTCAGAACTTTACGATCCGAATGCCATCTTTTTCCCGCAGAACCCGACATTAGAAAACTTTGTCAATGTCTTTGATTATGCACCTATCGGACGCTATATCTTAAACTCTCTGATTGTTTCCATCGTTATAACAGTTTCTCAGATTATAGCCTCACTCTTAGCAGCTTTTGCCTTTAGATTTCTCAATTTCAGTGGAAAAGGAATCCTTTACGGCCTCATCCTCGCTACGATGATGGTTCCAGGAGAAGCGGTGATCATTTCTCAATTCCTTATGGTTTCAAGCTGGGGTATTATCGATACCTTACTCGTTCTGGTTCTTCCTTACCTTGTCTCGGCTTTTAATATCTTTTTAGCTGTCCAAGCTTTAGAAAATTTTCCTTATGAGATATATGAAGCGGCAAAGATTGATGGCTCGTCTGATTTTCGATTTGTATTTCAAATTATGTTCCCGCTCATGAAACCGACGATCGGCGCGATGGCTGTGCAATCCTTTTTAGCAGGATGGAATATGTACATGTGGCCATTACTTACGACTAATACAGACACAGCGCGAACTGTACAAATTGGAATCTCGATGCTGAATAGTGAAGATTCCCAGTCCATGGTCTTGATGATAGCAGGCGTTGTGATCATCATGATTCCCAGTTTGGCAATTTTCATTTATGGGCAGCGTAATATGATTAAAGGTCTTACATCCGGTGCTGTTAAAGGTTAATGATATTTTATAAAGGAGATTAAGATGGCAGATTTAAAATTAAACGGTGTTTCAAAAATTTATGAAGACGGCTTTAAGGCTGTTCATAACATTAATTTAGATATTGACGATAAAGAGTTTATCGTTCTAGTTGGTCCTTCAGGCTCTGGTAAATCGACTGCTTTACGTATGATTGCTGGGTTAGAAACTATTTCTGAAGGAGAAATGTTTATTGATGGCGAACTCGTCAATAACCTCCCTCCTAAAGAACGCGATATTGCAATGGTTTTCCAATCTTATGCACTCTACCCGCACATGACGGTTGAAGAAAATTTGACATTTGCTCTGAAGCTGCGTGGTGTCGATAAGGAAGAGTCGAAAAAACAAGCTCAGAAAGTAGCAGAAATTCTGCAGATTACAGACCTCTTGGATAAAAAACCTGGTGCGATGTCGGGTGGGCAGCGTCAGCGTGTAGCGCTTGGGAGAGCGATGGTTCGTGAACCTAAAGTCTTCTTGTTAGATGAACCTCTCTCTAACTTAGACGCTAAACTTCGTGTCACGATGAGGGCAGAAATTGTCAGACTTCATAGAGAAATCGCGACGACCTTCGTCTATGTCACACATGATCAGACAGAAGCGATGACCATGGGGACACGGATTGCAGTGATGAACGAAGGAAACATCGAACAATTTGACACTCCCGATAACTTATACAATAACCCAGCTAACCGTTTTGTTGCTGAGTTTATCGGAAGTCCTCAAATGAATCTATTTAACGGACAGCTCGTCGATACGGCGGATGGGCCTGCCCTCAAGACGAATGGCAACTATTTCTTGCTTCCTCAAATAATAAGTGAACGCCTTCTTGCCTCAGCGAGTGGACAAGAAATTCAGTTTGGTGTCCGCCCTGAAGACATAGAATACGCTGAAACGGAAAAGGAAAGAGGAGCAATTGATGTGAATGTAAATAATGTGGAACAAGTCGGCTCAGATACCTTTGTATATTTTGATATGCCCAATGCTGAAGGTCCTTGTGTCGCTCGTCTCAGTCCCCCACGTATCATTCCTATCCTGTCGGACGTCACCTTGAAAGTAGATTTAGATAAAGTCTTTATCTTTGATTCAGAGACAGGAGACTCTATCTTAGATCGACAATCCAACAAAATGGCTCTTGTTTAGATAAAAATATATACCAAAAGACTCCTGCAGAAGAACTACAGGAGTCTTTAACTTTAAATAGCTTTATAATGATTTTTAACCTTCAGACTGTTATCTCTTGTCGATTTCTTCTCTCAGTATCTGGTTAACCATCTGCGGGTTGGCTTGTCCGCGTGTTGCTTTCATCGTTTGCCCAACTAAGAAACCGATCGCATTATCTTTTCCACCTTTAATGTCTTCAATCGACTGTGGGTTTTCATCCAGCACCTCAGCGATGATTGGTCGTAATTCATCTGGATCAGATAATTGTTTCCAATTATTTTCTTCAACGATTTCAGATGCCTCTCCACCCTTTTCAATAAGTTCAGTAAAGAGTTTCTTCGCAATTTTCGAACTAATTGTTCCTTCATCAATCAACTGAATCATATCAGCTAATCCTTCAGGAGTGAGCTCTGTTTCAGAAAGTTCTCTCTGTTCTTTGTTTAAGTAAGCAGAAACATCTCCCATCAACCAGTTGGAAGCTTGTTTTGGATCTGCTCCTTCTTCTACCGATGCTTCGAAGAAGTCAGACATTTCTTTTGTCTGAGTGAGAACTTCAGCGTCATATTCAGGAATGTCAAAATCATCTACATAACGTTTACGACGGTTTTTCGGCATTTCTGGGATAGAAGCACGCACGTCTTCTAACCATGAGTCAGAGACATGAATGGGTGGAACATCGGGTTCTGGAATAATACGATATTCACTCGCTTCATCTTTATAGCGCATAACAATTGTTTTATTAGTATCAGGGTCAAAACGACGAGTTTGTTGTACATTTTCTTCTCCTGAAAGAACAACTTTTCTCTGACGCTCTTCTTCGTATTCTAAACCTGTACGTACAAAGCTGAGAGAGTTTAAGTTTTTCAACTCTGTTTTTGGATAAAGTTTGTCTGAGCCTTGTGGACGGATAGAGATGTTAGCATCACAACGTAAAGATCCTTCTTCCATTTTTACATCTGAGACACCGGTAAAGAGAATCATTTGCTGTAAAGTCTCTAGATAAGCATAAGCTTCTTCTGGTGAACGAATTTCTGGTTCCGAAACAATCTCTAGTAAAGACGTTCCTTGACGGTTGAGGTCCACATAAGAATCCCCGTCATCACCATGAATGTTCTTTCCAGCATCTTGTTCTAAATGTAATCTTTCGATACCGATACGACGTGTTTCACCGTCTACTTCAATATCAATATGTCCGTGCTCACCAATAGGAAACACATCTTGAGAAATTTGATAGCCAGCGGGGTTGTCTGGATAGAAATAGTTTTTACGGTCAAACATCATGCTTTGATTAATATCGCAATTGATCGCTAGAGCTGCACGCATTGCGTAATCAATTGCTTTTTTGTTTAAGGTTGGCAAAGCCCCTGGGTAAGCCCAATCTATTTCATTGGTCGCTGTGTTAGGCTCTGCTCCATAAATAGCTGGAGCCGGTGATAAGACTTTAGAATCTGTATTTAACTCCACATGTACTTCTAGGCCGATGACTGTTTCAAAATTCATCTTATTCTCCACTCCATTCTTCTGGTAATTCTTGATAATATTTTGTTTCCTGTTCTAGTGCATAAGCGATCTGATAGATTAAAGCTTCAGATAGAGGCTCCCCCACAATTTGCAGACCAACAGGCAATCCATCAATGAATCCCGCCGGAACGCTTAAGGCCGGCAGACCCGCTACGTTCATGGTAGTGGTCAAGTTGTCATCCATTTCAGAATCGCTGGATGTTCCAAGTTCAGGGCTGTCTTGTGCTTTATCAGATGCAAAAGAATAAGCCGGAGAAACAGTAATCGGTGCAACGATCGCATCAACTTCTTCAAAGGCTTTCTTGTAATCTTCAATGATGACTGTTCTAACTCTGCCTGTCTGCGCATGGAACCTTGCTTTATTATCTCCAGAAGTAGCGTGCATCCCTTTGATAATTCTTTTCTTGACTTCTCTCCCTAAGCCTTCCGTACGGGAGCGGGTGTAAAGGTCTTCCAAGTTTTCGACATCTTTTGCACGATAACCATAGCGTATCCCATCATACCGCTGCATAGAAGTAGACCCTTCCACTGTACAAATCTCATCATAAAGAGTGGCACCGTAGTCGACATAAGGAAGTGAAACCTCTACAATTTCTGCTCCCAATCCTTCATAAATTTGAAGAGCATCTTCAATTAGATCACGAACTTCTTGACCTATTCTTTCATTTTCTCTCCACTCTTTAACGACACCTAATTTCAATCCCTTTACTCCTGCTTCGATATTTTCGAGGAAGTCGTAATCTGTCTCTGGGTAAGTCATCGCGTCTTTCTCGTCATGACCTGCCATGGCTTGAAGCACAGCCGCATTTTCTTTGACAGTATGTGAGAAAACACCAATGGAGTCAAGAGAAGAAGCGAGAGACGCCACACCTTTACGGGAAACAAGGCCGTAGCTCGGTTTGATTCCTACTACGTTATTAAAGGAAGCTGGCTGACGTATCGACCCTCCCGTATCGGAGCCGAGTGCGATGGGAACTTGACCAGCCGCGACAGTTGCTGCTCCACCGCTGGATGAACCTCCAGGAACAACCTTTTCGGACCAAGGGTTATGAGTTTTTCCGAAATGAGAGGTCTCACCAGTCCCTCCCATGGCGAATTCGTCCATATTGGTTTTCCCAATATTAATCATGCCTGCCTCTTCTAAACGCTCGACCACAGTGGCATTAAAAGTCGGAATAAAATCTTCCAGCATCTTGCTTCCTGCTGTCGTCAACAGATCTTTAGTCAGCATATTATCTTTAGGTGCATAAGGAATCCCTTTAAGAAGTTCTCCTTCAGCTACTCCTTCTTTATCAATAGCCTCTGCTTTTTCTAGAGCAGCTTCTTTATTTAAAGTAATATAGGCATTCAAGTGGGAATCTGTTTTTTCAATACGGTCATAAACTGCTTCAACTAGTTCTTTTGAAGTTGTTTCTCCATGTATTAATTTTTCATGCAATTCAAATATATTAAACTGTGTCATTATGCTTGGCCCTCCCCGTCATCAATCATTGCTGGAACCTCGATATAATCTGCTGCCTCTTGTTTAGTGTTCTTAAAGAGCAATTCGCGGTTGGTAGGCTCCTCTGGCTCGTCACTGCGCATGACACTATGGATATTATTCCCATGGTAAGTAGGTTCATAGTCTGCGACATCAAGCTCATTTAATGCATCTATTTTCTCATTAACAAGTTCTATTTCTTCAATAAATTCCTCAACTTCTTCATCTGTTAAGGACAATTTTGCCATTTCCGCTAAATATTCTACATATTCGACAGTTATTTCTCTATCACTCATTGTCTCTCTCCTTTATACTTTTTAATAAAACAAATGACCTTTTGTTGTGCTGTCGCCTGCTGTACTGTATAAAAATGCTTCCACGCCATCCATCGAAGATATTTGAATTTCTATCGGTAAGTTTGATGGAAGCAGTTCTGCACTTTTACTTTGTACATATTGAACAAAGGCGATCATCTCCCCTTCCCCATAAAACTGAGTGGTGATATCAATAAACATAGCAATGGGCTGTCCTTCATGGTAGTGGACCACACCAGTGACACCGCTGAGGTTTGGGAAAAAGTTTTCCACTTCTGATTTAAAGTTTGAAAAACTCGCAGCCTCATTGGTCTGTTCATCACTACCCATCAAAACTTCTTTCGAATAATTCAAAGCTTGCCATGCGTTCATAGAATCTCCACCTTCACTCAACGTCTCAGCGATGTATGTTCCTCCTGCCAAGCTGTCACGCGGGGATTGTTCGAAGATGCCAAAAACTATGGGAACATTTTGAAGATCTTCTACTTCACGCATTCTTTGAAGAATAGTTTGAGCCATTTCTTGACCAACCGCTAAAATTTCTTCACTGGGAATAGGGTCTTCATATACTGTACCATAAGCTTCCTTCTGAAAGTAATCGATTGAATTCATCCCTAACCCAATCGTTATCCCTGCTAAACGGAGTCCTTCTTCGGTTTCTATATAGTAATCTTGTTCAAGAATAGTTTCAATATAAATCGGATTCCGTGCGTCTGCCTCTGTCTCACCATTATTTTCTGGGTTCAAACCATTGGGATTATCTTCGCTTTCACGACCGAGCCAACTGCGTACAACATCTTCTGGAATATATTGCCCTTCTTCAAAGAAATGTTCGTCTGTAGAGAAGTATTGTTTTGATAAATCCAGCAATCCTTTTTCAAACGATTTAATATTCGCTGAGGAATTCAGCTCTAAAGTTATACCGCGAGACTCACTTGTCTGATATCTGCCATCTCTTATAATAGGCCGATAATAATCACCTGTCAGAGATGAAATAGATGGGGCTTGTGAACCCTCACGTGTCTCACCTTCTTCATTGGACAGGATTTCCTGTGAATCTTCATTTTCTTCTCCCTCTAAAGGGACACAGGCACTTAAAAAAAGGATAAGTGAAAGGAGGATACTCACCTTTCTTGTTTTATTTCTCATTTAATTTATCTCTCCCATCCAATCCTCTATCTCTAAATCATCTTCGGTCCATACCTCAATCTCTAATTCTTGGGATTTTGTTAGTTTGCTGCCCGGATTCTCTCCGACAATTAATAAATCGGTATTGCCAGACACACTCCCCGTCACTTTTCCTCCAAGATTTTCGATAATCTCTTGTAATTCAGGTCTTGAATATTTTTCTAATTTCCCTGTTAAAACAACTGTTTTATCAAGGAAAGGACTTTCAGATAAATCTATCTCGTCAGACTGCTGCGAGAGATATTCCATATTCACACCCGCCTCTTTTAGATTATGAACCAGTTGGTCTGTTTCCTCTAATTCAAAGAAAGCTTGGATGCTTTCGGCAATAATATCTCCGATACCTTCCACCATCTGCAGCTCTTCACTAGAAGATTCTGCTATATTTTTGAGTGTTTGGAAGTGTTCAGCAAGTAATTCTGATGCTTTTTTGCCGACATGACGGATTCCTAAACCAAATAACAAACGCTCTAAAGAATTAGCGCGGCTGTCATCGATCGCTTCGACAAGATTAGCTGATGATTTTTCACCCATACGTTCTAATTGTAACAATTTTTCTGCTTCGAGTGAATATAAATCTGAAACATCTTTAATCAAGCCCGCTCTATAAAGTTTGTCTGCCATTTTTTCTCCTAGCCCATCAATATTCATCGCATTACGAGAAGCATAATGAATGATGCGTTCCACTGCTTGGGCAGGACATTGTAAATTAATGCAGCGCAAAGCAACTTCATCTTCTAAGTGAACCAGTTCAGAGTCGCAGACGGGACAATGTTCAGGGATAGCATAGGGGACACTCTTTTCTTCTCGCTCTGAAAAATCAACCCGAATAACTTCTGGGATAATGTCTCCTGCTTTCCTGATGTAAACTCTATCCCCTGGTCGCACATCTTTTTCTTGTAAAAGATCTGCATTATGCAACGTCGCACGCTGAACGACAGAGCCATCCAGTAAGACAGGATCCATAATAGCAGTAGGAGTCACTACCCCAGTCCGCCCCACTGTCCATTCGATATCTAAAACTTCTGTCTGAGCAACCTCCGCTGGAAATTTATAAGCGATCGCCCAGCGCGGTGAACGAGCAGTATAGCCCAGTTCTTCTTGCTGTTTAAAACTATCTATTTTAATAACGATGCCATCAATTTCATAAGGAAGAGCTGTTCTATCCTCGGTCGTTTTATCGATAAAAGATTCAACCGCAGCGATTGTTTCAAAGATCTGACGGCCTTCATTGACAGGAAAGCCCCATGCTTCCAATTGGTCTAGAGCTTGACTTTGTTTTTCAATATCATAGTCTTCTGCATCAACTAAGGTATAAAAGAAAGCACTCAAATTTCTTTGGGCCGTAACAGCTGTATCTAAATTTCTGAGACTGCCGGCCGCTGCATTTCTCGGATTAGCGAAAACATTCTTTCCTTCCTCTTCCTGACGTTGGTTTAGGGAAAGGAAAGAACGCTTGGGCATATAAACTTCGCCCCGGACTTCGATATTGAGGGGTTCTTCCAATTGTTGGGGAATAGAGCGGACAGTACGGATATTTTCTGTCACGTCTTCTCCTATAGTGCCGTCCCCACGAGTCGCCCCTCTCACAAGTTCACCTTCTTCATATGTTAAAGCAATGGCCAGCCCGTCGATTTTATATTCAGCGATATATTCATAAGCTTCGTCCATGTTTCTTTGGATACGACCATCGAAGTCTTCTAACTCTTCCTGGTCAAAAGCATCGTCTAAACTCAACATGGGTCTTTCATGTCTGACTTTATCGAAACCGTCCAACACCTCGCCACCTACACGCTGAGTGACGGAATCACCTGAGACAAGTCCGGGATAAGTTGCTTCTAACTCTAATAACTCTTGATACAACAGATCATACTCTGCATCTGTGATAGTCGGCTGGTCTAAGACATAGTATTCATAACTATAGCGCTCGAGCTGCTTATTTAAATCACTGATACGCTCACGAGCTTCTTCAAAAATTTGATCCTCTGCCATTAAAAATCTCCTTTATTTTTGTACTTTTTCAATGGGAGCATACTCTGCGAGTAGTTTTTTAATCCCTTCACTTGGAAAGGCGATGTCCAGCATCATATCCTTGCTTTCCCCAGTGACACGAACGACAACGCCCTCTCCCCATTTTTTGTGGGACACTTTGTCTCCGACATCGAAGGTTTCTTTCTCTGCCCCGACTGCTCCTGTCGGGGTCTGATTTTTAGCTGCATTTACTCTAGACTTATAAGATGCCATAGATTTTCTCTGAATACGGGTGTGCGATTGAGTCGGTTCTCGCTTGCCTGCTGATTCAATGAGATCATCTTGAATCTCTTCTAGAAAACGTGAAGGCGGATTAGCATTACGTCTCCCATATATCGTTCTGGAATAGGCGTTGGCCAAGAATAATTTTCTCTCTGCTCGAGTAATACCGACATAGGCCAGACGTCTTTCTTCTTCTAATTCTTCCTCATCAATCGCAGCACGAGAATGAGGAAAGATGCCCTCTTCCATTCCGATTAAAAAGACGACTGGAAACTCGAGCCCTTTTGCGGAGTGTAAAGTCATCAAAGTCACTTCACTCATCTCTTCGTCTTCAGATATATCTGTTGCTTGAATGAGGGACAAGTCGGTTAAAAAGTCCAGTAAGGAGGCGTCCTCTCTATTCTCTTGAACATATTGAATGGCGACCGTCTGAAACTCCTCGATGTTTTCAATACGGGCATCCGATTCTAATGTTTTATCTTTTTTCAAATCTTCAATATACCCTGACTGATCTAACATTTCTTGAGTGAGTTCTTCAACGTTCAAGAATTCTTCTTGTTGTCTCAGGTTTTGGATGACCTGAACAAAAGATAAAAGGTTTGTACGCGCCTTGCCCTTTATTGTATTAATAGATTCAACTTGCAGAGCCGCCTCGTATAAAGTAATGCCGAGCTCTTCTGCAGCTTCTGTCAATTTATCCATCGTTCCCGGCCCAATCCCGCGTTTAGGAGTATTGACCACACGAGAAAAACTCAGATTATCAGAAGGATTCACAATCAAAGTCATGTAAGCCAGCACATCTTTGATTTCTTTTCGGTCATAGAAGCGCTGCCCGCCGATTAAACGATAGGGAATATTAGAGGTATTAAAACTTTCTTCGAGTACACGCGACTGCGCATTGGTACGATAGAGAATGGCAAAATCATCATAAGTAAGTTCAGGGTATTCCCTGATCAGTTCTTGAATCTTACCCACGACAAAGAGAGCTTCATCGCGTTCTGATTGCGCCCTGTAATAAGTGATGAGATCTCCCTGTGCGTTGTCTGTCCACAAGTCTTTTGGTTTACGATCTCTGTTATTTTCAATGACAGCGTTGGCGGCTGTCAAAATGGTCTGAGTAGAACGATAATTTTGGTCTAAGTAAATAGTCTGAGCATCCGGATAGTCTTTTTCAAAATCTAAAATATTTTGAATGTCTGCCCCGCGCCAGCCATAAATACTCTGATCTACATCTCCAACAACTGCTATATTACGTAGGCGCTCGGCAAGCAATTGAACCAAGCGATATTGTGCATGGTTGGTATCTTGATATTCATCGACATGAATATATTGAAAACGTGTTTGGTAGTAGCCTAAAGTTTCTTGATCTTCTTCAAAAAGACGCACGGTCTGCATAATCAGGTCATCGAAATCAAAAGATTCACTCAAACGTAATTCTTTTTGATAATCTTCGTAACAATCTGCGACGAGACGTTCATAGAAAGTGGAAGCATTCTCGCGATAAGCTTTTTCATCGATCAATTCGTTTTTCGCCTGAGATATTGCTCCCAGAATTGCTTGAGGCTTGTAACGTTTGGGGTCGATATTTCTATTTTTTAGGATTCTTTTCATTAAAGTCTGCTGTTCAGAAGGATCAGCGATTGTAAAGCTGCGACTGTATCCAATCTTATCACTATCCTGTCTCAAAATACGCACACACAAAGAGTGAAAAGTCGAGACCCAGACTTCTTTTCCTCCTCGTTCTACTAAGCGATCAATACGCTCTTTCATTTCATTAGCCGCTTTGTTAGTAAAAGTAATCGCCATGATATTCCACGGACTGATTTGTTTTTCAGCTATTAAATATGCCACACGGTGCGTCAGCACACGGGTTTTCCCGCTTCCCGCTCCCGCCATTATCAAAAGCGGGCCTTCTGTCGTTACGACTGCCTTTTGCTGCTGCGGATTCAATCCAGCAAGTAAATCTTTTTTATTCATATGAGTATTCTCCTCCATTGATACAGAAATAGTATACAAAAAACAGAGCTTATTTTCTATGGCGAGGTCAGCTTTATGAAGTATTTTACTGCTTTATCTTTGCTCCTTTTACCTAGCCCCTTGAAATAGATTCAAAATGAGTTGATTGATTAAAATACGGATTTCGCGTCGGGCATAAGGGTAATCATTTTCCTTCAAATAATTACTTAAATTTTTAAGATATGCCAACTTTTCTTCACGACTTTCTTGAAAAATCTCTTGTACTTTTCCCTGCTGTTTAAATATGGCTTCAAAAGTTTGGAGGACCAGCCATTTTTGGTAAGAATTTTTCCCAGCATCCAATAAAATACTGATAAAGAGACTTTCACTTTCCGTGAAGCTTCGACTCTTATCATCCACCCTTGTTTGCATCTGTTCTAATGGCTCGTCCAATTTTTCGTGAGGAAAATCGTATTCTTGTGTCTGTAAGTATTGGAGATGGTAAGTCAACATGAGCTCTATAAAATTCAAGCGCTCTTGGATATCATACTTCGATAAGACTTGGCCGCTGACCGTGACTCCGCGATTGGTCTCTTTCATGAGCAGTCCCTCATCCACGAGCTTTTCAAATGCTCGTCTCACAGGGGTTCTGCTTGTCTCCAACTCTCGCGCGATGTCTTGTTCTCGAATGCTCATTCCAGGCAGCCATTCATAATGAATAATTTTACCTTTAATAAAATCATAGGCTTTTTTTTCCAGACTCATCTTCTCTTATTTAACTCCCTTCAAAAGACAAAAACCGTCCTTAGGCGACGGTTTTGTCTGAATATCTTATTTATAATTTCTTCACTCCCAAAGTTGAATTTCAGCTAACTCTTCCAACGCTCCAGTGATATCTTCGGTCAGAAGAAGAAGATGTCCTTGGGGCTTATCTTTGTCTTCTTCATGATAGACTTTTAAGAGCCAGTCAGGGTGTGCAAAGAATTCTTGGTATACTTTTTCTTTATGTTCTGTATAAAAAGGCATCATCACTATCTCTTTATAATTATCAACTTTGGGAATAGGCCATCCTAGAACGGCACGTATCAATATATCATATTGGGATAAATTAGCCGCTTCTGTTGTGTAGTGTGCGCCAGGATGGATAAAAGGCGCGAGACCTTTCACTTTTAAAGTTCCGTCCATATGGAGGTAAAATTCAATAGTAAAAAGGCCTTGGAACTCTAGCTCTTCTGCTATTCTATCTGCAATATCAACCACTTCCACGACTGTCTCATCTTCCATTTGAGGAGGATAAATAGCCTGATATAAACGATTGTCTCTATGTTTTAACTCTGTTATTCTCCCAGGCAATACCTCTTTGTCTCGAGTTTTTGCTACGGAAACAACAAACTCTCTCGCATCTGGAGCAAGAGGCTCCGCAATATAAGTTCCCCGAAATGGATGGTTCAACAGTTCATCCAGATCCTTTTCACTTTCTATGACGAATAAAGCTTCTTCTAACCAATCTGTCTGATTCCTTCTTACAAGAAGAGGATAGCCCAATTTTTCTACTGCTTCTTCTAGACCTTGACCCGAGACCACAGTCATGTAATCAGGTATCGCAATGTCTAAGCTTTCTAAAAAAGCATTTCTTAACGAAATATCTTGTGCTAGAGAAAGCAGCATGTCCTGCTGCGGCACATTGATATTTTCTGAGATCTTTGAAATTATTTCTGAAGGAACTAAATGAGTCATGTAAATTAAAGTATCTACTGTCTGAGCAAAAGAAACTAAATTCTGCTCATCTGTATATTCCCCAATAAATTGACGGTCTGCTCTTTGGGAAGCGACGTCACTTGGATGAGGGCTATACACAGAGACTCTATAACCTAAATCACGAGTAGATTGAATCAAAGAACATGTTTCAATGCCTTCTCCAATAATCCCTACTGTTTCTCCTGGCTTTACCCATTCTTTCATCAGTCATTATCTCCTTAAGATCTAAATATTCTCAATTGATACTACTTACTCTCTTCTTCATTTAAGGTAAATTCTTTTTCTTGGCGAATTGATGTGACATGCAATTGATTAATTCGCGTTCCCTCAACCGAGTGAATATCTAAGATGAGATCGTTTACTTCCAGCTGAGTTTCTTTCTCTTCGGGATCGATTCTGCTTTCCTCACTGATATTTTCATTCGGAATGATCCCTGTTTCAGCTACAAAGTACCCTCCGATACTGTCCACAGCTTCAGATGAGATAGCTGTATTAAAGTACTCATTAAAGTCGTGCAGCAACATAGACCCTTCTACTAGAAACTCATCATCACTAAGAATCTGCACATCATCATGACTGAGCTCATCATACTCGTCTTCGATATTACCAACGATTTCTTCTATAATATCTTCTACTGTGATCAGCCCGACAACGCCGCCATACTCATCTACTACAATAGCCATCGCATTGTTTGTTCGCTGCATTTCATAGAGCAAATCGTCAACAAAAATTGTTTCAGGTACATAAAGCGGATCGTTCATAATATCTTTCAAATCAATTTCATTGAGTGGAACATCCACAGACGCTTTCAATAGGTTTTTAACATGGATAATTCCCATAATCTGATCTACTTCGTCATCATACATTGGAACTCTTGAGTACTGTAGCTCTAATAACTTTTGTAAATTATATTCTGTACCATCGTCATAATCAATCAGAAATGCTTCTGTACGTGGAATCATGACTTCACGAGTTATTTTATTATCCAAGGAAAGTACGCCATGGAGCATTGAAAATTCTGCTCGGTCAATAACCTCATCGCGACGACTTTGATCAAGGTAGTAACGGAATTCATCCCGTGTCATTCTCTCTTCTGTAGCAGAAAAATCAACAGGAGTGATTCGCTTGAGAAGGTTCGTCGACGCAGAAAGAAGCCAAATAAGCGGCTTGAATACTTTCTGCACGACGGCAATAATGCCAGAGGCGTTTTTAGCAAAAGTTTCCGGCATCTGAAGGGCGACAGCCTTAGGATAGAGCTCACCAAACACAAGGGTAATATAAGAAATTAATAAGGTTACGACAACCACTGCTAGCGTTTCTGCTCCTGGAACCCCAAGGTTAGTCAGCAGAGGCGCGAACACGTTTTGAGCTAAAGTAGTTGCTGCAGAAGCACTGTTTAAAAATCCTGCCAAAGTGATGGCGATCTGAATTGAAGATAAAAAGTCATCTGAGTTATCCAGTAATCT
>JBHWPB010000026.1:0-10933 GCA_043424675.1 Carnobacteriaceae bacterium | reverse complement strand
CCTGTGTCTCTATCGTGCTTTTCCTTTTCGTTTCAATTTGTTTGACTGATGCTATAATGAAGCAAGAGGTGACGGAGAATGAAAGCAATAGATCAACACATACTAAAAGAAATTATTACAGAAAGAAAAGACAAAGATTCTTACAAAGGTGATTATGGCCGCCTCCTCCTAGTAGGAGGAAATAAAGAAATGGGCGGAGCGATTATCATGGCCGCTAAAGCTGCTGTTTATTCTGGTGCCGGCTTGGTGACCGTCGCTTCCGATCCATCGAATAAAACAGCCTTATACAGCCACCTGCCTGAAGCCATGTTTCTTGATATGTATGCCGAGCGATCCTTAGCAGATATGATTCCGTCAGTAGATGTCATCGTAATCGGTCCAGGCCTTGGAAGAGCTGAGCAGGAAGAGAATATTTTAGAAAGTGTTTTATCTCATGTAAAACCCCACCAAAGAATCATCATGGATGGGGATGCGATTCATTTGTTTTCTGAAAATCACAGCCTCATTGCTTCTGACACTATGATTTTTACTCCTCATCTTGGGGAATGGGAAAAGTTAACGGGCCTTTCGCCTGAGGAAGAAAACTCTGATATCAATCAGGAGCAAGTCGAACAATTGAACGCTACTGTTGTCTTGAAAGGTCACCGCACTGAAGTCTATGATGGGAAAGAAATCTACCAAAATACGGTCGGAACACCTGCTCAAGCCACAGGGGGTATGGGTGATACTTTAGCAGGAATGATTGCGGGTTTCCTGGGTCAATTTGAAGGAAAAACAAAACCAATTCTGGCAGCTGTCTATCTCCACAGCGCTATCGCTGAAGAATATTCAAAAGATAATTATATCGTTCTGCCTACGATGATCATTGATCACATTCCCTCCATGATGAAATATTATGAAACCTTAACTTCTTGAGTTTTAGCTTCAGAGAAAGAACGAGAAAGGATGAAGCAAGCCACAAGCAAAGTGACAGCTTCTACTACGGTCATCGTCAGCCAGACTCCGTTTCATCCCAACCATGAAGAATAGGACTGAATGAAAAAAATCGCCTATCCTCTCGCTCCAAAGATCTAGGCGAGAGAGTAGACGACGAGACACATCCTGTCCGGCGACTGAATGTGTTCGGTATTTAATTTTCTCATGTATTATAGCAAAGCAAAGCTAATGCTTTTAGCAACTTATTCTTTATTGCTTTTCTGAGTCGCGCTCGAAACAGCATCCTCATCTTCAACCAGTTTTTGTCCCGTTTGTTCCAGATACCAATCGATCATAGGCTGCAGATCTTCTACTGTTCCACGTACTCCAAGAAAGGTCCCATCATCTTCTCGGACCGCATAATAATTATGGGCGACAAATTGTCCTTCTTTCCCTCCGCCTCGCGACGCATGAAGTTCATCCAATTCTCCACTCTTCATCATGTCGACAATCTTTTGGACATGATTATGCGAAGAGCTTTTATGATTTTGTGTTGTACTTCTTCCCATTTGTGCGGCTTCTCTGGGCGCCATCATTTCTTCTTCATGGCGATTGTTGTAGTAGATGAATTGATTTTCTGTGTTGGTAAAACTGAATTCTTGATCAATAGATTTCAAGAAGGCATCCAGCTGGTTGACTGTCATAAGCCCCGTATCCAACTTGATGTACTGATTTCCATCTGCAATAGCACCAACTTCTTCTGCTACTTTATTCAAACGTTCTTCGCTATCTGAAACATCTTCATACTTTTTAAAAGCTTCAGCTAACTGTTGGTCTTTATTTTCATTTTTTCTAACATCTGTCATAAAAATTCTCCCATTCTGATTATTCTGATTCAGAGACTAAACTTTGGATAACTTCCTCAATTTCGTCTGCCAGATACTGGCTCACTTCTTTGCACAGTTATCACAAAATTAGCACTCTGCTTTGTATTATAAATTATATTTTACGGAATGTAAAAGAATAGGAAAATGACTCTGTTTATCCTTTATTATTTTTGTTAGTGGCATTTGATATAGCATCTTCACTGCCGCCGCTTAAAGTTTGTCCCGTTTTTTCCAGATACCAGTCGATAACAGGCTGCAAGTCTTCTACGGTCTCACGTACTCCTAAATAAACACCATCGTCATCACGGACGGAATGATACTGATGGACAACGTAACGCCCTTCTGCATCTAATCCTCTTGGAATATAGAGATCATCTAGTTTTCCTGTCTTTATCATATTCAATACTTTATTGACATTGGCTGCTGAAGACTCTTGGTGATTGTCTGCTGTACTTTGGCCCATCTGAGAAGCATTTCTCTCGGCCAGCATTTCTTCATCATGATTATTATAGTAGACAAATTGATTCTCAGTGTTAGTAAAGGTCATTTCTTGAGAGATTGACTTTAAGAAGGCATTTAGTTGCGCTACTGTCATCAAACCGCAGTCTAATTTGACATAAGTGTCGCCTTCTACTGCCTCAACCTCTTCTGCAACTTTCTCAATGCGTTCCATATCATCTTCGACATTTTCATACTTTTTGAAAACTTCAGCTAATCTTGTATCCACGTGGTCACTCACTTTAATATTTAACACAAAAATTCTCCTATTCTAATTCATCGGGTCCAGCTCCAAAGCTTTGAACCACTCGCGACGAGTTTTCGATTGCTCTTTCTATTGCATATTTTTTATTCCCACTTTTTTGAATGTTCGCTAAAAATGTTCCACAGAAAGCATCTCCTGCGCCTGTCGTATCTTTTACATCGACTTTTTTCCCTGGAATATGGACTGTTTTATTCTCATCATCCAAGTAAAAAACTCCCCGAGCACCCATGGTCAATATAGGATGGGGCACATATTGCTTTAAGCGGTATAGAATTTTTTCAGGTTCTCGCTCATCCGTAAGCAGTTCTCCTTCTTCTTCATTAGGAAAAAGATAGGTCACGCCTTGTAGAAATTCTAAAAATTCATCTTTTTTTCTACGGAGATAATAGGTGGAACTTGGATCAAGTGCTACAGGAATATTGTTTTTCACTGCTCGCTTTTTAGCTTGTTCGATAACTCTTGCAATATCCTCTTCAAATAAGCTATATCCCGACAGATACAATAGATCTGTAGCGCCCAATTCTGTTACCTGACTAGGCTGGAGCTTGAGATTTGCTCCTCTATCCGTAATCATGGATCTTTCTTTACTGCTGTGGTCTACTAACACCACAATCTTTCCAGTTTGGATTTTTTTATCCACTGCGACCCTGCTCTTGATCCCCTGTTCTTCCAGATAGTCTTGAAGATATCTTCCCAGGGGATCAGAGCCTATTCTCCCTATTAACTCACAAGTTGCTTTTTCATAATTGATCCACCGTGCCACATTATTAGCTTGGCCGCCGGGTGCTAGTTCAATATTTCCTTTAGAATCAGTAGCATAATTTATTTCTGGAGCACTGACCACGATATCTACTACTAAATCTCCTATTATAGTTATCATAAAGCAAGTCCTTTCAATTCTTTACTATGTATTCTACATCACAATAAAATAAAAACCTAATTTTCTACAAATAAATTATAAATAAAAGTAATCGCCAGATGGTGATTCATAATAAAAACCCTCTGAAGTAGGCAAAACTACTTGAGAGGGTGAAATAATTAAATAGATATATTGATTTTTTTGTTTTGAAATCTATCTTTCTCTGCTTGCATTTCTGCCTGCAATGCGACCGAATGTGAAGATATCTGCTAAGGCGTTGCCACCTAATCTGTTCCCGGCGTGGATACCTCCTGTGACTTCTCCGGCAGCGTAAAAACCAGGAATAATCTTCCCGTTTGTATCGATGACTTCAGCATTTGCATTTATCTTCAAGCCACCCATCGTATGGTGAACAGCTGGTTTACGGGGCGTTGCATAGAATGGAGCTTCAAGAATTTTTAAATCAAAAGCGTTTTTACCAAATTCAGGATCTTCCCCTGCATCTACGTAAGAGTTATATTTCTCGATCGTTTCAACAAAGTTCTCTTTATCTACATTAATTTGCTCAGCGAGCTCTTCTAGCGTATCTGCTCTGAATAAAGTGCCTTCTTCGACTTGCTTATCGATCGCTTCTTGTGAAGTATTCATCGCTGTTTCTTTGATTCTATCGTCAGCGATGAGGTAGAATAGCGTACCGTGAGCGATGGCAGCTTGCGAGATCTCATCTCGGCTGCCGTACTCATTGACAAAGCGGTTTCCTGTCTGATCTACCATGACGAAGTTTGCTGGCGGTACCTGCAGACCAGTGAAGAGAGCTCCTGTTTCAGGATCGCAAGTCGGAAGCATCTGGATCATTCCCATATCTACAAGGTCCGCTCCAACAGTTTGTCCTAATTTGATACCGTCTCCTGTGATTGCTGGAGAGTTTGATGTTTTGATATCATCATCAATCTCTGTCCAATAAGTATTGTGCTCTTGCAGCATTTCCGTATTAGCACCAAAACCACCGCTTGTTAAGACTACAGCCTTACTGTAGAAAGTATAAGTTGCTCCGTTTGCCTCTTCTCCGACAGCGCCTACTACTTTCCCGTCTTTTGTCAGTAATTCTTTGATTTGGACATCTGTGATGATTTTTCCATCATTACTTTCAACGTAACGAGAAAGTGCATCGATATAGGCATATCCTTCATTCTCTAATGGTTTGTGCCCGCGGCGCCAGTTCGCACCTACAGGCATTTGAATATTCTCTTTATCAAATGCTACGCCGATATCTTCCAGCCATTTTACAGAATCGAGAACGTTATCTGTCAATGCTTTTACGAGTTCGTAATCTCCATAAACTTCCTTACCTTCTAAATCTGTCCGTTTCCCGCCGACATAGGTTTGGAATCTGTGCCATAAAATAGAATCGAAAAGATAAGTGTGCCCCTCATCGTATTGCTCTAAATAATCTTTGATTTCTCTTTTAAGCCTGTTGAAATCCGAGCGATACTCTTTATGAATCTCTTCTTCGTCTATTTTAAGAACGTCCTCCAGCGTGTGGTTTTCTCCTGGCAAAGCTTCAAAAGTATTCTGCCACTCTGGGTGAGCCGCATTCATTGGGCCACCTGTACGCGCTGTATTTCCACCAATCATAGGGAATTTTTCCACTAGGATGACTTTCTTGCCTTCTTGAATAGCGCTCGCAGCGGCAGACAAGCCAGCGCCTCCTCCTCCAATGATAAGAACATCCGTCTCAAATTGACGGTCTTCTGCCGGAGTACTGGGTGCCACTTTTTTCCCTTCTTTAAAGTGTCTTGGATTTCCTCCAGCAAGTTCAATCGCATTTGCCACACCATCTAAAATACCGTGACTGGTTACAGTCGCTCCAGAAACAGTGTCCACATTTAAAGTTTGATTCTCTATGATCTGAGCAGGTATACGCTCAAAAACTGTCGTCGCTATACCTTCTGTTTCACCGGACGTATCGATCTCAATTTTTTCAATCCGATTTTCAGACAAAGTAACGTCCATCGGTAACTTATCATTATGTCCAGCCGCTTCTACTGAATATTTACCTGGCTTAAATTCATTCGGCATTTTTACATACTTCCTTTCAAATCACTCTTATTTTTCCCTATTCTTTTATTTCAGTATATTCCAGAAATAATTATAACATTGTGAGAGTATGTTACAAGGAATAACAAGTTTAAGGTTTTCAATCTCTTGTCTTTCTTTAATCGGAAATAATAAACTAACAAATGTTTGCGATATAGAAGCTTATATGACAATGTTTTTACTGAGTATTTTATTTTTACAGAATATTGTCCTTGATTTATTAATTGAAATCCAGTAGAGTATTGGAAGTTTGAGCAAAAAAAGATCGACCCGGGATGATCAAACGATATAAGTCTCAACAACAACTAAAAGGAGACGATATAAATGAACAAAGAAGCAAAGAAGCCTTTATTATTGTTTGATATTGAGGAAAAACCTGAACCACGCTATGGGTTCTTACTCAGTCTGCAACATGTTTTTGCAATGTTTGGGGCCACAATTTTAGTTCCCATACTTTTAGGGATGTCTGTTTCGACCGCGCTGCTTGCCAGCGGGATCGGAACACTCATTTATATCTTCGCTACTCAATCAAAAGTTCCTGTTTATCTGGGGTCTTCCTTCGCTTATGTTACCGCGATGGCGACTGCTATCCAGCAGATGGATGGAGATATCAGTGCTGCCCAGACAGGGATTATGATGATAGGACTTTTATATGTTTTAATCGCACTTTTGGTTTCAAAAATTGGAACAGCTTGGATTGACAAACTCCTTCCTCCGATCGTTATCGGCCCTATGATTATCGTCATCGGTTTAGGTTTAGCTAACTCTGCCATCACCAATGCCGGGTTGGTGTCAGACGGAGATTGGAGAGTCGTCCTGGTTGCTCTCTTCACTTTTACAGTTGCTGTTTCTGTCCATATTTTTGGTCGAGGTTTTCTCACTGTGATTCCTTTTCTCATTGCGATCCTTGCAGGTTATATGTTATCCCTCCTTCTAGGAATAGTTGACCTGACGCCGGTCGTTGAAGCCTCCTGGTTCTCTCTCCCAGATTTCAGCCTTCCTTTCCAACACAGCTTTCAAGGAATAGGGACTTATGAGTTTTATTTCGGACCTGAAGCGATGGCAATCCTGCCTATTGCTTTAGTCACTATAGCAGAGCATATCGGAGATCACACCGTCTTAGGCGAAATCACAGGGCGAAACTTTTTGAAAGATCCTGGGTTGAGTCGCACCCTCATTGGAGACGGAGCAGCTTCTTTAGTTTCAGGATTCCTTGGAGGACCAGCTAATACTACTTATGGGGAGAACACAGGGGTTATCGGAATGACCAGAGTGGCGAGTGTATCAGTCATTAAAAATGCTGCCATCATCGCTATCGTCATCTCTCATCTGGGGAAATTCACTGCCTTTATCTCGACTATTCCCGATGCTGTTATTGGCGGAATGTCCATTTTACTCTATGGAATTATCGCGAGTAATGGATTAAAAGTACTGATTAACAATCAAGTAGATTTCAATCAGATGAGAAACATGGTTATCGCGAGTGCCATGCTGGTCCTAGGCCTGGGAGGCGCCGCACTCGATTTAGGCGGCTCCCTTGTCTTATCAGGAACAGCACTGAGCGCGCTCTTCGGCGTCCTATTGAATCTCCTTCTGCCCGAAAAAACAGCTTAGAGAAGGCATACACTCAGTTAATACCCAACTCCTATCTCTCAAATATTGGCTGGTTTTCTTCGAACTGAGTGCTAAACCGACCAGTCATCAGGCTTGAAAGATGCTGGGGGACTTTCGAATAACAATGGGAGGTATGGAGAGAAAAGACATATAAAAATTAAGAGTATCAAAAAAGAGAAAACACTAGACTCAAAAATTGAGAATAGTGCTTTCTCTTTTTATATATAATTTAGATCTTTTCTAACTTTTTTCATGGATTCTCTTTACCCGAAAATTACTCCAAAGAGCCAGACTACCACTATTGCTCCAATAATTGCAGGTATCACGGCAAACCCTTGAATATAAATCCCGAAGCTTAGGAAATCTCCTAGTAGAAGACTTCCTACCCAAGAACCAATGAATCCAACAATTATATTACCAATAATACCGCCTGGTACATCAACGTTCATAATCGCTTGTCCGGCCCAGCCTATCAGCCCACCTACAACTAGCGATAAAACAAAAGCTATCATTTTGTCATCCTCCTTTTGTGTTTCTTGTACAACTTTATTCTATAACAGATTTAATTTGACACAAGCGATACGAATCGAAAATTAAAAGACACTCATTAACTATCCGTTTTTTTGATTATTAGAATCTTCTTAGTGCTGAGGCCGTATGACTGTTGCTTTAATCGCAGAAGAGATATATTAAAGAGTGTAAATTGAAGAGAGATATAACTGAATAATATAAATGAAAGGAAGATCTACCTTGCAAATTGCACTATCTGTCGTCACTAAACTCATTACTGGGTTAATCGGATTGATCATCGTCATTCGAATTACGGGCAAGAAAAACCTGACTCAGATATCCCCTTATGACCTGGTATACACTCTGGTTTTAGGAGGGATTATCGAAGAATCTATCTATGATGATCAAGTCTCTGTTTTGCACCTTGTTCTAGCGCTCACATTATGGGCCTTTTTAATATGGTTGGTCGAAAAAATAGCGAATAATAACGAATAATTAAATAAAACGATGAAAGGAGAACCTGATGTCCTCGTTTATGATGGACATCTCACTTTTGATAATCAAACTTCAGACCTCAAACCAGTTGAATTTGAACAGTTGCGGGCACTCCTACGCTCATCTGATGCTTATTCCTTAAGGAATACAAAGCATGCGTTTCTAGAAACAGGCGGTCAATTTAATGTTGTTAAATTTGATGAAGATGACAAAGATTTTGCTATCATGGTGATCGATGACGGTGCGATAGAACATCGGGTATTAGAGAGCCATGATTTGACGACCAATTGGTTGAAGGATGAGCTTAAAGAATTAGGCTATACTGATCATGAGGATATCCTTTATGCAGAATGGTCACAGGAAACTGGGCTTTATGCGGTCGCTTATGATGAAGTGACGCCAAGAAAAATTTTAATAGATGGATAACTTACTTATCCTATATAAACGAATAACGCTTTTCATCAGAAAGATGAAAAGCGTTATTTTTATGTCCTTGATTAATCTGCTTGATCAGAATCTTCTTTTTTCCCGATTTCGATCCGTACTAATGAGCGGCGCATAGCGAGCTGAGCGCGTTCAATTTCCAGATCTTTCGGTCGTTCTTCAAGAGCTTTTATAGCACGCGCGCGGTCTTCTTCTGCACGCTCTACATCGATTTCTTCAGGCAGCTGAGCGATAGTCGTATAGATATCTATCCTATCATTATCGATTTCAACAAGGCCGCCAAAAACAGCGAGCTCCTTTAATTCCTCCTCATTGTGGATGCGTAATATGCCATCACCTAGAACGGTGGACATCCGTGCATGGCCGGGAAGAACTCCCCTTTGACCATCGACAGCCCGCATCACAACCATATCGGCTGTTTCTTCAAACTTCACACCGCGCGGAGTCGTGATCGTCAGCTGTATTTTCTTTTTTGCAGAAGTCTCTTCTGACATTTCCCTCACCTCTGACTGTTTTCATAACGTTCGACGACATCATCGATAGATCCCGCATTCATGAAATGATTCTCCGGAATATGGTCGTGGTGTCCTTCAAGAATCTCTCTAAATCCGCGGACCGTTTCTTCAACAGGCACTTCTTCTCCTGGCAAGTTCGTAAATTGTTCTGCTACAGTAAAAGGCTGCGATAAGAAACGTTGAACGCGACGCGCTCTGTTTACTGTTTTGCGGTCCTCTTCAGAAAGTTCATCCATCCCTAAAATAGCGACAATATCTTGTAAATCTTGGTAACGCTGCAGGATATTCTGGACAGCTTGAGCGACATCATAGTGCTCCTGTCCGACGACTTCTGGTTCTAAAATTCGAGAAGAAGATTGCAGCGGGTCAATCGCAGGATAAATTCCGAGTTCCACGACTGAACGTGACAAAATAGTCACTGCGTCTAAGTGAGCAAATGTCGTTGCTGTCGCGGGATCTGTAAAGTCGTCTGCCGGTACATAAATAGCTTGGACAGAAGTAATCGACCCTCTATTGGTTGAAGTAATTCTTTCCTCCAATTGTCCAATTTCTGTTGCTAATGTCGGCTGATAACCTACGGCACTAGGCGTACGACCGAGTAGGGCGGAAACCTCTGATCCTGCTTGAACGAAACGATAAATATTATCAATAAACAGCAAAACGTCTTGATATTCTTCATCTCGGAAATGCTCAGCCAGCGTCAAACCTGTATGAGCAACGCGCATTCTCACACCCGGCGGCTCGTTCATTTGACCAAATACTAAAGATGTATTGTCAATAACGCCTGACTCTGTCATTTCATGGTAGAGGTCATTCCCTTCACGACTTCTCTCCCCCACTCCTACGAAAATAGAGCGGCCGCCGTGTTCTTGGGCAATACTGTTGATCAACTCCATGATTAAAACAGTTTTACCGACGCCAGCTCCTCCGAAAAGTCCTATCTTTCCTCCTTTAGAGAAAGGTGTGAGCAAATCGATCGCTTTAATCCCTGTTTCCAATAACTCAGGCTCTGGTTGTATTTCTGTAAAGTCCGGAGCATCACGATAGATAGGCATTTTCTTTTCTGATTTAATTGCAGGCTTATTATCGATAGGTTCTCCTAAGACGTTTATCATGCGTCCTAAGACTTCATCCCCTACTGGAACAGTAATAGGTGCACCCGTATCGACCACCTTATTTCCTCTCTGCAGACCATCTGTGGAGTCCATCGAAATGGAGCGAACGCGATTATCACCTAAATGCTGCATGACTTCCAGCACAATTGCATCTTCTTCCTCACGCTGTACTTCTAAAGCGTTGTATAAACGTGGCATCTCATCTTCGAATTCAATATCGACCACGGAACCAACAATTTGAACAATCTTTCCTATATTTTTATCCGTCAAGTTATACCTCCTTTAATTATTATCCATTGCTTGTGCACTTGATACGATTTCATTTAACTCTTCTGTAATAGTTTCTTGTCTCTGACGATTATATTCATGGTTGAGTTCTTCTAGTAATTCGTCGGCGTTTTCACTCGCCGCATCCATCGCTACGGAGCGAGCGCCTTGCTCGCTGGCATTTGCTTCAGTAAAAGCGTAAAAGAGACTCATATGTAAATAAAACGGGATAGTGTGTTCAATAAAAACATCCATCGATGGTTCATATTCCACTCCATCATAATAATCAAAGGATAGATCTGTTTGAAGAGGCAAGAGTCGTTTGACTTGAGGCTGCATTTTCAAGACATTTTCAAAATGGGTATAAACCAAATAAACCTCGTCAACCTCACCTTCTAAATAGAAGTCAAGAGCTTTTTCTGCAATACTCTGTGCTCCATAATAGATTCAAC
>JBHWPB010000025.1:0-14261 GCA_043424675.1 Carnobacteriaceae bacterium | reverse complement strand
GTGCGAGGGTATTTTTTGCATCGCATATTTTAAGAATTTATAGCGTTCTTTGTCTGTTTGAATAGCATTTTCCAGTTCTGTATAAGCTTCGACTAGTTTAATGCGCCCTTGCTGGGCAAAATCATCATAGTCACTCTGCATCCGAGAGAAATTCATCTGTTTCATCACAGCAAAAACTACTGCTTCATACTGCTCGAAAAAATCGTATTCTTCCTCTTGTAATAATTTAACCATATAAAAACTCCTATATTCTTTGTTACAGGCCTGTACACTGCAACTATAAAAAAATAGGAGTTCTCATTCAAAAAGACATACTCGTCTTTTCTCCGCCAGATATAAAGTTTTTGTAAAATATAGGCTTCATTTTTACTCTTTCAGTTAATTTATTAAATTCAGGATAGGTTTTCACCTTTTTAAAAACAAAAAAGAGCAAAGATGGATAACTGTGGTACTATCATGGAGATTGACTAAATATACGAACACAAAGGAGAACCGTACAGTATGGAAGGCGACCTCTATTCTTTTTACCAAGATGAATTATTTGAAAACTGGCACACTGCAAGTCAAGAAATTTTCCATGAGCAAGAGGGACAAGCAGAGAAAATGGAGACCCTTTCCCTCCTCCCACCCTTTTCTCTTTCTCACTATACTCAGATACAAGTGGATAAGATTGAAAGAGACAGTGTTTATCGCAGACGCCTGTTAAACGAGGCAATCACATACGATCACCCTCAAATATGTGAGAACACTTTTTACTTGCATGATCTGTCTGATTATCCAGACACGCCTTATCACACTTTGATTTTCTCTTACCACGATGTGCCGCGAAAGTCCTTTGAAACTACTTCTGACATCATGATGCGACTGGCTGAAAATTTAAGAACACCTCTGGAATGGAGCAAGCTCATTGGAGAAAGTCTCGGCTATAAACAAAGGATCCCATATATCGCAGGAGAGACTATTCTTTTACCAGAAAGAGGCTACAGCAAAAGACCGAGCAGCTGGATTATGCTCCACCAAGTACAACAAGTGGAATACGAATCAAAGTCCAACACTATTTATCTCTACTTAAAACACCGCTATCAGCTTCAAGTACCTGGCGAAAAGAGAAGCTTTCTTAAGCAATTAGAAAGAACCAGTAACATTTATGCCATTCAAAATAGGCTCTATAAAGATATTCTAGAACTCGGTCAGTATCCCTTTCAAACTTTCCCTGCCCTCGAAAAGAATATCGTGCAACGACATATTGCCCTGCACTCTGCTGAGAAACCAAAATTTACCTTCTATGAATATTTTCACTACTTAACCCTGTATTTAAGCAACAAACAATTTTCTTCTTTGTTCAGCGAAGACAATCCTTATTTTGAAGATGTTCAAAAACCTTTTAAGCTCTTTTGAATATGAAATGAGAACAGATGTCTGTTTATGCTACTAGCCCAGCCAAATATTCTGAAAAGGTTATTTTAGATGCTTTAAACAAAAAATAGAAGGGGCTCCCTTCCATTTTTCTTGTTATTGCTTTGCATCACTTTCCAACCATTGTGCAAATTTCTTTTGTTTTCTTTTATGTTCTCGACGATTGGAAAGGAAGCCTTTAACAGGTGAAAAGAGATAAACTAAAAGAGTCGTTGTCCCAGTAACTGTTGCAATCATCCCTGCTAACGAAACATCAAAGACAAAGCCAAGTGCTACGCCAACGACACTGTTGATGACAGCAAATAGGAGTGAATAGCCGATCATCTTTTTAAGGCTGTGGGTCAGAAGGTAGCCGGATAAAGCCGGGCCTACCATAAAACTAACGACAAGGATAGAACCTACTGCATCATATGCACCAACAGCCGTCAAGGAAACTAAAGTCATCAGAATGTAGTGAATCAGAGTGGGAGAAAACCCTTGCGTCTGAGAAAATTCGGGATCGAAAGTCGAAACTTTCAACTCTTTATAAAACAGTCCGATAAATAGAGCGTTGATCATCAAGATGAGGAACATCGTCCAGAAGGAAGCGGGCCCGATATCCACCCCAAAAATCTCAAGTCGGCGGATGGGAGCGAAAGCCAGCTCCCCCATTAAAACAGAATCCGTATCAAGGTGGATATCTCCTGCGTAACGAGTGATCAATATAATCCCCAAACTGAAAAAGAGTGGAAAAACGACGCCGATTGCTGCATCATCTGGCATGAGTTTGGAACGCTGGAGCGCTTCTATGATCCAGACAACAAAAACTCCCACAAGCGTCGCGCCCACTAAAAGAAAAGGTGAATTCAAGTCTTCTACAACGAAAAAAGCAAGCACAATCCCCAATAAGACCGAGTGGGTAATAGCATCTGAAAGCATCGTGTTTCCTCTCAAGACCAGGAAGACGCCCGGTAAGGCGCAGGCTAGGGCAACAGTGATGGCAATTAAAAATATTTGAAATATCATGACTTCACCCCTCCCTCGCTTTTTGCTGCTTCAGACAATTTTCTGTATTTTTTCTTGCGTCTTTGATTGGCAACAGCTTTTGCTATCAGTCCTCTGCTTGGAGCGAACAAGACACTGATTAAAACAAGGACACTTGCGACCACAACGATGACAGGACCCGTCGGCATACTGGCTTCCAGCGAACTGATGACGGTCCCGATTATTCCAGACAGGCTACCGAAGAGACCGGATAAAAGAACCAGGGTACCGAAACGGTTGGTCCATTGCCTGGCAGCCACAGGCGGTGCGACTATCAGTGCACTCATCAGAATAACACCCACCGACTCTAAACCTAAAATAATCACAACGACTAACATAGAAGAAAGCAAAAATTCTAGAAAGATTGTGTTAAATCCTAATGTTTTGGTAAAATCTGGATCAAATGTAAAAACCTTGAGTTCTTTCCAAAAGATACCGACCAAAGTTAAGATGATTCCCCCCGCTATTAAAGTCAAGATGACGTCCCGCTGCAGCATGGCAGAAGCCTGTCCGTAGATAAAATTCTCAAGTCCTGCTTGTTGAGCGTTAGGATAACGTTGCGTAAAAGTCAGTAAGACGAGGCCAAGACCAAAAAATGAAGACAAGACTAAAGCCAGTGCGCTGTCTAACTTTACTGCTTTTTGACTCAACCATAAAATCAAAATAGTCGCCAACAAGCCGCTGATCGTGGCACCTAACATTAAAATACCCCAATTTTTATAGCCCATCACTAAAAAGCCCAGCACAATTCCCGGGAGTGCAGCATGACTCAAGGCATCACCCAATAAACTTTGGCGACGAGAAACAGCAAAACTCCCGACGACTCCGCTTAAAAGTCCCAACATTCCTGTCCCGAGAGCTACGATTTGAAAAGTGTAATCTGTGAATAAGGAGAGTAAAACTTCCATCACTGATCAACCTCTTCCCCGATATTTCGGTCTCGTTGATAAGTTTTTTCTATATTCTCATCTGTAAAGATTTCTTCTATCGGCCCATATTCAACGATTTCTTGGTTCAGAAAGACCACTTCATCAAAATACTCTTCTACTGTGTCTAGATCATGGTGAACGACAACTACTGATTTTCCTTCTCGGACTAACTCTTGTAAAAGATCAATGATGATAGCTTCTGTTTTGATATCTACTCCCGCAAGCGGCTCATCCAAAACGTAAACATCAGCTTGCTGGCACAGCGCTCGCGCTAAGAACACCCGCTGCCTCTGCCCTCCTGATAGTTGACTGATTTGACGGTTTTTGAAAGACGACATCCCTACTTTTTCTAACATCTCTTCTGCAATCTCTCTGTCTTCTTGCTTAGGTCGCTTAAACCAACCTAAGCGACCGTAACGTCCCATTAAAACCACATCTATCACTGTGGTAGGAAAGTCCCAATAGACGGAGCTCTTCTGCGGCACATAAGCTAGTTCTGTATTAATTTCATCATAAGGTCGGTAACTTTCTCCGGCAACAGAAAAAAGAACGTCTCCTGAAATTCGCTTTTCTAATCCTAAAGCTGATTTTATAAGGGTAGACTTCCCCGCTCCGTTGGGACCAATAATCGCTGTCATGCGCCCCTTCTTAAAACCGACATTAATATCCCATAACACAGGTTCAGCATCATAGGCTACTGCCATATTCTCAATTTTTATAGCATACTCTTCCATAATATCACCTCAAAGTCTTTCAATTTTTTAAAGCGCTAACTATCGTATCGATATTACTTTCCATCATTTTTATATAAGTTTCAGCATTTTCTGAAGCACTGCCGAGAGAGTCAGAATAGAGCTCTCCTCCAATTTCAACCTCAAATCCTCTCGCTCGTACCGCATCTTTTAAGGCTTCGATATTGCGTGTCGAAATACTTGTTTCTATAAAGACAGCCCCTATTTCTCTTTCAGCTATGATATCAGCGAGCCGACTGATATCACGGGTTCCAGCTTCTGTCTGTGTATTTAACCCTTGAATTCCGATGACTTCAAAATCATATGCTTCACCAAAATAAGAAAAGGCATCGTGAGCGGTTATAAGATAACGCTTATCCTCTGGTACTTCTTTCGCTCGGTCTTTAACATGTCTGTCTATGTCATCTAATTCTTTTTGATAAGTTTCATTATTTTCTAAATAAATTCCAGCATGTTCGGGATCATACTCTGCTAATTCCTGGGCAATATGATGAGAAGCTTCTTTCCACAAGGTGACATCAAACCAGATGTGAGGATCATAGGAAGAATTGTCATCTTCTGATGCAAGCAGTTCTGAAGGTTCATATGCATCTTCTAAAGCAATGACTGTTCTTTCCTCACTTTCAAGAGCTTCCAAGACTTCTGACATCTGTCCTTCTAGGTCTAAACCGTTATAGATGATGACGTCTGCTTCTTGTAGACTCAGTGCATCTGAAGGAGTAGCGCGATAACCATGCGGGTCGATGCCAGGACCCATTAATCCCTCGACGGAAACGTATTCTCCGCCAATCTCTTCTATTAGATCAGTAATCATTGTCGTCGTGGCGACGACGTTAATCGTAGCTTCTTCTGAGGCACTCCTATCAGATGGATTTTCATCTGTGCAGGCGGCTAGAAACAACAAAATAAATAATAAGAAAACAAATAATTTTTTCTTCATCTTCATTCTCCTTTATGAGAATTTGTATTATTTTTAGGATAGCCTAAAAAAATATGGTAGTCAATCGAATAAAGTTTTCAGAGAGGGTAAAATAATGCTATACTAGTGGGTGAGTATGACCGAAGGAGGATAATTATGACCCCCAGCAAAGAAGATTATCTCAAAGCTATCCTGCAACTTGGAGGAAATAATACAAGTATCAGCAACAAAGACCTGGTGGAAGAGTTGGGTGTTTCTGCTGCTTCTGTTACTGATATGAATGCTAGACTTTTAGAAGATGGATTTATCACTTATAAGCCCTACCATGGTGTCAAAATCACAGAGTACGGGATAGAAGTGGCCAATCAACTGGTCCGAAAGCATCGAATCTGGGAAGTGTTTCTTGCTGAGAAATTGAATTTTGATTGGGATGAAGTACATACAGAAGCAGATCGACTGGAACATGCTTCTTCTGATGAGGTGATTGAAAGATTATATAAATACCTGGGAGAACCAGAAACCGATCCTCATGGCGGCAAGATTCCCTCTCCAGATAAAATCTTTGAGACTATCTCGCGCCCGCTCCTGTCCGAAATGAAGATCGGCGACTCTTTTATACTGAGAGAAGTTGAGGATGACCCTGACCTCTTGACTTACCTCAATAAAAAAGGGATCAAACTGAATGAAACCTACAGATTAACTGATAAAAATAAATACGAAGAAACGCTCACGCTGAAGACTTCTGAAAACAGAGATATCCTGCTCAATAATAAGGTTTCAAATAGCATCGGGACAAGTAAAGTGAAAGAAATCAAATAGAGCTGGTATTGAAAGTAGCTGAAAAATTCAGCTACTTTTAAAATTGGCTGATTTATTCGTTCTCCCTCTTCAAGAAGGTATCGACCACTCGTTTATCAACAATGCGTATTTTGAACTGTGCTAAAATAACAGAAATTGGCATGTAAAAAACTCAAAGAAATATACGCATTAAAAGATAAAAAAACAGAAACGACGCTTTTCAGTCGTTTCTGTTTTGTCATTCATCTGAGATCTGGTTCCCAACTTTTACTTTAATTATAATACAAATTATCGCTTGGATAGACAGGGTCATTTGTCACTTCTACGCCTAAACGCTGGAGCGTTTCTTTATTCTCTCGTGTCAGAATGACAGTAGAGTGGGCCTGACAGCCTTTAAGTTCAGGAAGTTTATCATAAGCCAGTTTTGCCGTAGGGTTTGTCACCGCACTAATGGCTAAAGCGATCAATAACTCATTACACGTCAATTTAGGAACTTTACTTTGCAGTTCATTTTTCTTCAATGAGCGGATTGTCTCTAAAATCATAGGTGCGAGCAAATCAATCTGATCGGCAATATCAGCCAGATGTTTAAGACTATTCAAAACGATAGCTCCTGTCGCATCCATTAAAGAAGAAGTGCGTCCCGAAATGATGGTTCCATCACTGAGCTCTATTGACATGGCCGCTTGTATAGAACCATCGTCATAGCGTTCTTGCAACTCTTCATTATATTTGCGGGCAGGAAGCACAGGCACACGATCTTCTGGCTTCAGATTACTTTCTTCCATCAATAATTGCATGCGAGAGCGTATGTCTTCATTTACTGACCCGCTTTTGTAATCATTTTCTGTCTCAAAATAACGTCGAATAATTTCCTGGTTGCTTGCTTCCCGCACAACCTCATCATCGATAATACCATCTTTGATACAGTTCACACCCATATCTGTCGGCGATTTATAAGGGAGCTCGTCACTCGAAATGTTTTCAATAATGCGCCGGATGGCTGGGAACATTTTAATATCACGGTTATAATTGACAGCCACTTCATCGTAAGCTTCATAATGATAATTATCGATCATCGTTGTATCTAACAAGTCTACTGTCGCCGCTTCGTAAGCCACATTCACTGGGTGTTTAATTGGTAAATTCCAGACAGGAAAAGTCTCAAATTTTGCGTAGCTTGCTTTCACTCCTCTTTTGTTCTCATGATAAAGCTGACTCAAGCAGGCTCCTAATTTCCCACTCCCTGCTCCAGGCCCTGTTACGACAATAATCTTCTTGCTAGTTTCGATATACTCATTCTTTGTGAAACCTTCTTCTCCAAAGAGCTCGTCCAGATCTGTTGGATAGCCGATGATTGGTTCGTGTGCGTAGACGCGGATCCCACGTTGCTTGAGATTAGACATGAAGTTACGAGCATTTCTTTCTCCGTTGTAACGGGTCAATAAAACACTCGATACATCGAGGTCATAACCCCGATACTCGTCAATCAACCGCATGACTTCTTCATCATAAGTCGTTCCATAATCACTTCTTACTTTATTTTTCTCTAAATCTGCTGCATAGACACATATCATAATTTCTATTTCATCTTTCATCGTCATGAGGAGCTTCATCTTTGCATCTTCGTCAAACCCAGGAAGCACACGTTCAGCATGCTTGTCACCAATAAGTTTACCGCCGAATTCTAAATATAATTTATCTTTCCCTTTGACTCTTTCATAAATTTGTTTTGATTGTTCCTCTAAATATTTATCTGTATCAAAACCAATTTTTTGCATGGGACCCCTCCTGTTTTTTTCACACTTTTACTATTATAACTGTAGCAGCATTTTTCTACAAGATACTCTTTCACTCATGTGGTATCTGTTCTGAGAGAATCACTTCTTCTCTGCTGACATCGCACTTATAACTATAGATATCTACTCCGTTATCTTTGGCCTCGTCATAGAGGACACCTAGTTTAGGATCGATAGAACGATTAATCGAGAAATTTTCAGCATAAGGAATCTGGATGCAGAAAAAGGCGCCCGTCTCATAGCCCTCTTCTTTCGCTTCCATTAACTCTGCGAGGTGTTTCTGTCCCCGCTTTGTTTCCGCATCTGGAAACATCGCTTCGCTGTTTTCTTCTAGAGTTACACCTTTAATTTCGATAAATCCTTTTCTCTCATCCGTTTCATAATATAAATCAAAGCGTGAATTCCCATAGGTAACTTCTTGTTTGAGTTGAAAAGAAGCTAATTCCTCGCTTGATATCCCAATCAAAGTAGGATTTTCAAAAATTTCTTCAAAAACAATTTGGTTTGGAGCTTGTGAATCGACATTAATCCAAGCTCCTTTTTTCTCCACACTTACCAGAGAAAATTTAGTTTTACGATTGGGATTTTTTGCGGGTTCTAGTAAAACGCGGACCCCTTTTTCCAAAAGCCCTGTCAGAGGACCCGTGTTGGGAACGTGGCATTCTACTTCTTTACCAGCAATCAGACAATAGGCGATAAAACGATTAGGCCGCTCGAGAAAAATACCTTCAACAATACCATCGTATTTCATACGTTCACTCCTTTTTAAAAACAGAAAGAGTCACAACACAAGGGAGTGTTCTGACTTTTCTGGACTTGATTCACATGTTAGACAAGACGGAAACTTTAATCACTTCTTCTCTCATCACTTGATCTGGCAAATAAAATCCTCATAAGATGACACTGTCTTCTAACCTTATTTGTTTTTATTTGCGTAATCTAAGATGTACTCGCGCAGCTCATCATCTGTCTCAGGATGATTAAGCCCGAACAGAATATTTGCTTCCATATACCCTTCTAAATCACCGACATCATAGCGCTTGCCATCGAATAGATAAGCATAAGTTTCCTTATCCTGATTCATCCGTTCGATAGCATCCGTAAGTTGAATTTGATCGTCAACTCCTGGTTCCTGCGTTTCAAGATAATCGAATATTTCAGGCTCAAAAATATACCGGCCGATTGTCGCATAATTCCCTCGAAGATCTTCTGGTTCAGGTTTTTCTACGATATCATTAAAGGTAAAAATCCCCTCTTCTTTTTCTCCCTCGACATCTACCACGCCATAACTAGAAAGATCTTCTACTTCGGCACTCTCTTGAACAGCGATGAGACTGGTCTCATGTTTTTCATAGCTGTCAATCAGCTGTTTTGTTATAGGAACTTCTGATTCCATAATATTATCCGCTAGAAGCACAGCGAAGGGTTCATCATTGATAAATTCCTGAGCTCTTAAAACCGCGTCGCCCAGACCAGCAGGATAGGGCTGGCGCACGTAGAATATATTATCTAGGGTTGTATCTCGCGCAATCTTCAATAACTCTTTCTTTTCTTTCGCACGCAAATTCTGTTCCAATTCAAAATTAGCATCGAAATGATCTTCAATCGAACGTTTGTGACGTCCTGTGATAATGATAATCTCTTCTACCCCTGAAGCCAGTGCCTCTTCTACGACAAACTGCATGATCGGCTTATCGACAATAGGCAGCATTTCTTTCGCAGTGGCTTTGGTTGCAGGTAAAAAGTTTAACCCGGCCCCCGCTGCTGGGATGACTGCTTTTGTTATTTTTGCCATGATACCATTCTCCTTTTAATTCTCATTATATAAATCGCGCGTATAGACCTTATCGGCATAACCTTCTAATACATCGTCCATACGATTTGCGAGGATAACGTCAGAATCATTTAAGAATGTATCGAGGTCTTTTTCAACGCGATACTTCTCGAACTCATCCTCTTTGATAGAAGGTTCGTATATCATGACTTCTATCCCTTCGCTGCGAATCTCCTTCATGATATCAAAAATAGCGGCCTGTCTAAAGTTGTCCGAGTCTGTTTTCATCGTCAGGCGGTGTACGCCGACAACTTCCGGCTCTTCTTGGATAATCTGATCAGCAATAAAACTTTTGCGCGTCGCATTACTGTCGACAACGGCTTTAATCAAGTTATTCGGCACATCCTCATAGTTGGCAAGCAGCTGTTTAGTGTCTTTTGGCAGGCAATAACCTCCATATCCAAAGGAGGGGTTATTATAGTGGTCGCCAATTCTTGGGTCCAACCCGACTCCATCTATAATACTGCGCGTGTTTAAACCTTTCTTTTCCGCAAAAGTATCTAATTCGTTGAAGAAAGAAACACGCATTGCAAGGTAGGTGTTGGAGAAGAGTTTGATCGCTTCTGCTTCCGTGGACTCGACAAGCAGAGTAGGGATATCCTCTGGCTCCGCTAAAGCACCCTCGACCATTAGATCAGCAAATTTCTGAGCACGGTCTGATACTTCCCCTACGATAATACGACTCGGATAAAGATTGTCTTTTAAGGCTTTTCCTTCACGGAGAAACTCCGGAGAAAAAACAATATTGTCTACTCTATATTTTTTGTTTATAGACTCTGTGTAACCTACTGGAATGGTCGACTTAATAATAATAGTAGAGTTTGGTGTATATTCCAGAACATCTTCGATTACTGCTTCTAAAGCCTCTGTATCAAAGTGATCCTCTACTTCATCATAATCTGTTGGTGCAGCAACCACTACATATTCTGGAGCATCTCCATAGGCCACCTTCTTATCCGTTGTCGCTTCTAAATCCAATTCTTCTTCTTTAAGGTAACGACTGATATCTGGATCCTGTATCGGAGTCACTCCATCATTGATCATATTCACTTTTTCTTCAATAATTTCTAAAGCTTTAACTTCATTGTTTTGAGCTAAGAGAATGGCATTAGATAAACCTACATAACCCATCCCTACAACTGTTATATTCATAAATTCCTCCCATGGTTCCTCAATAAACTATCTCTCATATTTTAACATAAAGTAAATAGAAAAAATTTTTCTCATAAAAATACCAAAAAGAACCTCTTCTTTTTGGCACTCTTTTTTACTTAATAACCTGTACCTGAATCATACACATCACCGGTGTCGTATGTACCACCAGTATCATAAACGTTGCTGCTTGTGTCATAAGCAGCTCCACTCGTGTCATAAGCTCCACCGCTCGTATCAGAGGTAGGCCCACTCGTATCGTAAACGCCGCCACTTGTGTCGTAACCTGACGTATCGTAAGTTCCTGGACTCGTATCGAAGGAACCGGTGTCTTGAATAGGATTATCATCTGGTTCGATTTCTAATTCACTTTTCAGCTGGTTTGAAACTTCCCATCTTTCTTCATCAGGAATGATCTCATAATAAACTCCATTGATCATCTGGCCGGCACCTGACAGCTGATGCTGTTGAATATCTTGAGTGGCGCCTCGATAATTATTAAACATCGAAAGCATGTCATCAAAATCAGCATTGGTTTCGATGTTATCTTCTAAAGTATCTAAAACTCCGCTGTAATTCCATATCGTATTTAAGGATGCGACTTCCCCGATTGAAGCGACAATAACTTGTCTCTGACGAGCTTGGCGTCCGTAATCTCCTTCAGGATCTTCTTTCCGCATTCTGGCATAAGCAAGCGCGCCTTCTCCATCTAATCTTGTCGGTCTCCCCTGATAAAAATCATAGCCATTTTGACTAAAAGTCATCAGAGGTTCAATAGTTACACCACCTAAAGCATCTACAATATCTTGAAATCCTTGCATATTGACTGAGAGATAGAAATCTATGGGAACATCGAAGTAATTTTGAACGGTATTGATTGCAAGTGAAGGTCCCCCATAACTGTAGGCATGATTCACTTTATCCATGCCATAACCCGGTATCTCCAGGTAGGTATCTCTGGGGATACTGACAATGCCCACTTTGCCCGTGTTGGGATTGACCGTCGCCAACATCATCGTATCCGAGCGTCCTTGTTCCACTCTGCCCATGTCACCTGAATCGATTCCCATCAAGAGAACAGAAAAGGGTTCTTCCCCATCTGCTACGCTGACAGGTTCTGGCCGTCTTTGCTCAAACTCTACAGTTTCATGCATGTTCTGTGTACTGTCCTTGATTTCTTGGTAAGCATTATAGACAGCAAAAATCATTACACCAAATAATAGCAAAGCAATAAGTCCGAGGATTCTTGTCCAACGAAGCCTTTTTTTCTTTCTATTTGTTTGGTTTTTCCCCTTTTTACGAGATCTTTTTTTATTTTCCATCACAGAAGCTCCGACGTTTTTAGACTGAACGTCTTTCGATAATCTGCTTAATAATAGCACAAATTAATTGGGTTTGGAACTAGGATTCAGATGCCTAGAGACACAAATCTTCCTCCTGTCATTTATTGACAATTTTAATTTGTATATCCTTTCAATCTTATCACAATTTTTCATATCATCTGATTACAATACTATGTCCTTTCCTTTATTATGCTATAGGGAGATTACAGAATATGATATATTTAAGGTGTCAGGAGGAAAAAGATGAAAGATTACGAAGCGTTAGAACTATTGAAAAAAGTTATCCGTGTGGAAAGTGTCGATGAAAATGAAGATGAAGTCGCACGTCTTTTGGAAGAAGCTCTAGAAAATTCAGGAATCCATACTGAAAGGGTCGTCTATGCTCCCGGAAGAAGCAATCTCATCGCCAGCATCCAAGGCGGATATACCGGCGGCCCTACCCTTGCCTATTCAGGACATATGGATGTGGTGCCTGCGGGAGACATCGCCTGGTTTACCGAACCTTTTACCCCCACTGAAAAAAATGGACGGCTGTATGGGAGAGGGGCAGCTGATATGAAAGCAGGACTTGTCGCCCAGGTGGCAGCCATGATTCGGCTCAAAGAAAATAAGAAAATCAATGCCGGCGCCTTGAAGTTTATCGCTACTGTCGGAGAAGAAAAAAGTGGCTTGGGAGCTGAACAACTTGCCAGCTTGGGTTATGCGAATGATGTCGATGCGATGGTGATTGGTGAACCTACTAACCTAGAAGTTGCGGCAGCTCACAAGGGACTCATCTGGCTCCGGATCCATGTCGAAGGTCAGAGTGCTCACGGTTCGAGTCCCGAGAAAGGGAAAAATGCAATTAAACACCTGGTCGATATTCTTCATGAACTAAGAGATCATAGTGACCAAGCATTTGAAAAATACTATGACGAACTCAGCGGATCGCCTACAATGAGCGTCAACCGCATCCAGGGCGGGAACAGCATGAACCAGGTGCCAGATCAGGCTTCTGCAGACATCGACCTCCGCATGATTGCAAGTCAAGATCCACAACGAATTAAAAAAGATATCGAAAATATTCTCCGTGAAATCGATAGACAGGGAGAGGGACAAAAGTCACGTGTAGAATACATAGCTGAAATGCTGCCTCTCTCTACTTCGATAGATGATCCTTTTACCCAATTGATGTTAGAAGTCGCCTCTGAAACTAAAGGGAAGAAAGTGGAGCCGGCGAGTTTTTCTGGCGGAACAGACGCTTCTTTATTTATTGCGGCAAACCCTGATATCCCTTATCTGATATGTGGTCCTGGCAGTCTTTCGGATGCACATCAGCCTAATGAAAGTGTAAGCATAGCAGAGTTTTATCAAGCTATTGAATTATATGAAAAAGTCGCCGAAAGATATCTTTCGTGAAAAAAACCAAGCCTGCAATTAAGGCTTGGTTTTTAATATGGGCAATAAAAGCGATTGTTTACTTCTTACTTCTCACTAAAACAATCACATCTTTGATATCCTCTTTGATAAAAAATAAAAGAGACAGGATATAAATAAGGTAGAGGATAAAGCCAGGAGCCAGTGTTAATATATTCGACGATATATAAAATACTACCAGATGTGAGAAAAGAATAATATATTCCTTGACATCACTGCTTCTCAACGCTTTAAATTCTCCTCGTGTCGTATACACATACCACACGATATAACAGATAGTTGTAGAAAATGCAATGGCTACCATATTATTCGTAAGCAGATAAACACCGTAAACAAAAGCTAAGGATAAACCTGCGAACAAGACACTGTCCTTAAAATATTTCTTTTCACTGCGCTGAGATTTGTAGAGATTCGCAATTAAAATTCTCGAGATAATAATATAAGGAATCGCGATAAAGGTCATAGACAGGATAGGTATGGACATCATATACTGTGGGAAAACAATTTCAATAATCACTGCAAACACAAAAAATGCTAAACCTGAAATGACTCCTAACAAAATAGATGCATTTTTTATAATTTTAACAAGAGATTGGCTGGAATTTTTGGACAGCACGTTATAAAAAACCATGCCCACTGCATTAACGATGAGTAAAATAACGTTTAATATTGAATTTTGAAAAGAATATTGAGCAAACTCTTCGATAGCAAAGTTTCGGTTGACGACCCAGCTGCCCACATTTCCCACAAAGGTCAGAGACATGTTGGCCACTAAAATAAAAATCCCAACACGGAACAATTCAAGTTTATTATCAGTATCCCAATAAGTTGAGAAGCCCATTGTTTTAATATAATGATATTCATAATAAATAAATAAAAA
>JBHWPB010000024.1:0-3485 GCA_043424675.1 Carnobacteriaceae bacterium | reverse complement strand
ACCTGGATCTCGCTTTTATTCAAGACCCGGCTAATATTCGATATTTTACCGGTTTTGACAGCGAACCACATGAACGTGTCTTAGCTTTGATTGTCTTCAAGGAAAGCGACCCCTTTCTTTTCACGCCTGCTCTTGACGCAGAAGACGCTAAAAACACTGGCTGGCCTTATCCTATCCACAGCTATACGGATGACCAAGAGCCTTTTTCAATTATTATAGACAGCATCAAGAAACATAAAAAGCAAGTCACCACTTTTGCAGTCGAAGAGGATTTAATTCCTTTAGAACGTTTTCGTTTCTTAAAACATGGCTTTCCAGAAGCAAAGGATGAAAATCTAACTCCTGTTATCCAGAAATTGCGTCTTATCAAAAATAATGATGAAATTGAAAAACTGAAAGGCGCAGGAAAAACAGCTGATCTTGCTCTGGAAATTGGCTATTCCCTTCTCGAAGAAGGGATTAGCGAACAAGAACTTGTCGCTGAATTGGAATACCAGATGAAAAAGCAGGGGATACCTCAAATGAGTTTTGACACTATGGTACTTTTCGGCGATCATGCCGCTAATCCTCACGGTATTCCTGCTAATCGCCAACTCAAGGCGGGCGATGTCGCTCTCTTTGATCTAGGAACGATGTATGAAGGATACGCAAGTGATGTGACGCGCACCTTTGCTTTTGGTGAAGTTAGCGAGTATACTAAAGAGATTTACAACCTTGTTCTGGAAGCCAATCAAAAGGCTATAGACGCTATACGTCCCGGCATGACCGCTCATGAATTAGACACTGCCGCTCGTGATGTCATCGATAGAGCAGGATACGGAGAGCATTTTAACCACCGTCTCGGACATGGACTCGGACAAAGTATTCACGAATACCCAAGTATTGTACAAGGAAACGAACTGAAAATTCAAGAGGGAATGGTTTTTTCTATTGAACCAGGTATCTATATTCCAGGCGAGGTCGGCGTTCGCATCGAAGATTGTGTGTATGTAACAGAAGATGGTGCCGAAGTTCTGACACATACTCCGAAAGAACTTTTGATTAAAAAATCTTAATAATATATTCCATACAATAAGACTTGAGGATCATACCTCAAGTCTTTTTTCTCAAAAATTCAATTGTCCAGGCTTGAATAGTCTTTTTCTTCAATATCGATTCTAATCAAATAGTTCCCGGCATCAAATCTCATTCAAGACCTGATACAGGGAACTATCGATTTATCTGATTCAATTAATTTTATAGATTAATTGTTACCTTTTTTGTTTTTATTGCTTTTATCCTTTTTCTCTTTTTCATCTTTGGTATCTTCTGCAGCATCTTTTGTTTTTTCTTTCGCGTCTTTCGCTTTTTCTTGAGTCTCTTTAGAGATTTCTTTTGCGCTTTCTTGAGCCGTGTCGCCTACTCTGTCTGCACTTTGTTGAATGCTTGCAGTAGCTACCTCTCCAGCTGCTTGTAAATCTTCCGCTGTATCTTGTGCTTCATCAGCCAGCTTATCTTTTGTCTTAGAGACAGATTGTGAAACGTTCTCTACGTATTCTGATCCTTTTTCTGAAGCGTAGTCGTAGAATTCACTTCCTTTATCTTTTGCGATATCGATGTATTCTACTGTTGCTTCTTTGGCTTCATCCGCTTGTTGTTTAAGTTCTTTACGCGTTTCTTCTCCAGACTTTGGCGCGTACAGTAAAGCTACTACTCCTCCAGCCGCTGCCCCCACTAAAGCTCCGAGTAAAAAATCTCCATAATTTCTGCTAGCCATATAATATCTACTCCTTAATTTTAACGATTATTTTTTATCTGTAAACGAAGTTATGGTGCTTGTCAGGTTACGCGATGATTGATTAAGGTCAGAGACTGTCTCCCCTAAGTCCCCGACTGCTTTGAATAATGGATCGATAAGTATCATCTTTCCATTGACGTCATCTAACGTTACGTTCGACTTGTTCAATAACCCTTCTACTTCAATCAATAGTCGGTCTGCATCTTTTGTGATTGTACTCAAACTATCATTTGCTTCTTCTACAGTGGTGCTTAAATCATCCACTACATTCGCAACTTTTACGAGTAAGTAAATCAGTGCAATGACCAACACTGCGAAAGCGACCGCTGCTATTAATGCTGCAATTTCTCCACCAGTCATTTTATCACTACTTTCTGTATTGTATTTTCCGTCTTATTAGACTGTTTGGTTCCTTTTCACACTCTAAGAATAGCACCAATTCCTTAGTAAAATCAACTATAAAGCGTCTTATTATAGAGACACCTTTATAATCTTCATCAAATTCCTTCCAAACACTCTTGTTAATGATAAAAATCTGCTTTTCTTCTTGGTTTCTGTTAAGATGTGATATCGAAAGATAAAATACAACTAATAATTGGAAAAGGTGATATGGTGTTTAGTCAACAAGATACGACAGTAACTGAAACGATCGGTGAAGGGATAGAACAAGAAACAAATGGTTTTATCTCCTACTTTAGATCCATAGATTGGGAAGGTGTCATCGTTGAACTTGCTTTGGACCTTTTTCGGATCCTTGTTCTGGTTATTGTTCTGATCATTCTCCATCGTATTTTAAAATATGCTGTTGATCTCTATTTCAATCGACAGAGAAACTCTGATGGTAAATTACCCAGTCGCTTTAATACGGTCTATAAAGTGACAAAAAATGTTCTAACGACACTAGTCTGGTTTATTCTTATTTACTCTGGCCTCGACATTTTAGGGGTGCCTGTCGGAACGCTTTTAGCGGGTGCTGGAGTTATAGGTTTAGCACTGTCTCTTGGTGCGCAAGGTTTTGTCAGTGATGTTATCAATGGATTGAATATCCTGATTACCAAACAGATGGATATCGGTGATGAGGTCGATATCGAAGGCATGAACGGTATAATTGAAGATATAAATCTCACTCATATTGTCATTAAAGATTGGGACGGAACTATTCATTTCATTCCAAACCGCGAAATTACTATTATTTCTAACCTGACGCGTTCCGAGAGACGAGCGCGCATTGAAATTCCGCTTTATCCGGGAACAGATCTCGACCTTGTTCGCGATTTACTCGATGAAGAAAATAAAAAACTTGCTGAATATTTTTCAACTATCACGACACCAGCAAAAAAAGTGAACTTTTATCAAGATGCGATGGGACGTGTCACTGCTCGCTGTGATATATTTACTACGCCGGGTAATACGTTATCCGTCGAGTATGCAGCTTATGAGCGTTATATCAGGGCCTTGACGGAAGCAGGAATCGATCTGCCAATCTTTGAAATTCCGACCCAAAATAACAATTGAATACATGAAAAAAACCTCCAGAAATATTTATCTGGAGGTTTTTTTATACAAAGCTAGAAAATTTTCTCATTTAAATTGATATTATTTTTTTACATCTAACTTTCCTACATAGCGAAGCTCTTCTAATTCATCTGTATTTGGAAGATGGTAGGTTACCCTAACCATATCTTCATTAACTTCTACCAAGGCATAT
>JBHWPB010000023.1:0-17326 GCA_043424675.1 Carnobacteriaceae bacterium | reverse complement strand
ACCTTCAATCGTAACAAGATGTCCGTAGGTGCCCCCTACCTCTGATTCAATTTTATCAATATCGACATTCTCATAAAATTCACGAATGTATTTTGAAGTTTCGGTCTCTTCAAAAGATACCTCCGGGTTTTCATGAAGATGACGGCGTATTTCGATCATACGCTCATTTTTTTCATCAATTTTTTCATTTAGTTTATCAAATAAACTCATTCTATCGCTCCTTTCAAATGAACAGTAAGAAAATAATTTCGATTAGTTACCAGATAACTTCATTCTATTCCATTTTATATGACTAGGCAATGAAAGCCATTCCTACTTATCAAACCAGAAATTCGACCAGTTTTCAATTATTCTATTTTCTTCTCATTTTGTATTTAATCTTCATTGCGTTTTGTGAGGGCAGAGTTAGATAAGAATACAGTTCGAAGATTCCACTGTTCTCTTCACTATGGTATAATAAGAGCATTATTTAATCGAAGGGTTGATATTATGAAAATGATAGATTCGCTTCAAGCTCGCTCTGAAGTAGAAGAAACTTTAACCTGGGACCTTAGGGACTTGTTTCAAACGGAGAGAGAATTTGAAGCTTTGCTGGAAGAAATTAATGAACAAGCCCTTCTTTTCTCTGAGAAATATGAAGGACGCTTGAAAGATGCAGATACAATTATAGAAGCACTCAGAGTTTACGAGAGAAATAAAGCTTATTCGGATCAATTGGCGCTCTATGCTCAAGCGAAATCAGATAGTGATATGACTAATTCTAAGAATCTCAACCGTCTGAGAAAAACAAAGTCACGGCTCGCAAAGATCAGCGGCCGCGTGAGTTTCTTTAAGGGTGAGATTCTCGTTTTAGACAAAGAAATTTTAGATGAGATATCACAGAAGGCACCAGAATACGCTCCTTATGTTCGTCACTTAAAAGTAGAAAAAGATGCGCAGCTTGATCCAAAGGCGGAAAGATATCTTGCCGAATATACGCCGGTTTTTGCAGCCCCGCTCGAAACTTTTGAGCAGGTCCGTTCCAATGACTTAGATTTTGGAACCTTTGTCGCAAACGGAAAAGAATATCCTTTAAGTTTCGTTTTATATGAAGAGTTTTATATGTATCATGCAGATAAGGAAGTCAGACGCCAGGCCTACAAGAAATTTTCAGAAATTTTAGGAAAATATCAGTACGGTCTGGCGTCTAATTACTATAGCCAGGTTCAGAGAGAAAAGATTGAAGCAACTAATCGAGGCTATGATTCTGTGATTAATTACCTTCTTTTAGGTCAGGAAGTCACGAGAGGCATGTATGAGAGTCAGATTGACATTATTATGGAAAAGTTTGCTCCGGTGATGCGTAAGTATATGAGACATGTCAAGGAAGTTAATGGACTGGATACTTTGCACTATGCTGATTTGAGAATGGATTTAGATCCTGATTTTAATGTTCCCGTGACGATTGCAGAGGCAGAAGAGAAGATTTATGAAGCGCTAAAGCCCTTGGGAAGAACTTATGTTAATCGAACGATGCTGGCTTTTTCTGAGAGGTGGATCGATTTCCCTCGTAATCAAGGGAAAGGAACTGGTGCATCCTGTCACACAGCTTATGGCAAACATCCCTATATCACATTGTCTTGGGCTGACCGTCTCGATTCTGCCTACACCTTGATTCATGAACTTGGGCATGCCGGACAAGCCATCTATACCAACGAAAATCAAGTGATATCAGCATCCAAGCCTTCGCTCTATATATTAGAGGCGCCTTCTACTTTCAACGAATTACTTTTGACTGACAGCCTTCTAGAAGAAAGCGACTCTCCGCGCTCTGAGCGGGCGATCTTGGCCAAGATGGTCTCCAAGACATTTTTCCATAATTTCGTCACGCATTTGTTGGAAGCCGCCTATCAGAGAGAAGTTTACCACTTAATAGATGAGGGTGAGGGCTTTGATGCTGAGATTCTCAACCACATCAAAAGGAAGGTAATTTCAGAATTCTGGGGAGATGAGGTAGAATTTGAACCCGGTGTTGAGTACACTTGGATGCGACAACGTCACTATTTTAGAGGACTCTACCCTTACACCTATTCAGCAGGCTTAACTTTATCGACGCAAGCTTTCTTAAATTGGAAGAGAGAAGGTCAAATTGCTATGGATCGCTGGCTGGAGTTCTTGAAATTCGGTAATTCAAAACGTCCGCTCGAAGCAGCAGATTTTGTGCATGTAGACATGCGTGATGAACAATCCTTGCTAAATACAATTGATTTTGTAGATTATGTTGTTGATCGCATTATCCAACTCACTAGAGAAATAAACACACAAAAAGCATAAGATAACTTTCTTAAAAAGTCATCTTATGCTTTTTAGTATCTTTGTGTTCCAAAAAGCTGGGCAGCATAGATCAGATTGTCACTCATATAAGCGCCGACTCCAAGTTCATTGAAATTAGGATTTATCATTGCTTCATAGTGGTCTTCACTTTCCACCCAGCCATCGAATAAGAATTGAGCCATCGTGGCTTCATCGCCATGAGCAGTACCCATCCCCAGATTTTCGCCTGCGTATTGATAAGGGTAGAAAAACTCATCTTTTTCAAGAATGGTGAAAGTTTCTTGGCCGCTGGGGCGGGTATGGGAGAAACTGACTGAAGCTTCCTTTGCACGTTGCTGGGCCGCTTGTTTCAATGTATCATTTTCTTCTAGTGTATGAAGTTCTTTCTCTAAACGAAGCTGATTGACTCTTGTGAAAATTTCTTCTTCGAGCAGGGCTAAATTCATTTCACCGTCTGATTCTCTGGGGAGCGTCTTTTCTGTAGCAACACTGGAGGAATCGACACTTACGAGCGAATCAACCGTGTCCAAATGAGATACAGTCGATTGGTTCGGATCTGTCGCGTCTACTCCATTGTCTACTTCTGAATCTCTCAAGCTTAGAATACTATAAACAGCATCATCTAAGGTCTGACCTAAATCTGTTCCGTCAAGGATGCCTGTAGCAGACGTGAAGTAGCCTAAAAAGAAAATCACGATAAATAAAATTATATTTTTTAAAAGTCTCATCATATAAGTAACTCCTTTGGAAGTGTTGTTGGAGAAAAACGGGTACTTACTTCTTGTAAGACGGGTAGAAAAGATAAACAGGAAGTGCTATATTGAAATAATGAAAGTGAGGAGATCGAATGTCAAAAAAATTACAGAAGCGAGACGAAGTAAAGGAAGAATATACTTGGGATTTGACTGCTATTTATGAAACGGAAGGAACGTATGAAAAAGAGGTTACTGAGCTGCAAGCTTATGTTTCAGAGTTCATTGAAAAATATGAAGGCCATCTCGATGATTCAGAGATGATTGTGTCAGCACTGGAAGGTATGGAAACCATTATCACAAAAATGGCACGTACAAGTCAATACGCGAACCTTCCAACAACAGTGGATGTGACAGATAATGAGGCAAAGCAAGTGGCACGGAAGAATAACCAAGCGCTGGCAGAACTTTCTTCCAAGCTCTCTTTCTTTTCAGTGGAGCTTACCGTCGTTTCAGACGATGTCTTGGAGCAAGTTGCACGCCTAGAGCCGCGTTTGGAAGCAGCGGTGCGACAAATTAAAAACAACAAAAAAGTCAGTCTTTCAAAAGAAGCAGAAGAAGTAGTAAGTTTACTCTCTCCTACTCTCAATGCTTCAGTGGATACTTACGAGACGATGAAGCTGGCGGATATGGATTTCCCTTCTTTTGAAGTCAATGGCCAGACTTACCCCTTGAGCTACCAACTTTACGAAGATCACTATGCTTTTCATCCTGACACAGAAGTCCGACGCAGAGCTTTTGACGAGTTTTCAAAAGTTTTAGAGGAGTATCAACATTCTAATGCCTCACTTTATTATACAGAGGTACAAAAAGATAAGACAATCGCAAATTTGCGCGGTTTTGATTCAGTCTTTGACCATCTCTTATACAGCCAAGAGGTGGAGAGAGAGTTGTATGACCGCCAGATTGATATGATTATGGCAGATATGGCCCCTGTCATGCAAAAATATATTACACATATCAGAGAAGAACAGGGCCTAGATAAAATGACCTATGCAGATTTGAAAATCGAACTTGATCCAGAGTATTCTGTAGAGGTATCCATAGAAAAGTCAAAAGACTATATTGAAGAAGCAACAGAAATTTTAGGAAAAGATTATCAGGAGATGGTGCTACGTGCCTATCCTGAACGCTGGATTGACTTTGTTAGAAATCAGGGGAAACAGACCGGTGGCTTTTGTTCAACGGCTTATGACGTCCACCCTTATATTCTAATGACATGGAACAATCAATTGTCGGATGTCTATACTCTTATTCATGAGCTGGGGCACGCCGGACAAGGTATTTTATCTAGTGCAAAGCAATCTCCTCTGAGTGCAGATCCTTCTATGTACGTGATCGAAGCACCTTCTACTTTTAATGAACTTTTGTTGACGGATTATCTTCAAAGAGAAAGTCAAAATTCGCGAGCAGAACGTTACGCTTGGAGCAGCATGATCGCTAACACTTACTTTCATAATTTTATCACCCACTTACATGAGGCTGCTTACCAGCGTGAAGTGTATCGTTTGATTGATGCAGGAAAAAGTTTCGGTGCGGATGAGCTTAGCGCAATCAAACGAGGCGTTTTAGAGGAGTTCTGGGGAGATGCCGTTGAAATTAATCCAGGAGCCGAGCTTACCTGGATGCGCCAGCCTCACTACTATATGGGCTTATATTCCTATACTTATTCTGCTGGACTGACTATTGCGACACAGGCCTTCTTAAATATAAAATCAGGAGGCGAATCTGCTGTCGAAAAGTGGCTAGAATTTTTAACTTTAGGGGATTCGCTGCCACCTGTAGAATCAGCAGCAGTGGCTGGAGTAGATATCACTACTGAAAAAGCTTTAAGAGATACGATTGAGTTTCTCGATCAAACAGTAGACCGGATCATCGAACTTTCTTCTAAAACACCCTCTAGCCTTTAACAAGACTTCCGCAAAAAAGTCTTACCAAAAGACGTATAAAAAGATTCTCTATGTCTATTAATGATATAATAAAGAATATAAAGAAAAGAAGGAGAGGATAAGATGTTAAGTAAAAAATGGGCGAAAACGACTTTAGTAACATTAACATCACTTTTAGTATTATCTGCTTGTGGTAATGATCCTGTGAATCAAGGGTCAGATAGTTCAGTTGTTGATCCTGCTGATGAGACAGAAGAGCTCCGCGGAGCAAATGAAACATCCGACTTAGATGATGGTTTAGGAGATCCTGATACAGCAGAGGATAATTCAGCAGCGGAAGAGGAGACTACGACTGATACTTCAGATACTGCTGTAGACCCTGATGATTCCACAGCAAATGAAGGACAAGGCTTAGAGTCACAGACCTTCACAACAGATGTGGAAGCAGCGGATCAAATCTTCAGGGATGAGTTCGGACAAGATGTCTTGATTGAATCGATTCGTTTAGAGAGAGAGAACGGCCGTTATGTATATGAAATTGACGGTTTTGACTCTTCTAACCAATATGAATTAGAGATAGATGCTGAGACAGAAGAAATTATTTCTAGCGAGAGAGAAGCGGACCTGGAAGACGACATGTCTATCGAATTTGAAGGATTAATCAGCTCTCACGAAGCGATGGACATTGCCTTGAGTGAAGTAGGATCTGGAACAGTTACGGCATGGGAACTAGATGTCGACAATGGGACAACACGCTATGAAATTGAGATAGATGATGATGTAGAAGTGGATGTTGAAGCTTATGAAGGAACGATTTTAGAAGTAGACAATTAAAAATTAAATAAAAGTTGTAAAGAAGCTCTTCAGAGCATGTAAATCATGTCTTTGGAGAGTTTTTTATTTTAAATATTATCTAAAAAGGAGAAAGCAAGTCCTTTTGAGCTACAAATTGATTAGTCTGTATTTAAAGATAAGCACGTGAGCGTAAGTGTTCGCAGATCTTATCAAAACTATGTTTTTGGATATGTATTTTCTGAGGGCCCTCTCTTATAATATACGTGTAGATAAGAGAAAAATAAATGAACTACACTCCGAATAAGTTCGGTGGTTTCTAGGAACAACATTGCGACGGGACGGTATCCATCCCTAAAGGGTGGGTAACCGCCAGGTCGTCTTATATGTCTGTGTGACTAAGGCCCGTCCCGGGCCAGTATGACGATGAGTTTAACTCACTAATTGAAGTCCTTTATCTAGAATATTTTGTGCGGCGTTAATATCACGGTCGTGACTCGTTTGGCAGTTAGAACACCGCACTCCCGAATAGCGAGATCCCCCTTAGGGTCCGTTCTTTCATGACACGTGGAACAATCTTGTGAGGTATATCTGGGGTCGACTTTGACGAAGGTTTTCTCACGGATATCCTTTATAAAATATATAACTCCTTTCAAGGTAGCTATTGAAAATTATTTTGAGAGGAGTTTTTATATTGAAAATAACCGAAAGAAATTCATATTTATGGTTCTGACCTTCCAACTTCTATACAATGAAAAAAGAAGAATACCCCTTGATTGACAAACTATAAAACTCATTGGAATTTGAAAGGAGAAAGATAGAATGTCACACTATGATAACAATCGAAGAACAGAACAGGACAGGAGACCAGAATCCACTCGATCACCTGAGGAGCCACGTACCCCTGAAGGATCGCACATACCTGAAGGCCCACAGGATGCTCGCAATCGAGCGACTGAAGCATATGAAGAAGAGACTGCATTAAGTTCTACAGCAGGGTTCTGGCTGGGCTTGATTGGAATAATACTGGGAATCGTAGGCTTCTTCTGGCAGCCAGTATGGCTGGGAGTTGTTGCAGTGGTCTTAGGTATTATCGGATTGTTCTCTCCACAAAAAACTCTAAACTGGGTTGCGATTATTCTTGGCGCTATTGTTTTGATAATGACTCTAATTTAAAAATATGAAGTGAAAGCCGTCTGTGATACGCTCCCTCCAAAGTAGATACTAAAAAAACTATTTTGGAGGGAATATTTTTGTTTTGATAAGGTTATAGAATGCTTGAGAAGACGAGGTGAGCCACAATATACTTATCAGAACTAAATCACAAGCTGGTGTGAGGATAGTGGGGAAGACTACGAGGTTGAAGATGTGATAAAAAGTTATGAATATCTCGTGAGTCACGCTTTGACTGATTTTTTCAAAGAAAAATAAACATCACCTGGCTTGTGATGTTTAGAACTAAAGATAATTATTTGTTTGTATAAATTCGCGGAACCCTCGGGCTGAGATGGGTCCATATTTCGCATTCAATGGTACCGGCGGCTTCGCCTATCTCAAGAGCATCCGGCTCTCCTTTTGCTGTATCTCCAAAGATTACCACTTCATCTCCTATTTTGACATCCTCTATCTCTGTCACATCAATCATGAACTGATCCATAGCGATTTTCCCAGTTGTCTGGACAGGGCGGCCTTTGACAGTAAACAAGGTTTGGTTAGACAGGCTTCGTGGTAAACCATCCGCATAACCAATGGCGACCGTCGCAATCTTTCGCTCTTCATTTGCACGATAAGTACGCCCGTAACTGACAGTTTCTCCCGCCTGGATTTTTTTGATATGGACAATAGTCGATTTTAAAGTCATTACAGGTTTCAGATTATATTTATCACGGACTTCTCGGCTAGAAGGCACGCCTAGGAGCTCGATTCCGATCCGCACCATGTCGAGTCGTGTTTCAGGGTATTGCGAGCTGGCAGAGCTGTTAGCTATATGACTGAGCTCAAAAGTGTAGCCGTGATCTGCTAAAAAATCAATCGTCTCTACTAAGCGATAGAACTGTATTTTAGTGAACTCAAGACTATCTTCAGCATCTGAAAAGTGAGAATAAATACCTTCTACTTCAATGCCAGGCTGGTCTAGAAGCCGCACTAACTCTAAGGCTTCTTCTTTGGCCTGTACTCCATCACGGTTCATCCCTGTTTCAACATTGAGGTGTACTCGAATAAATTTCTCTGTCTTTTTAGAAACTGTGAGCACTTGTCGAGCTTGTTCTTCGGTGTATAAAGTCAGGGCTAAATCACGGTCAGCCGCTTCAAAAATTTCTTCTTCGCTAAGAAGGGTACCCAAAATAAGAATGGGGAGAGTAATATTATTTTCGCGCAAGGTGATAGCTTCTTCTAAAAGAGCGACGGCTAGATAATCGACATCTTCTTCTTCAGCAACCTTGCCGAGCTCGATCGCTCCATGGCCGTAGGCATCTGCTTTTAAAACGCTGCATAGTTTTGTTTCTGGTCCGATGTCGGATTTGATTTGCCGTATATTATGTCTATAATGATCCAGATTAATTTTGGCCCATGTTTTTCTGAAATATCGTGACACGTGGTTCCTCCTTCAATAGAATTAAATGCGTGCATACCTGAAGTATAAGCTTTTTATTTGTTAAAATCTAGCTTGTATTTGTTAATCAAAGATATTTTTATCACAATAGATTGTTTTTTTATTTGAAAAGTTTATAATAGATAATATATTCACAATACGTACAGGAGGCGAGACCCATATTCAATTATGCAGAGCAAGTAGTCGCAATTACAGGTGCATCGAGCGGTTTGGGCAGACAGATGGCTCAAGCATTTGCTGGTAAGGGAGCTATTGTTATTGCCATGGCAAGGCGGTTAGAACGGTTAGAAGAACTTGTCACAGAGATAGAAGGTACGGGTGGAAAAGCTCATGCTATCCGTTTGGACGTGTGCGACGATGCTTCAATCGATGCTTCTCTGAAAGAGATACTCTCGAAATATGGAAAAGTTGATGTTTTGATTAACTGTGCAGGGGCTTCACAAGGTGGGCCTGTGACAGAGTTAACCAATGAAGCTTGGGATTTCACTCTCCAAATCGATTTAACCTCTGTATTTAAAATGACTCGTGCTTATGCGAAACCCATGAAAGACGTTGGATATGGAAGAATCATCAACATTTCCTCTGTGTACGGTCTTCTGGGAACTAATCAAAATGAATCGGCATATCATGCTTCAAAAGCTGGGGTTATCAATTTTACTCGTGCTGCAGCAGGAGAATTAGCACCAGCTGGGATCACAGTTAATGCGATCTGTCCAGGTTACTTTGAAACAGAACTGACTACTCAGACACTCAATTCTGATGAATTTCAAGTCTATATGGATCAGGTCGTTCCGTTAAAACGTTATGGCAACCCAGAAGAGCTAAATGCAGCAGCTATCTTCCTCGCTTCTCAAGAAGCTTCCTATGTGACGGGAGTGGCTCTTCCAGTAGATGGCGGCTGGTCGTCAGTAAAATAAAAGATAACGAAAAAACAACCTCCAGATCTCGGAGTGTCTAATCCGAGAATAGGGGGTTGTTTTATTAGGAAATTCTAGAAAAAAGCTCATTGCACATCGAGTAAACGGTTGAGCGTTTCAATTCTTTTACCGCTTTTATAGTAGATGCGCGGCACGCGGCGGGTCACAATAGTCCATAAGTTGCGTTCGATCATATCAACTTTAGCACCGATCTCATGAGCTCGTAGCTCCCCTTCAGAACCATCTCCGAAGATAATAACTTCGTCTCCGACTTGTACCTTGTCTATATCAGTCACATCAAGCATGAGCTGATCCATCGCTACACGGCCTGCGATCGGCACCTGCTGACCATGGATAGCAAAGGCAGTCTGGTTAGTGAGAGCACGCGGGATACCGTCAGCATAACCTATCGTCACAGAAGCGATTGTACGGTCGCCTTTAGCTTTATACAATCTGCCGTAACTGACGCTGTCGCCGTCATGGATCGTCTTGACGTGTGAGACAGTTGTTTTTAATGTCATCACGGGTTTGAGAGGAAGAATATCAAATAGTGCATTATCTGGAGCGAGTCCGTAAATGTTTACGCCTTCACGCACCATATCTAATCGCATCTCAGGATACTGGAGATCAGCAGCTCCGTTTGCTACATGGTAGATATCAAATTCGATACTATTTTCTTTCAAGAAATCCACAGTTTCTTGGTAAAGAGAAAATTGCTCTTTGGTATAGTCGTCGTCCGTTTCAGCGTCTGCGAAGTGGGTAAACATTCCTTCTAACTTAACATTTCCTCGTTGCAGAACTTCGACGACTTCAAGTGCTTCTTCTTTCGTTCGAGTCCCAATTCGTCCCATTCCTGTATCTACAGCCAGATGCACTTTAGCCTGTTTGTTTAACTTTTCTGAGGCTTGGCCTACTTCTTCTGCTACTGCTGTGGTGAAGACCGTCATGGTCACATCGTTTTTCACTGCTTCTTCGACGGCTTCTTGCCCGAAAGTAGGGCCGAGAATTAAAATAGGAACATCAATACCTGCGCTCCGTAGTTCTAATGCTTCGTCCAGGAGGGCGACAGCGAGATAATCGGCTCCATTCTCAACCGCTTCTTTACCCATGCGGACAGCACCATGCCCATAAGCATCTGCTTTAATAACCGCACAAAACAGTGTGTCTTCCCCGATAGCTTCTTTAAGTGTATCAATATTGTGTTTGAAATGGTCTAAGTTGATTTCTGCCCAGGTTCCTCTATAACTGCCGTATTTTTCCATCTTACTCCTCCTCAAGAGTCTGTTGGCACGTATCTAGTAACAAATGAAAACGTTTACTTATTCCTCTGTAAATTGTAACATACTTTTTCTTTAGATCACTAATCATTCGAATGGAAAATTATATTTTTCTATCAAAAAGAGGGTAACATTTAAAGACAAAAAACATCTGATTTGTTAAAGTAAGAACAAGAAAAAGCGAAAGCAGGGATATATTATTATGACGAATCCATTCAGCAAAGAAGTACAACTAAGACGTTACGATTGCGATGTGACAAACAGATTAACTTTGACGAATCTTATTCATTACTTGATAGAAGTTTCAAATGGCCAGGTTAACGAGCTTAATGAAAAAGCAGGCAGTGACCCTATCACAGAAGCAGGCTATGCTTGGGTGATTATTCAATATGCTTTTGAGATTAAACGGATGCCTCAATATGGGGAAAGAATCCGCATCGAAACATCCTATGAAAATTTCACTAAAATTTTTACTTATAGACTGTTTGATGTTTATGATGAGAATGACAATCATCTCATCGCTGCTAAATCCATGTGGTTGATGATCGATATAGCAGACCGAAAAATGGTTCGGATCACGAGCGATTTAGTCCAAAACTTCGTCGGGATTCAAGAAGAAAGACGGTTGAAAAGAACAGCTCAGCCGCGCTTTGAAGAAACGGAGCAAACCATGACAGAATCTTTTAAGGTTCGCTATTCTGATATAGATATCAATGAACATGTGAATAATAGTAATTATTTTGAATGGATGCAGGAACCTTTAGGCGCTGATTTTCTGCTAAACCATGAGCCGGCTTCTATTAATATTAAATATGAAAAAGAAGTTTTTTACGGAACGACTATAGACAGCATTGTTTATATCGATGAAAGCGAGGACGAAATTGTTACTATGCATGAAATCAGAACAGGAGAGAAGACAGTAAATGCTGTGGCTGAATTCAGCTGGAAAAAAACAAAATGAAAACTACTCCACCCTCTTATTTGAAAAAAGGGTTGGTCTGTCTTTCATGGCCGATAGTCGTAGGATTTCCGTGGCCTGGATAAACATCCATCTCATCATCCAATGTAAAAAGGTTCTTCTGAATACTTTCTAGAAGTGTAGCGTGGTCTGAGCGGTAAAGATCTGTCCGGCCGATACTGCCGGCGAAAAGAGAATCACCCGTAATCACGAATCTGCCTTCTTCAAATATAAAACTGACACTTCCTGGAGAATGGCCGGGCGTTGGAACCACCTTAAAGTCAAAGCCACCTATCGAGTAGCTTTTATAGTCTTCAAATAAGTGTTCAGCAGGTCCTGAAGTGACAGGATGCGGCAGCATACTCGATAGATTTTTCTCTGTATCTTGGATCCAATCTTGTTCTTCAGGGTGGACATACACGGGGATGCCGTAAGCTTCCCGAATAGTTTCTAGCGCTCCCATGTGATCGAAGTGAGTATGGGTGAGGAGAACAGCGACAGGTTCTACATCCAGAGTTTCGACTGCATTCTTTATCTTTTCAGCTTCTGCTCCGGGATCTACAATCAAAGCTTTATTGTCTTTATACACAAGACAGCAATTTGCTTGGACAGGCCCAACTGGGAAAAACTTGATATTGATCAATTCATAATCCTCCTATGTACCTTATTCTAGAGTTGCAAGGTTATTATAAGAGAGATGGGGATAAAAGAAAAATTATAATGCATATGAGTTGAAGCAACTTAAGAGTTATATTATAATGATTATAAGTTAGAAATGGTTCTAATTTAGATGGATAAGAAAAAATCAAGGAGGAAAGTATTTTATGTCAGATGTAAAAGACGTATTGAATAAAATAGTTGCAACCCAAGGTGTTCTCTACATTCGCTTGCACCAGTTTCACTGGTATGTGAAAGGACCACACTTCTTAACCCTTCACGAGCAGTGGGAAGAACACTATGATGACGTCACAGCAGATTTAGATGCAGTCGCTGAAAGATTAATTCAGATCGGCGGAGAACCCTACTCTACTTTATCAGAATTCGAACAGCACAGTGTCATTGAAGAAAATCCGCAAGACAAGAACCTTTCCGATCGCGAAATGATTCAAGCAACGATAGACGAGGCTAAAAAATACCGTGACTTAGTTCTCGAAGGACAAGAGATTGCGGATGAAGCAGGCGATGAGCCGACATTAGATATCTTGATTGATATTCAAGCACGTATTGAAATTACGCTCTGGTTCTTCGAAGCAATGTTGGAAGAATAAGAGAAACTTAAGCCAGCCTGTAAGTTGACCAATTCATCCATCTAAATTATGCTATTTCTAAAGGATGTAAAATTGTTCCTATCGTCAAGTGATGCTATTTTCGGAAAATAAGGAGGAAAAATCAATTATGTCAGATGTAAAAGAAATTTTGAATAGAGTTGTTGCAACCCAAGGTGTTCTCTATATTCGTCTCCACCAATTTCATTGGTATGTGAAAGGACCACACTTCCTGACGCTTCATGAACAGTGGGAAAGCAACTATGACGATGTAACAGCAGATCTAGATGCAGTTGCAGAAAGATTAATTCAGCTCGGCGGGGAGCCTTACTCAACTTTATCAGAATTTGTTGAGCACAGTGTGATTGAAGAAAATCCGGAAGATAAAAACCTTACAGCTCGCGAAATGGTAGAAGCAACCTATGCTGACATGGAAAAATACCGTGACTTGGTACTTGAAGCACAAGAAGTTGCGGGAGAAGCAGGCGACGAGCCGACAATGGACATCTTCATCGATCTCCAAGCACGAATCGAAATTAACCTCTGGTTCTTCGGTGCGATGCTTGAAAAATAAATAAAAAAATGACGAAATCTAAGCTATAAAATTTCAGATTCCTAAAGTAAGAGAAATCACTCACTCAAAAATTGAGAAGAGTGGTTTCTCTTTTTATTTTTAGCGAATTCCAGGTTATAGGCAAGATAGCGGTATCATAAGACACCTTAAGAAATTTTTCTTGAGAAGGTGTTGGGATTAGATTAATTCTAGCTTAATTTGATAAACAAATTTATAATAAAGAAAAGGAGAGTGGAAATTATGAAAATAGAAGCGATCCCTGCTTTAGAAGATAATTATATTTGGATGATGCAAGAAGGTGAGCAAGCAATCCTTGTTGATCCTGGCGAGTCGGAACCCGCCATCGACGTTTTAGAAGAAAAAGCGTTGGATTTAGTGGCTGTTTTGCTCACTCATAACCATGACGATCATACAGGCGGAGTAGAAGATCTTAAAAAAATCAAGCCGGACCTTCCAGTTTATGGACCAAAGGAAACTGAAGAATATGCTGACCATCAACTTGAAGAGGGCGATACCTTATCTGTGTTGGGACATACCGCCCGCGTCTACGCGACACCCAGTCACACGCACGGGCATATCAGCTATTTATTGGAGAATAATTTGTTCTGTGGCGATGCCTTGTTTTCGGCTGGCTGCGGTCGAGTGTTTACAGGCGACTATGAAGCCCAGTACGAGACTCTCCAATGGATGAAAAGTCTCGCTGATGAGGTCGAAGTCTATCCTGCCCACGAATATACGCTCACTAATTTAAAATTTGCTGAATCAGTGAAACCTCAAGATAAAAAGATCAGAAAAGCTTTAGAAGAAGCTTTGGAGCATCAAAAACAAAGTACTCCTACATTGCCTTCCACAATTGGCCGAGAGAAAGAAATCAATGTTTTTCTCCAAGCAGAAAATTTAGGGGACTTTATAGAGTTGAGAGAACGCAGAGATGAATTTTAGACAGGGAAGAAATGGCTCATTCTGCCTTCTTTCTTTCATTTAAGTTATAATTAACTTTACACAAAGAAGAGGGGTATTCTATGGTAAAAAAAGATGCAATACAAAAAGATTGGATACAAGAAGATTTATATGAAGCTGTCAACGGCGAATGGGAAGAACAAGCGACTATACCTTCCGATAAACCTTCAACCGGTGGTTTCGTCACCGTTCATGAAGAGGTTGAAGAAATTCTCAAAGCGGATGTCGAAGCGATGGCTCAAGGGGAACAAGAAGTGCACAGTCCTGAACTGGAAGAGATGCTAAAGTATTATCGCTTGGCCAACGATTTTGAAAGACGAGATGAAGAAGGTGCCACTCCGTTAAAGTCTTACCTTAAGAAACTACAAGAGATAGACAGTTATGAAAAGCTCAATAACATCTTGGAAGAATGGGTACTCAAAGGCTTTATCTTACCTTTCAACTTAGGAGTGATGGTCGATTTTAAGAATTCTGAGAAATATGCGCTTGGCTTGGATGTGCCCTCGCTCATCTTGCCAGATACAACTTATTATGAAGCAGAAGAAGCGGTAGCACTGCTTGATGTTTATAAACAGATGGCAGATCAAGTCCTAGAACTAGTTGGTTATAGTGAAGCGGAGCGCAGTCAGCTCATTGCTGAAACTTTGAGATTTGATAAGTTACTCGTCCCGCACCAAAAATCAAATGAAGCACTGGCAGATTACACGGCTCAATATAACCCAAGAACTAAGACAGAAATCGGTAGTTATTCAGAAAAAATCGACTTTGAAGGAGTGATCAATCACCTTGTCAGTCCCGAAGTCGACCAAGTCGTTGTGACTCAGCCGGAGTTTTTTGAGAATTTTGATGATACTCTTGAAGAAGCAGGTTTTGGAACTTTAAAATCATGGCTGCTTGTAAAATTTATTATCAGCCGGACGGGATTGTTGTCTGAAGACTTGAGACAAGCAGGAAGCTTGTTCGGACTGACTTTATCAGGGCAGGAGCAGCCTCAAAATCGTAAAAAAGATGCTTTCTATACAGCAATCAACCAATACGACCAGATCGTCGGAATCTATTATGGTAAAAAATATTTTGGACCCGAAGCGCGTTCCGATGTAGAACATATGGTTCACGAGATGATCGATGTTTATAAAAAGCGCTTGGAAAACAACGAATGGTTATCAGATGAGACAATTGACAAGGCCATTGTAAAATTAAATGAGCTGGGTATTCTTGTGGGCTATCCTGATGATTTCCCAGAAGAATATTCTGAATTCATTGTCGATGAGGAAGAAAGTCTCTTCACAAATCACGCCCGCTTCACAGAGATAGCAGCCCGTTACAGCTTTGACAGATGGAATACGGAAGTCGACCGCACACGCTGGGGTATGAGCGCCAATACTGTTAATGCTTATTTTAACCCGACTAAAAACATTATCTGTTTCCCAGCGGCTATCCTGCGTGCTCCTTTTTATGATATCGAGCAAAGCCCGAGTGAAAATTACGGAGGCATCGGTGCTGTCATCGCTCATGAAATCTCCCATGCCTTCGATAATAATGGAGCGAAGTTCGATGAGAAGGGAAACTTAGAAAATTGGTGGACAGAAGGGGATTTTGAAGCCTTCGATAAGCTGGCTGATAAAGTGATCGAACAGTGGGATGGTTTAGAGACAGACGCAGGCCCTGTCAATGGTACTCTGACCGTTTCAGAAAATATCGCTGATGCAGGCGGCTTAGCGTGCGCTTTAGCAGCTGTTGAGCAAGACGCTGACCCCAACTATAGAGAATTCTTCTTTAATTGGGCTCGTATCTGGGCACAAAAGGCAAAACCAGAATATAAACAGCTCTTACTCAAGGTGGATGTCCATGCGCCAAACCGGTTACGTGCAAACGTTCCACCGCAAAATTTAGATAAATTCCATGAAGTCTTCCAAACCCAACCAGGTGATGGGATGCATATGGAAGAAGAAGATCGTATTATTATATGGTAGGGAATTAATTAATAATTTTGGATAATTATAATTTATTGGTATGATGAAATAGACTACACATAAGGAGGAAAAGAATGAAGATTAAATTATTGGAACCACTAAATGTCCCTGAATCTTTAATCGAGGAATTGGCACAGCCTATTAAAGATGCCGGTCATGAATTTGTTTATTATGACGAGAAGACGACAGATGCAGGTGAGTTGGCAGAACGCAGTGCAGATGCTGATATCGTCATGATTGCAAATAATCCTTATCCTGCTGAAGCGATTGAAGCAGCAGAAAATCTAGAGTTGATTAACGTGGCTTTCACAGGCTTTGACCATGTTGATACAGAAAAAGCAAAAGAGAAAGGTGTCAAAGTAGCCAACGCAGCGGGCTATTCTGATGATGCGGTAGCAGAATTGGTTATCGGTTTAACTATCGACTTATACCGCAAGATCACACAAGGGAATAAAGAAATTCGCCAAGATAATTTCCCAGGCCCTTTCCAAGGAAAAGAAATCAAAGGTAAAACAGTCGGTGTCGTTGGAACAGGAAATATCGGTCAACGTACAGCTGAACTCTTCCATGCTTTCGACGTTGAACTTTTAGGTTATAACCGTTCAGAAAAAGAAAACATGAAAGAGTTAGGGATGGAATATGTCTCGCTCGATGAATTACTTGAACGAAGCGACATTGTAACCTTGCACTTGCCTTCAAATGATGAGACTTACCATACTCTTTCCCGTGAGAAGTTAGAGCTCATGAAAGAAGATGCGATCCTTATCAATGCAGCACGCGGACCAATTATCGACAACGAAGCTCTTGCAGATATCTTAAATGAAGAAAAGATTGCAGGAGCAGGGCTTGACGTGTTCGATATGGAACCGCCACTGCCGGCAGACTATCCTCTGTTAGATGCTAAGAATGCAATCTTAACGCCACACGTTGCTTTCTTGACGGATGAAGCAATGGTAGCTCGTGCTCATATTGCCTTTGATAATACGATGAAATTTATTAAAGGAAACCCTCAGAATATCGTTGTGGAATAAGAAATCCAGAG
>JBHWPB010000022.1:0-2869 GCA_043424675.1 Carnobacteriaceae bacterium | reverse complement strand
TTTTTTTTATGTTTTTTACTTACAAATATATAGTAATTTATTTATTGTAAGTATGCAAGTTAAAAGGTTCAATTTCGAATGGTTTTCTTATTTGTTTCCGCTAAACTCTCTGATAGCAAGCTTTATCTCCTCTATCTCTTTTTTGTTTTTTTCTATAATATCTTGATTTTGTTTACGGACCTGTTGTAATAAGAAAAAAATAAGAACAACAATGACTAATAATCCGATGCCGACATACGAATAATTAGCAGGGCCAAAAATAATCAGGAAAACTCCTACTAACAATAAGACTATTAAACTCATCTTGTAAGCTGGGTGAATCGAATCGAGGAGTTGACTTTGTCTTTCTAAGGCATAAATTTCTTGTTCAGCAATTTTACGTTCATTTTCAGTTTTTATTTTAATCCTTTTATTTTCCATCTTTCTTTCCTTTTTTAATAATTATTGGTCGAACCCTTATTTAACGCTATATCTAGAAAACTCTCGAATTATTACAAGGCACTGAGCTTTTTAAGGTTTAAGATGTAAGAATCCTCACCATCTGGAATAATCATTCCTTTTTTCATTAAATAATTGAGAGAGCGGCTGAAGGATTCCGGAGTAGAACCTATATAAGAAGCTAGGTCTTTCTTAGGAATGTCTAGTCGAAAGACAGCTTGGCCGTCTGCCGCTACCTCATAATGGTTCAATAAGAAATGAACCAACCGTATAGTTATAATTTCTGTTGTCACTAGAGTGGTCTGGGTTTCAGAACGGCTGAGCCGCTCAGCGAAAATTTTTAACATTTTCCTACCTACACTTGGAAATATATCTAGAATTCGTTCGAAAGCCTCATAAGAAATCCTACAGAGGACCACTTCTGTGTAGGCAGTAGCATAAGCTTCGATTACCCCCTCTTTAAAAAGAGCCAGCTCCCCAAGAAAATCTCCTACCGCAGGAATACGTATGATCTGTTCCTTCCCGCTTTTTGAGGAGCGATAAACTTTTACTTTTCCTTCACATAAAATATAAAATTCACCCGGCTTCATCCCAGGACTGTAGATCATGTCTCCTTTTTTGACTCGATTAAAAGATATCCAGCTCTGAATATGTTGGATTTCTTTCTTATTAAAATGATTAAATAAGCGTGAATTCTTTAAGCAGTTCTCTTTCTTTCCAACATTAAATTCTGTAGTCATACGGCTGCTCCTTTGTGCGTCTTATCTTTATTATACTAAAAAAAAGAAAAGATTGTTTGTGATAAGGGAAAGAAGTATGTGTCAATATTTTCTCGGAAACTTATAGATGGCAAAATGAGACGCTTTATCCTCATCATCGATTTTTTTTACAGGATCAGTTTATTTAAATATTTTGGCCAATCGTCCAATGGGACTGGAAGAAGGGCCATAATTAGCGATTCGTCCTGAAATGGCACCTTGAGAAGGCTGTGCTTTCGTTTTCTTCAGAGCGTTTCTGACCGCATATCGGAACGCGTCAGACACTTCTTCCTCTAACACAGGAAACTCCGTCGAAAGAGCTTTAAGAAACGTCTTATTGCGACGTGCCGAGATGACCGCTGCTAGATTCCCGGCGCCTTCCTTTGAGAACCCTCGCCCTTGGTGTTTCATACGATAGCTGAAGGGCCGATGGCCACTTTCACACACCCCTATTCCTTTGGTAACAGGCAACTGGCGTTGCTTCAGAGGGCGAATACTTGCCCAGTTCCGCTTTAAGTAGTCGCCTAATCTTATGATGTCTTCTTGATACTCCGCTTCTTTTTCCGGATCGTCCAGGCGACTGCTGGCGGTATGTAAGAGGGCTTCGACCTGTTCTTCCTTATAGGAGCGAACGGCTTGTATCATGAATCCCGCCAGCTCTTTGTCAAACCGTAAGCGGTCTTTAATCTTGCGATGGACGTGGAAAGGATCTCTGAAATGTTCGTGACGATGGCAGGCTCCGATGATCAGGTCAAATTTGTCTTTTTCATACCCGCTCCCGCCATCGCTATTAGAAATCACAATCGTCTCGCGGAGATCATATTCTTTTTCAATAAATTTACTCGCCCGTTCAAAGGCTTTTTGACTCGATTCGGTACTTTCAAACATAAAAGAATGGATTAATTCAGGACGTTTTTTGTCCGTTCGAACGCCTTCATGAAGTTGTATCCGATGAAGTTCAGGCCGCTCGGCCTTCGACCCCTTCAGTAATAAGCCATCGCCTTCCATAAATAAAACAGGCACTTTTTTCTTGTCCTTCTGCGGAGTGACATCTGATAAAGGGGCTTTATCTGTCCACCTCTGTAAGGCTTCTCCCATGCGTTGGGTCACAGAATGGACAGCGCCATGGCTCATAGCGATCGGTGTTAAAAGCTCGATCGCATCTGAAGCTTTGCGATAGACAGAATCAGACGCTAAATAAGCAGCTTTCATTTCCACCAAAGGGGAATAACGTTTATATTTTTCCAACCCGAGGGTTGAGTCAAGGGGGACCACGCTCTGTTCTCCTTTTTTTCGCATGCGACGGCGTTTCATCTCCACAGGACCAAAACTAAATTGAACCGTTCTTTTCTCTACCCGATCGATTTCAAATCCTTTGTCTTTGTAGGGTTGTATCAATTCCAAATCGATACGAGATAAGGCTTGAGCGAATAAATCGCTGATGACGCGTGTGAAATACGCTTCCAGATTGAGTTCTATATTAATTAAAGAAGAATCGTTATGTATTATTTCTACTATTTCTGATACAATTTGATTCATGAGAAGACCTCTCTTTCTAAGTTTGTCGTGAATCTAGAATAAAGGTCTTCTCTTTTTTTGTCTATCATTTATTAGCGTTTCCGAGAAATATTATACACATAGGCGGGAAAGACTAGTCTATACCGCTTGAGTAT
>JBHWPB010000021.1:0-8706 GCA_043424675.1 Carnobacteriaceae bacterium | reverse complement strand
ATGTATAATTAATACACGTGAATGTATAAATCTATTTAAGAAGGGAGTTTTTTATGAATGCTGTAATTTTAGGCTTGCTTTTTATAGGCCTGTTGATGGCCCTTCTGACACCTTTCCTTAAGACCGGAGTTATTGTTACTTTTGCCAGTTTCGTAGGTTACCTTTATATTGTCGATGTAGAATCATGGCTTCCTATATTCTTACTCCTTATCGGCCTTTTACTTGTTGTATTAGAAGTTTTTATCCCAGATTTTGGAATACTGGGAGTTATCGGGATAGCTTTTGTCGTCGGTGGTTTATATATCACTTCTGACAGTTTATTTGAGGCTGTCAGTGATTTAGCGGTTGCATTAACGATGACTATCGTTATCACCTATTTTTTCTTCAAAAACGGGTATATCTCAAATAGGTGGGAACAATTTATTCTCGAGCGAGAGGATAGCAATGGGGAGATAGAAAAAAAAGAAACACATTTTTATATCGGACAAATTGGGATCGCAACGACACCCCTTCGCCCTTCCGGCAACGCTGAATTTCAAATGGAAGAGAACGGTGAGACGGAATTTATCGAGAGAGATGTGATCACGAGAGGCGGACATGTCAATCGCGGTGAACAGATTGAAATAATGGATATACAAGGAAACAAAATAATAGTCAGGAGAGTGAAATAATGGAAGGTGTCATTGGTTTTGTGTTTTTAATTGTCTTAATAATAGTCATTATCGCTATTTTCTTACGGTTTGTACCTGTAGGTCTCTGGATCACCGCCCTTTTCTCAGGGGTTCGGGTGAATATTGGGACACTAATCGGAATGAGAATGCGTCGCGTGAAACCCCACGACATTATCCGCCCTTTAATTAAAGCAACCATGGCAGGCCTCACTTTAGATATTAATGAGTTGGAAGCTCACTATTTAGCCGGCGGTAATACCAACGCTGTTATCGATGCTTTAATCGCTGCTGAACGAGCCAATATTCCTTTAGATTTTGACCGGGCGGCTGCTATCGACTTAGCCGGCCGTGACGTATTTGAAGCGGTACAAGTGAGTGTTACACCGAAAGTTATTGAAACACCCAATATCTCCGCTGTAGCCAAAAATGGAATTGAAATTATTGCTAAAGCGAAAGTTACGGTCCGAGCCAATATCCAGCGTCTCGTTGGAGGAGCGGGTGAAGATACGATTATCGCTCGTATTGGTGAGGGGATCGTTACGACAGTAGGGAGTGCGGAGTATCATACCCAAGTCCTTGAGGATCCAGACTCTATTTCAAAAACCGTCTTAGACAAGGGATTGGATTCTGGAACAGCTTATGAAATCTTATCCATCGATATCGCTGATGTCGATGTGGGACGAAACATTGGAGCGAACTTGCAGAGACAGCAAGCGGAAGCGGATAAAAATATTGCACAAGCAAAAGCTGAAGAACGCCGCTCCATGGCAGTCGCTGCTGAACAAGAAATGCGGGCAGAAGCTCAAAAACAAAGAGCCAAAGTTATTGAAGCGGAAGCAGAAGTTCCACTCGCGATGGCAGAAGCCTTGCGTGACGGCAATTTGGGGGTAAGTAATTACTTAGATTTCAAAAATATAGAAGCTGACACAGACATGAGAAAATCTTTATCTAGTGGTTCTGGTGATTCAACAGACGATTATGACAATGAGGGGTAAGGATGATGAGTATTTTCCAATCCTTTAGAGAGTACATAGATGAAGTAAAAAAAGAAATGGAAGAAGAAGAAAAAAGACAGAAACAAAAGACAGAGGACAGTGTAACTTCTGATGAATTTCTCGAAAGACTTGAACAGGTACGGCAGAGTAATCGAGAACATATGGAGACTGATTCTTCAGAAGAAAGAGTACTTCCGCAAAGAAGTCAGAGAAGGAATGAAGAGAGACAAAACTCAGATCAACCCTCGAGAAGATCCCGTACAAGACGAGATAACACTGATCGCAGAGGATATCGACAACAAGATTACTATGAGGATTATGATAACGTAGGGACAGACTTCGACTCTGTTTCAAATGAAAGTGAAGTCGATTTATACCACGCTGAAACTCGACAAAAAATGAAAGCAAGTGCGCGAAGAGATGATTTTTGGTCGGATACAAACCGAGAAAAAAAGCAGCTTAAGAACAGAGAAAGAAAAGAGTTTCTACGTCAGGGCATGATTATGAAAGAGATTCTAGATACTCCTCGCTCTAAGAAACGGCGTACACGTTAATGAGACGCAAATATTTAAAAACTCTCCATTTTAGATTTCTCATTCTAAAATGGAGAGTTTTTGTGTTATGGAAAATCAATACTGACAACTTCTATTCTTCATGGTGGAATACTTTTCCGCCTCGCTCATAAAAAATTTCTTTTCCATCTTCTAGATAATTAACATATCTAGCCAAGGTAAAGAAATAATCAGATAAACGGTTGATATATTTGTAGGTTGCATGTGGTATCTTTTCATCTTGCATCACGCTCACCATGTGTCTTTCGGAACGTCTCGTAATCGTTCGGCAGATATGTAACAGAGAAGCAGCCTGACTGCCTCCAGGTAAAATAAATTTTTCAACCTTTGGCAGTTCATTATTATAAACATCAATGCGCTTTTCTAAATAAGCCACATTGTCTTCTGTTATCCGAAGTTCAATTTTGTTATCTGGATCTGCCAGATCAGAACCGGCATCGAATAATTCATGCTGGATATTTGTCAGTTCTAAAACGATCTCTTCATACTTTTCCTTATCTTCATTGAGTTTACTAATAGTCAGACCCAGAAAGGCATTCAGTTCATCAATACTGCCATAGGCATGGAATCTTTGATTATCTTTCCTAGCGCTGCGTCCACCGATGAGTTTTGTATGGCCCTCATCTCCAGTTTTTGTATAAATCTTCATTCCTTATCCTCCAAACATAACTTGTTAAAGCATCCCAGATCGGAATATAGATATTAATAACCACAGGCCGATGAATCCTGCTACAATAAAAATTATAACGGCAATAATAGATATACCTGTACCAGCTCCCATCGCTATAATGATAGCTGAAGCAAGAATCAAAGCAGATAAAACCAAAGCAAATATCAGCCGATTGATCATCTTGTTAACTTCCACCCAGCGGCCCGACTTATCTATCAGGCTTAAATTAACTGTTAATCGCCCTTCTCTTATATTATCTAATAGTGTTTTAAAGTCTGACGGCAATTCACTGAGATCTTCTAGAGTCTTGTATGTTTTTATCAACAGGCGTTCCTTAGATGGTATTTCGATCCACTCTATATCGTCACTATTTCTTATATACCCCTTGATAATCTCGCTGATAGAGATATCAGGCGAAAGATCTTCCACAACCCCTTCGATCACAAAGAGGGCGCGCAGCAAAGTAACGAAATCGTGGGGGAAAACCATACCATGCTTTCTCATAACGTGAAGAATTTCGTTTATCCCATCTTCCAGACTTATGTCAGAGACGGATTTATTGAAGTAAGTTAAGAAAAGATATTGTACATCACTATACAATTCAACTTGATCTACTTTTTTCTTTGTAACAGCAAGCGATAAGATAATTTTCATAAGTCCTTCAATATCTTCTTGCACAATAACTTTAAGTAGATCGATAAAAAGTTTCTGGTCATTTTCTGTCAACTCACCGTAAAGTCCGAAATCAATATAATAAATCTGTCTGTCTTTCACAAAGAGGTTCCCCGGATGAGGATCTCCGTGGTATAAGCCATCTCTGAATATTTGGGTCAAAAAGCTCATCAATAACTTCTGTCCGACGTCCACCGGGTCATAACCCGCATCAATCAATTTTTCACGATTCATTCTTGGTATACCATCCACATACTCCTGAACCAGGATACGTTGAGAGGTATATTCCATATAGGGCTTTGGAGCATTGACTACAGGGAGGTCTTTATTATTTTCAATAAAGCGTAAAGAAATCTCTGCTTCATTCTTAAAGTCTAATTCTTGTCGTGTCGATATTTGAATCTCTTCTAAAGCAGCTTCTGTATCAATGAACATATTTCTCAATGCTTCAGGAGCTGCACTGAACACGCGTCCAAACAAACGGATATCACGTAATAAGTTTTCTTCAATCTCTGGACGCTGAACTTTAATAATGATTTCTCGACCATCTTTAAGTTGTCCCCTGTGAACTTGAGCGACAGAGGCACTCGCCAAAGGCTTTTTATCAACATATGCAAAAGCATCTTCTATTTCTTCACCAAAGTCTTCATAAAAAATACGCTCAGCTTCTTCATAAGAAAAAGGCGGAGAGTCATCTTGCAGTTTTTGTAATTCCTTTATATAAGCTGGCGGCAGTAAGTCTCCGCGAGTCGATAAAATTTGGCCAATTTTTATAAAACTTGGCCCTAGATCTTCGAAAGCTTTTCTAAATTTCTCTGCATCTCCTTCTTGATTTTCAGATTGTAAGTAGATGCGATACAAGTGCCCGAAACCATAAGACGCAAAAGTGGTAGCAATTTCCGTCAATCGTTCACGATTTGTTTTTTGCATTGCTACCACCCTTTCTCTCTATTATATTTTTGTAAAACACTTCGAGTTTTATTGTTTATTTTTTCTAATGTCTGCTTCTTTTTCAAGATATTGGACACGCTCTTCTAGTGCTTCAATGTCTTTTTGCTGCGCAAAATTCTTTTCTAATAATACTGCTTGTAACTCTTCTTTATCGAGTGTTTCTTTTTCTCTGCTGTCTTTCGTTTTTTGAATGAGCTCATCTGTTAGTTTCTTACCTTCGTCCACAGTCAGTTTTCCTCTTTCAACCAATCGATTGATAACCTCAACTGCTTTCTCTCCTGTCAAAGCTGCTCCACCAATTCCAGCAAGTAACAGTTTTCTTAATTCTTCAAACATCTTATATTGCTCCTTTCAAAAATGACGAATCAGATACACACTTATTATAACAATTCTGTCTAGAAATGTGAAACAGCTCCCCTTGCGAACAAAAAGTCACTTTTCTAGATTTCCACAGTAATTTTTCGATACTATTAAGAGAAATGAAGTAAACTTTTCTATTATTTTAAGACAATCTTATCTTGTTTTTTCAATACGTATTCTTAAAAATAGCTAATTTTGTCTCATCTCTTGTTTTAGAGGTTGTCTTTTTGACAATTTAGACATAGAATAGACTTACAAATTACAATATTAGATAATTATTGTGATTGTGTTTGTCAAGTTCAATCCCTAAGAAAACGTAAATTGTTCTAAACGGAAGACGAAGCCATAAAGGAGTAATCTATGATTAACCTATATGTTTCACCAAGTTGTACATCATGTCGTAAAGCACGACAATGGTTAGATGACCATAATCTAGAGTACACAGAGAAGAACGTACAGAAAGATCCTATGACAGAAGAAGAACTAAAGAAAATTTTGAGTTTGACAGAAAATGGTACGGAGGAAATTATTTCTTTTCGCTCTAAAGCGTACCAGAACCTAAATGTCGATATCGAAGAAATTTCGATGGACGAATTAATCGAACTCTTTATTGAATATCCAAGTTTAGTTCGTCGTCCTATCATCATGGATGATAGACGTCTGCAAATTGGGTATAACGAGGAAGAAATCAGATGTTTCCTTCCTCGCAGCGTTCGACGAGTAAATCGAGTCGAAATGTACGAGCAAATCAGAGCAGCTGGAATTTAGGGATTTCTTGACAGAAGCCTTCTTCTTTTAGAAGAAGGTTTTTTTCTTTTAAAAAACTTGAATTGTAAAATTAAGCTAGAAAAATAAATAAACCATTTATGGTACACTCGACTCAAATTTCTACCACGAAACGAAGAGGAGTGACCACAAATGGCCTACACACATCTTACCATGAAAGAACTCGGCTGGATAGAAACTTATCACAAACTGGGAGTCAAAGCGTATAAAATCGCTAAAAAACTTGGACGATCCAATCAAACCGTCTATAATGTTGTCCACTTCCTTAGGGAAGGTGGCACGGCTATGGACTACTTCGACCGCTATAAACAAAATAAATCCAAGTGTGGCGCAAAGAAAAAGACATTCACGCCAGCCCAAACCCAATACATCCAACAGAAAGTAGCGGAAGGTTGGAGTCCTGACGTGATTATCGGGCGAGGAGACGTGAACCTGGGATGCTCGATGCGGACGCTCTATCGACGCTTTCAAGACAGTCTTCTGTTTGATGTCACCACCTTGCCTTTGAAAGGGAAGCGAAAACCCAATGGGCATCAAGAGACACGCGGGAAACAAAACGATCGCAGAACGCTTGAGGATCGAAACAAAGCTTATCCTCGTTTCGATCAAGAATTCGGCCATCTTGAAGGTGATACGATCGTCGGGAAAGACCATCAAAGTGCTGTGATTACGCTAGCTGAAAGAGTCTCCAAACTCATCATCGCTTTAGAGACACCTGGCCGTAAGGCCGAGGATATCGAACACACCTTGACCGAATGGTTCCAGGCCTTTCCGCGAAACCTTTTCAAATCCATCACCTTTGATTGTGGGAAAGAGTTTTCTAACTGGAAAAGCTTGAGTAATCAACACGATATTTCCATTTTCTTTGCGGATCCAGGCTGTCCTTCCCAACGGGGACTCAATGAACACTCGAATGGTTTGCTGCGAAAAGATGGTTTACACAAACAAATGGATTTCAACACAGTCAACCAACACTTTATTTCTTCTGTCGCCATGCGGCGAAATACTATCCCTAGAAAATCACTAGATTATAGAACCCCGTGGGAAGTTTTTGTCGAGAAGGTGTCAAGGTTATATTATTTCTAGCTTAATTTGACAAACGAAATAATAAAAAGCCGTATTCAATTAAGAGTACGGCTTTTGCAGCTTTCATATTCATTTATATAAAAGGAAAAGATCTGTTCACACCAGATTACTTTTCAGACACCAACTTCCCGTTGTTGTATTCTTCATACTGTGTCCTGCTTGATTCTTATCACTTCTAGTGGCACTGGCGTCAATTCGCAAGAGCTCATGCTCTCTGATAAGAAAATCAACTCATCGCATACAAAATATTATACACCATAGAGACTTATAAAGCAATCGTTATTTCATATCGTGCAAGTTATATTCGCGGATGATGTATTCTACCCCTTCTTCCAGAGTGGAAAGTTTGCGTTTAGCTCCATTGAGATAGATCGCTTCAAAATTACCATCGTCTAGTTCCGAAATAATACCTATAGAACGATCAGATTCGAATACCTCTACTTCCGTATAATTTTCTGTGTCGTTTTCTGTCTCTCTGATTTCAATCTCTGCTTTTTTATTTCTAGCCATTTCAACTACCCCCGATTCAATTTTTTCTTGAATGTTGCCTTCAATTTACATATAAGTCAATTATAGCAAAAATTGAGAGAAAATTTAGTATTTGGCTACTTTGTTTGCTAAAATAGACGAAAGAGTATTGAAGGGAGTTCATTTAAATGTCATATGAAGGAATGACGCTCTATTTAGTGCGTCACGGTCAAACTTATTTGAACCTGTATCATCGCATGCAAGGTTGGTCTAATGCACCTTTAACGGACGAAGGTGAAATCGGGGTCCAAGAGAGCGGACGCGGATTAGCAGATATTGAATTTGATGCTGTCTACACGAGTGACTTACATCGGACGATTGAAACGGCAAATATTATTCTTGATGAGAATGATCATGCAGAACATCTAACCATACAAACTCTACCTGAATTCAGAGAGGTATTTTTTGGTATTTTTGAAGGCTTAGATATCGATGAAAGCTACGTAAAAGTGGCCGAAGCTATGGGATACAAGGACGTCGATAAATTTATTCAAGATACAACCATTCCTGAAAGAATGAATAGTTTTAAGGAAGCAGATCCTTATGGCCATGCTGAAGACTTTATGGAATTTTGGACTCGTATTGAACAAGGTCTTCTGAAAGTGGTCAACAAACACAAATATTCTGGTGATCACGTCTTAGTTGTTGTTCACGGCCTGGTTATCCGTTATATGATGCAAGGTTTAGTAGCAGATTTCGATGAAGTAGACAATATCTTCAATGCAAGTGTGACCCGCGTACGTTATGAAAAAGGACAATTTCACATTGATGCGTACAATGATACAACTCACTTCCTTAAAGTTCAAGAACAGCATGAAAGTGAAGAAGAAGTAGAATAGATCGGATTTATACATTACTTTAAGAACTGAGCAAAGCTTGCTTAGTTCTTTTTTATTGAAATATTTTAATTTTCGTTTGGTCGTATTCCGAGGTTTTGATTCTTTGGACTTGAAATTGACTGTTGGTTTGGTATAATAACTAGTGCACCAATGGTATGGTGTTTTATATTTCGGGGGCGTTCTGGCTTCGACAGGCACAGATCGAGCTCGGGTTGCATTTAGCAGGTGACGTCTGCTTACCAACGTCCAGTATAAAATTAACTGCAAACAATCAAGAAAATAACTACGCTTTAGCTGCGTAAAACCAGCTTAGCGTGATCCGTCCGGCATCGCCCATGTGCTCGGTAACGGGTCTCAAATTAAGTGGGATACGCTTAAGTTTTCCGTCTGCAAACTTGAGAAGAGAACATCAGACTAGCGAACTGTAACGCCTGTTACAAGGCTAACGGGGAGCGAAACTTAAATTTTGTAACTATGAGTGTAGATACCGGAGTGACGATGTGTCTGGACAGGGGTTCGACTCCCCTCGCCTCCATCAGAAGTTATCAAAAAGCTGTAACATCAGTATACCAAGAG
>JBHWPB010000020.1:0-18004 GCA_043424675.1 Carnobacteriaceae bacterium | reverse complement strand
TTTATTTGAGTCATGTGAATTCCCCTTATATTGATTTGGTGGTACTTTCAATATAACACGTTCACATGGCTTTTTTATTTGAAGTGGCTAACTTAATTCTATAATCTTCCATTATTTATTATGAAAAAAATTTAAGAATTTGAAAGACATGGTAAAGTTTAGGTAAATATATGCTACAATCCATCAGTGTGGGAACACTTCCATATTTCTAGTTTTCAAGCTATAATAAGTAATGAAAAGATGAAAACTATAACGATGAAAGCCCTTTAATTAATCCTTTACTTTATATTGACACTCTTATTAATCAAGGTTATCATTGTCGTATAGAAAGCCGACAGCATTATCATAACTTGCTCAGGCTTTTATTTTTAATTAAAAAAGATGTATGGGCTTTCATATATAAATTAAGGAGTTGGAATAAATATTGGAAATATTGAATTTTGGTTCATTAAATATTGATCGGACATACGAAGTGGACGCTTTTGTCCAGAGTGGTATGACGGTAGCATCTAAAAAACACCAGGAACTCATCGGTGGTAAAGGCTTGAACCAAAGTATAGCTTTGAAAAGAGCACAAGCAACGGTCCATCATATCGGAGCAATCGGTACTGACGGGAATATCCTGAAAAAAGCACTTAGTACAAATAATATTCCAACAGATTATTTGCTAGAATTGGACACACACAGCGGCCACGCTGTTATCCAAATTGACACAACTGGAAATAATTGTATTTTAGTTGAAGGAGGAGCAAACTTCCTTGTAACTAAAGATCACATTGATAAAGTCTTCGATCATTTCAAGGGGCAGGAAAGTCTTGTCCTCTTGCAGAATGAAATATCTAATGTGGGTTATATTATCGAAAGAGCTAAAGAAGAAGGACACCATGTCGTCTTAAATCCTTCACCGATAAATAGAGAGCTGTTGAATGCTCCGCTTGATCAAGTAGATTGTTTTATCTTAAATGAAACGGAAGGAAATGGCCTCACTGGCAAGACTGATCCCGATGAGATACTCGATGAGTTGCACAAAAAGTATCCGGATGCTGTTTTCATTCTCACTCTCGGTGATAAGGGATCTATTTATTTTGATGGCAAACAAAAAGTGGAACAAGAAGCTTATCTGACTCCGGTTGTAGACACAACAGGGGCGGGCGATACTTTCACAGGATTTGTACTTGCATCGCTTCTTGCAGGAGATAGCGTCAAAGACAGTTTAGATAAAGCGAGCATTGCAAGCAGCCTTTCTATTGGTGTGAAAGGTGCAGTCAATTCCATACCGAATCTAGAAGAAGTAGAGAAAAAATATATGGAGGAAGAAAAAAATGTCTAATAAACCAATACCAACGCCACATATTGAAGCAGAAAGTCCAGATGAAATAGCGAATACAGTTTTAATGCCTGGAGATCCGCTGCGTGCAAAATTTATCGCGGAAAACTACTTGGAGAACGTTACACAGTTTAATCAGGTCAGAAACATGTTTGGTTATACGGGAGAATATAATGGAAAACGTGTCTCTGTCATGGGATCAGGAATGGGCGGTCCTTCTGCAGCAATTTATTATAATGAATTATTTGGCTTTTATGAGGTAGAAAACATTATCCGCATCGGGACAGCAGGATCCCTGCAAGAGGATATTGGGCTTCGTGATTTAGTTGTCGCAACAGCAGCAGCTACAGATTCCAGTATCAATACAGGAAGATTTGGAAAGATAAGTTTTCCGCCGACACCTGACTTCAATCTCTTGTTTGCTGCTAAAGAAGAAGCAGAAAATCAAGCTATTCAAACCCACTTTGGACCAGTGCTTTCATCTGATGCTTTTTATGGAGATGAAGATCAAAATTATAATCAGAAATTAGCGGACAATGGCGTGCTCTGTGTAGAAATGGAGTCCCATGCTCTTTACACTGTTGCGGCAAAACATCAAAAAAATAGCCTCGCTATGTTTACAATCAGCGACAGTCTGGTAACTAATGAGGCAGAAAGCTCAGAAGACAGAGAAGTAGGCTATACTCAAATGATGGAGTTAGCTCTTGAAATAGCACCGGAATAATCATGTACTTACTATATTGAGTCTAGAAACAGGAGGGAAACATGACACAGGATTATATTTTAGAGATGAATGATGTTACTAAAGTCTATCCTAACGGTGTGACGGCAAACAAAGACGTTACGTTCAAGTTAGGATATAATGAAATTCATGCTCTGCTGGGAGAAAATGGTGCTGGAAAATCAACACTTATGAAAATTCTATTCGGGAGTGAAGATCCTACCGAAGGGGAGCTGTTGCTGAAGGGAGAAAAAGTTTCCTTTGCATCCCCCTTAGATGCAATCAACCACAGGATTGGAATGGTTCACCAACATTTCATGTTAGATGAGAATTTAACTGTAGCAGAAAATATCGTGCTGGGAATAGAACCGAGCAAGGGAATCGCACTCGATTACTCTCAAATGAACCAAGAAGTTGAAAATATCGCAAAAAAATATAACTTCAATGTAAGACCTGAACAAACTGTGGGAGATTTGAATGTAGGCCAGAAACAAAAGGTAGAGATTCTAAAGGCCCTGATTCGTGGAGCTGAGATTCTTATTTTAGACGAGCCGACCGCAGTTTTAACTCCGCAAGAAACTGAAGAGTTATTTGTTCAACTGAAAATATTGAGAGATGAAGGTCACTCCATTATTTTTATTTCTCACAAATTAGACGAAATCAAAGAAATATGTTCGAGAGGGACTGTCTTGCGTAACGGAGAAAGTATTGGAACTTATGATTTAGCAGATGTCACAATCGAAACATTGTCCGAGCTTATGGTGGGCCGTAAGGTTGAAAGTAAGGTCTCTCGGCTACCTGCTCAACCTAAAGAAAATATCCTCAAGGTAAGAGATTTAACCGTATGTGATTCAGAAGATAACGTTGTTGTGGATCACGTCAGTTTTGATGTGCGGAAAGGTGAAATCCTCGGAATTGCAGGAGTTGAAGGGAACGGCCAGAGAGAGCTCATAGACTCAATCACCGGACTCAACGAAAACTATCAAGGAGAAATCAGAATCCATGAAACGGTTGCGCCTCAGGAAAATGGTGTCATGAACAGACGCAAGCTCAATATGAACCACATTCCTGAAGACCGCTTAACGCTTGGGGTCATGGCAGATGGCACGATAGAAGAAAATTTAATAGCAAACCGTTTCCATCACGAGAACTTCAATAAAAGAGGATTGTTAGACGATGAAAGAATTAATGAGTTCAGTCAAGAAATGATTCGTTCTTTCCAAATTAAAACAGATAGTGAAAAAACGCCTATTCGTATGCTTTCGGGTGGTAATATGCAGAAAGTTGTAGCGGCTCGAGAAATGTCAGGCAAAGTTGATATTTTAGTAGCTGACCAGCCCACACGTGGAATAGACGTCGGAGCTGCTAAGTTTATCCATGAGCAGCTTGTCGAAATGCGAGACAATGATACAGCGATCCTTTTAAGTTCAGCGGATATCAATGAAGTTTTGAATGTCTCGGATAGCTTGATTGTCTTTTATAATGGCAAGATATCTGCTTATTTCAAGGATGCTTCCACAGTGAGTGAAAATGAATTAGGACTTTATATGCTAGGCATCAAGTCTATGAGTGAAGAGGAGATCAGAGAGGTGACTTATGAGTAGCCAGCCAGCAGAAATATCAGGAAATGTCCGTGAGAAAATCAAACGGATTGAATCTCGTTTTGAAGTATTGAGGACAATTGTCGCGATTTTGATTTCGATTGCTATCATTTTACTGATGGTGACTTTTTTATCAGATGACCCGCTCGATGCTGTCCAACAAATGTTTATAGGTCCATTTACGTCAATCAGACGCTTCGGTAACGTGATTGAGGCGGCAATTCCCTTAATGTTTACCGGTTTGGCAATAACAATTACTTTTAGTGCGAATCGTTTTAACTTAATCTCGGATTCTACCTTTCATTTCGGAGGTATTGTAGCAATTGTCATAGCGCTCTTTAGTCCGTTTCCACCTCTTGTCACGGTGCTTTTGATACTCATCGCAAGTGCTTTAATTGGAGGGTTAATTGGTTCTGTGCCAGCCCTCCTCGAGAAGCGGTTTAATGCTTCTGTCTTAGTGAACTCTCTTATGCTTAACTATGTGGTCGGCCACTTAGCGAATTACTTCTTTAATAACGTGGTACGCGATCCGTCAAGTTCATTCTTGCAGTCTTATAAATTACCGGAAGGTGTCAACTTAGGCGAGCTCATTCCAAGAACGCGTGTCCATTGGGGATTGATTATTGTGCTGGTCCTTATTGTCCTTGCATATGTTGTCATGTATAAAACTAAGTGGGGATATTCACTGCGAGCAACAGGTATGAACGAAAATTTTGCAAAATACAGCGGCATCAATGTTTCCCTTGTTACAATTATTGCCCAAGTCATAGGAGCAGGAATTGCAGGTTTAGGAGGTGCTGTTGAAATCTTAGGGATTTATGACAGTTACCAATGGACTTCCTCACCTGGCTTTGGATTCGATGGAGTTATTATAGCTACTCTCGCTCGAAACAACCCAGGCTATGTTCCTTTAGCAGCTTTCTTCTTGGCTTATATCCGAACTGGAGCAGATATCTTGAATAGAACGACAGATATTCCAGCTGAAATTGTCTCCGTCTTACAAGCTGTTATTATTATTCTTATTGCTTCTCAAGCCTTCTTAAGTAACTGGAAACAGAAACAGATTATTCAAGTTACTCAAGAAGCTGAAGAAAGCGCAGAGGTGGTATAAATGGAAGTTATAGATTTATTAACAAGCTCGAATTTTTGGTTTGGTGCGATACGTTCCACAACCCCGATTCTTTTCGCAGCTCTTGCATCTTTAATTTCTTCTATCAGTGGAATTACTAATATGGCTCTGGAAGGTATTATGTTGACGAGCGCTTTAGTCGCAGTATTAGGTTCAGCTTTTTCTGGGAACATATGGATTGGCTTACTAGCTGCTATTCTTGTCAGTATTTTATTATCACTTACTCTTGGCTTTTTCTCGATGAGGATGAAAGCTGACGAGATTATGGTTGCCATCGCTATAAACTTGATGGCGAGTGGAGGTACGGTCTTCCTTCTTTATCTCTTTACAGGAAATAAAGGGACCTCCTCTTCTTTGAATAGTGGGGTCTTTCCATCGATTGATATTCCGATCATTGAGAATATTCCGTTTATCGGTAATGTCATATCCGGTCATAATATTTTAGTCTACTTCAGTATTCTCGCAGTTTTTGTAGTGTATTATGTTCTCTATAAAACACCTCTCGGCCTGCGTATTCGGTCTATCGGAGGAAATGAAGAGGCAGCTGCCTCGGTGGGTGTTTCTGTAGAAAAAACACGTTATATTGCTTTGACTATTTCAGGTATTTTGACAGGTTTTGCAGGGACATTTATGTCTATGGGTTATTTAACCATCTTCACCGCTAATATGACTTCAGGAAGAGGATATATCGCCCTGGCGGCTTCTAATGTCGGAGGTAAGAATCCATTTGGAACACTTCTTGCTTCAGGTTTATTCGGGGTATTCGACTCCCTTGGAAACCAACTTCAAACAGTCTCCAATATCCCACAAGAATTCGTATACATGATCCCATATCTGGCAACTGTCATCCTCTATACATTCTTTACTTATCAGAGAACAAAGAAGAAAGTGTCTACTGAAAGTACAGACAGTGTAGAAGTATAGTGGAAATAAAAGTTTAAATGGAGGCTAGGAATGCTTGAAAATATAAGGAATTTTGAATATAAAGGAGCCATAATGACAAGTTATGGCTCTATGTTTTTTGAAGGTGCACTTAATGTTATTTTAATTGCTTTGATGGGGCTCTTAGCACAGGACTTCGGGCGGACGATAGGTGAGACCGCTATGTTAGTTTCCGCTAAAAGTCTAGGAACTTTTCTTCTTCTCTATATCAGTGGATCTTTATCAGATCGTTATGGAAGGAAGCCGATTGTCGCTCTCGGGGCTGCCTGTTTTTCCTTATTCATGTTAGCTTACGTCTTTATCAACAATTTTTATCTGGCTTTGTTATTCGCTTTTATAGGAGGAATAGGGCACGGGCTGATGGATGCCCCGGGAATGGCTATATTATTTGATGTCTTTAGAGAGAACGCAGCTCCGGCTCAAACTTTAGTCCAATTTTTCTTCTCCTCAGGCGGAGCCCTTACAACTGCTGTTGTCAGCTGGCTGGTGGCCAATAACGTTTCTTGGCGATATTTAGTTTTCTTCTGGTTTGTTTACGGGCTACTTTTAATTCTGATTACGCTGAGATCGAAATTCCCTCAGAGAGCAAGTGAAATATCGGATGATGGAGCAGAACCTATCTTGCTTTTCTCTGAAAAACCTCACCCTAAACGCGAAGGAGTGCTGGTCTTTCTCTGTATGGGAGGCTATGCTATTATTAATGCGGTAGTTTTCACTTGGCTTCCCACTTATATGCAGGCAGAAAAAGGGATGATAGAAGCGGTCGCCCTTAACATTTTAACTTACTATCAAATTGGCGGTGTAGTTGGAGCGATACTCTTTTCACAGATCCTACGAAGAGTGGATGTCTCGAGACTTATGGTCATCAACTCTCTCTTATCCTTGCTGGTTTTTACAGCGCTTTTATTCACTAACAATACTTTATTATTATTTGCCTTATCGACTCTTCTCGGAGCTTTTGTTGCCACGTATTTCTCTTTCTGTATTAATATGGGAGGTCTCTTATTTTCAGAACAAGCAGGAGCGATAACCGGAGCGATCGGCACCATAAATATGTTATTGAACGCAGTAACGACTTGGTTGACAGGATTTATCATTGCAGATATTTCTATTACAGCTATTTTTAGTTTCACAGTGCTCATTTTTATTTTCTATGCCATAATGAGTTTTTTACTGGATAGACGTTACCAAGAAATAAAATTATATTAAATAAGGAGATTAGATATGTCAAAAAAAGAAAAGATTATTATCGATACAGACCCTGGAATTGATGATGCCCTAGCTATTCTTTATGCCTTATCAAAAGAACACTTTGATGTCTTATCCGTACATACCGTATCAGGAAATGTGGGGATAGAACATACGACACGTAATGCGCGCGGTATTCTTGGTATGGTGGAAGCAAATGAGATTCCAGTTTACCAAGGAGCAGCCCAGCCACTCGTCTCCGATATAGAATTAGCTTCAAATGTCCACGGGAAAAATGGCCTTCATGGTTATGAATTTAAGGATGAAGATTTAGCCCCTTTAGCTGAGAAGAATTCTTTAGAGGCTTATGTCGATATTTTAACCGCTGCAGCAGAACCTGTTACAATTGTAGCAATAGGTCCTTTGACAAATATCGCAATACTCTTAGCCGGGTACCCACATCTTAAAGAAAAGATCAAAGGAATCGCTATTATGGGGGGAAGTATCGGTGCAGGAAACGCTACACCTGCAGCGGAATTCAACTTTTTTGCAGATCCTCATGCCGCTCGGATAGTTTTTGATAGCGGTGTGCCTCTTTTAATGGCCGGATTAAACGTTACAGAAAGCACTTATGTCTTTGAAGAAGATTTAGAAGCAATAGCTTCAGATAATCCTGAATTGGGTTCTTTCTTGAACGACATTACTAGCGGTTATATTGATTTTGCTGAATCAACGGGGATAGGACGCAGGATGACACCCCATGACGTGATGCCTTTTATGTATATGATAAAGCCTGAGCTCTTCGAAACGGAAGATTTGGATATTGTCATTTATTATGATTCCGCACAAAACGCCGGCCAATCTTTAGCAGATACGCGTCCTAGAAATACTAATGAGCCTAATTGCCGTGTCATTATGACAGCTGACAATGAAGATTACCGCAAGGAGCTCATTTCTTCTTTGAGCAAGTTCGATGTAAAAAAGTCATAACAATGAGTGAGGATGTTTAACAGTGGAGTATAATCGTATACATGTGATTGTGTTGGATTCTGTCGGCATAGGAGAAGCACCAGACGCAGAAGATTTTGGAGACAGAGGCGCTCATACACTTGGTCATATCGCTAAAGAAGCAGGACTTGACGTACCTCATCTTCAAGCCATGGGCTTAGGAAACATTGAACCATTAGAGAGTATTGAGCCTGCAGATCCCTCCGAAGCTTATTACACAAAGCTGGAAGAAGTATCAGTCGGAAAAGACACCATGACGGGACACTGGGAGCTTATGGGGCTCAACATTGATAAACCTTTTCGGACTTTCCCAGATGGTTTCCCAGATAAACTTATTGCTCAGATTGAAGAACATACAGGACGCAAAGTGATCGGAAATATTCCCGCCAGCGGCACGCAGATCATTGAAGATTTAGGGCAGGAGCATATCGATACTGGGGCACTGATCGTCTATACTTCGGCAGACCCCGTCTTGCAAGTTGCTGCCCATGAAGAGGTTGTGCCTCTGGAAGAGCTCTATGAAATCTGTAAATATATAAGAGAAATAACAAAGGATGAACCTTATATGGTGGGACGCATTATCGCGCGTCCTTTTGTAGGAGAACCAGGAAACTTTGAAAGAAGAAATAATCACCGTAAAGATTATGCACTGGATCCTTTTGGGAAAACAGCCCTGGATGTTTTAAGTGAGGAGAACTTTGCTGTTTACGCGGTAGGTAAGATCAATGACATCTTTAATGGCAAAGGCATCACAGAATCTGTCCATACTGATCATAATATGGATGGAGTAGATAAATTACTTCAAGTGATGAAGCAAGATTTCAAAGGATTGAGTTTCACAAATCTTGTTGATTTTGACGCGAAATTTGGCCACCGCCGAGATGTTCAAGGTTATGCACAGGCTTTGGAGGACTTCGACGAAAGACTGCCAGAGATAGTAGAAGCATTAAGAGATGATGATCTACTAATTATCACAGCGGATCATGGAAATGATCCTACTTTTACTGGAACAGATCATACGAGAGAATATGTTCCTCTATTGGTTTTCTCTAAGAGATTAAACAGTACAGGTGAAATCGAACAAGGTCACTTTGCCGATATTGCAGCCACTCTTCTCGATAATTTTGGCTTGGAACCTATAGAGAATGGAGAGAGTTTCTTAGAAGAAATAAATTAACTTGATAATTTATGTTTTTAGGAGGAAAAAATGAGCATCAAATTGGTCGCTATTGATATGGATGAAACATTGTTAAGGTCAGATAAGACCTACGATGAAGAAAAGCTTCGTTCAGTCTTCAGCGAATTAAAGAGTGAAGGAATTAAAATATGTATCGCGAGCGGTAATGACTACCCTAAGTTGATGGATTACATCCAGGATGAAGAGTTGCGAGAAAATATTTATTTTGCAGCAGACAATGGAAATGACATCAGAAAAAATGGCGAGCAGCTTCAAGCTATCGGTGTTACTTCAGAAGATATGAAAAAAATCGAAGAAATCATGGCGGATCAGGATGAATTTTACCCCTTAGCTAGCACAGATTATAATACCTATACACCGCCTATTCCTGAGGATATCGAATCGGTCTTCAGTGTATACCGTGAATCTTGGGAATATGTAGAGACATTTGAAGATATACCTGAAGACGAGAATATCGTCAACGTTGCGATCTATTCTGACCTTTCTCTGTCCAAGATCAAAGAGATGATGGTCTATCTTGAAGAAGAATTAGAAGAAGTAACTGCTGTAACATCAGAAGAGGATTGGATTTCTGTTTATAATGCATCAGGTGGGAAAGGACAAGTCATTGAAATGCTCCAAGAAAAATATGACATCAGTCCCGAAGAAACCATAGCTTTCGGGGATAGTCTCAACGATTTAGATATGATGGAAAAGGTCACCTATAGTATCGCCATGTCTAATGCCGATGATGACTTGAAAAAATACTGCCGCTATGAAATTGGCTCCAATGAAGATCAAGCGGTCTTAGATGTTTTAAGTGAATATTTGGAAAAAGAATCGCTTAAATTTTTGGAAGCATATAAAATCACTTCATAGACTCTCTCGATTAATTCAACATCCTTTGCGGCTTCCGTAAAGGATGTTTTTAATTCTATTGATTACAAAGCGATAAACATCAAAATTTCTATTGGCTTATTATTTAGATTATGATATTATATATATGAACATTGCTTATTTTAAGTAAGTGATTGAATATAGGGGTGTAAAAATGACTTTTGAATTGCCTGAAACGACAAGAATGGGTCGAGTAGGACTTAATGTAACTAATCTAGAGCGCTTAACTCAATTTTATGAAGAAATCATTGGGTTGAGTGTTTTAAAGAAAACAGAGCAAGAAGCTCATCTTGGTATAAAAGAAGATGACCGCGCACTCGTTTCTCTATATCAGACGGAGCGCTCAAATAATAAGACACATACTAACGGTTTGTACCACCTTGCGATTTTACTGCCGTCGAGAAAAGATTTAGGAAACGTATTGAAACGCATGCTGCTAGATGAGGTACGATTACAAGGCGCGTCAGACCATGGGTACAGTGAGGCGCTTTATTTAGCGGATCCAGAAGGGAATGGCATCGAAATTTATGCAGATCGACCAAAAGAGACATGGACGATTAATGAAGACGGCACTATTCCGGGTTATACCATCGCCATGGATGCAGAAGGGGTCATCAGAGAAGCAGACGAAGTGCCTCCTCAAAAGATGCCGGCAGGAACAATGATGGGGCATGTCCACTTAGCGGCGGCCAGTGTAAAAGAATCAAAGGATTTTTATATGGAAGATTTAGGATTCGGATTGAAGTTTAATATGATGAACCAGGCTTATTTCCTAGCAGCCGGAGTCTACCACCATCATGTCGCTTTTAATGTCTGGCGCTCAGAACCTGATGAAAAGATAGATCCGCTCGATCCTGGCTTGAGATATTACGAAATCGCAACCGCTGAAGAAGACACTTATCAGTCTCTTCAGTCTCATCTGGATGAAGAAAATATTGAGTATTTAGAGAAAGACTACATTCAACTGACTGATCCTACGGGAATTCAAGTGAGAATTGTACATTAAGTGAAGACTAAACAAGAACTGGTGTAAAGGTGAAATACAAACTTTGCGCTAGTTTTTTTCTTTTTGCTGTGATTCGAGTATAATGAGAAATGAAGATACAACCATTTCAGGGAGGTTCCAATATGGAAAAAATTCACATCTTTCATACTAATGATATTCATTCACATCTCGAAAGTTGGCCGCGAACAGAAGCTCTGCTCAGAGGGAGCCGGGCGGCAATGGAAGATAGGGCCTCCACTAATTATTTTTCCTTTGATTTAGGCGATGCAGTTGATCGTTGGCATCCACTGGCTGAAGCTACTAGAGGAAAAGCTATTTCGAAATTATTGGAAAATGCTCAGTACGATGCTATAACAATCGGCAACAACGAAGGTGTGGGGGAAAGAAAAGAAGAGCTTAATTCTCTTTATGACGGTGTCGACTATGATGTGCTCTTAGCCAACCTGGTAGACATAGAGACTAAAGAGTCACCGGAATGGGCTCAGCCTGCAAAGATATATGACACGAAAGAAGGTCGACAAATAGGGGTTTTTGGTTTAACTTATCCTTTCGAAAAAAGTTATAATCCTTTGGGATGGGAGGTTCTCCCTCCGATGGAAGTGATCCAAGAGATTCTTCCTTCTATCAAAGAGTGTGACTTTATTATTCTGCTCTCACATCTTGGTATTTATTATGATAGGGAAATTGCAGAAAGATTCCCAGAGATTAATCTGATCATCGGTGCCCATACGCATCACGTTCTGCCTCAAGGAGAATGGGTGCGGGATACTTTGCTTACAGGGGCCGGACGCCATGGAGAATACGTGGGGCATATTAAAGTTGAATTGGGTGATGACACTTTTGATACATCAGTCCGCTTGTTTAATTTAAAAAATGATGTGCCTGCTGTCGAAAGCGAAGGAGAGCGAGTTGCGGATTATTATAACCAGGGACAAGCTATTCTTAATGAGAGAAAGATTGCCAATCTGCCGAAAACATTCATTAAAAAAACAAACCAACATACTGACTTGATTCAGCTCGGTTTAGATGCGGTAGCTTATAAAGGTGAGACAGATGCAGCCATTTTATTGACGGGGCTCTTTTTGAAGGATCTAGAGCAAGGTATTGTGACTCATAAAGACTTACATGAGTTGCTGCCACATTCTATGAGATTGGTCCGTATAACCCTGAAAGGGAAACATATAAAAGAGTTAGTGGAATCTATTGAAGAAGTCAAAGCTTTTTTTAATGAAGAGCGTTTTGTTGGTGTTGGATTTAGAGGCGACCGTCTTGAAGCCTTTGCATTCAAAGGGATGGGTTTAAATGAGGATGACGCCCTTTTATGGTTAGGCGAAAGGGTGGTAGAAGATAAAAAATATACCTTTACAACAGTGGACTTTATGCTTTTTTCTTCTTTCTTTCCAGTCATAAGTGAAGAAGGGAAAATTGAAATGTTGTTTCCAGAATTTATACGCGAAGTAGTAGGTTCGTATTTAGAAGTAAAATTTCCGCTAGAAGGAGGCCAAGTCGATTATGAGTGAAACAAGTGAAAAAAAGATGGAAAAACAACTTGATAACATTTTACACAATAAAAAAAAGGAAAAAGTCTTTCATATTTCAGATAATATTTATAGTATTTACGGAAGCCGTTACGAACTTATAGAAGATAAAGGCGGTATAGACACAAAGGCTTTAGAAGAGCGCTATAGTTCTATTTTAGAAAAGTATGATTTCTTAGTAGGAGATTGGAGTTACGATCAACTCCGTCTCCGTGGCTTCTTTTACGATAAAACAAAAAATGTACCTCTCGATATGCGTATTTCCAGTTTGGAAGATTATTTGCTGGAATATTGTAGTTTTGGCTGCAGCTATTTTGTTTTAAGAAGACTCGATGAAAAGACCGTCTTTCCTGAATATTCAAAAAGTAGACAGCACAACTCTAAAAAGAGTTCTGGAAAAGGGAAGTATAAAAAAGGCAGAAGAAATTCAAAATTCAAAATTAAAAATAAAAAGCAGGAGGAAGAGAATTGACTAGACAAGCATACGATGGCTATTTAATAGATTTAGATGGGACGATGTATTTAGGTGAAGAAAAAATCGAAGAAGCGCCTCTCTTTATTGAACGCTTACGAGAAAAAGGTAAAAAGTTTCTTTTTCTGACAAATAATTCAACGTCTCATCCCGAAGGTGTGGCAGAAAAATTGAGTTCTTTTGATATAGAGGCTTATCCTGAAGAGGTCTATACTTCTTCACAAGCTACCCGGGACTATCTTTTAAGTAAAGAAGTTGAAACAATCTATGTCATCGGTGGTTCTTATCTGCATTCTGTCCTAGAAGATGCAGGTTTTATTTTTACAGAAGAAAATCCAGAAGCCGTTGTGGTAGGAATGGATACAGCGCTCACTTATGACCAGCTCACAACAGCAACCTTTGCACTCCAAGGGGGAGCGGAGTTTATCGGTACTAACCCGGATACAAACCTCCCGACAGAAAAAGGGCTGGAACCCGGTGCAGGAGCGACAATAGCTTTTCTAGAAGTGGCTTCTTCAACAGAAGCAACTATTATAGGCAAACCGGAAGAAGTGATGATCGACGAAGCATTGGAGCAGTTAAACTTGAAAAAAGAATCTGTGGTAATGGTCGGAGATAATTATGAGACGGATATTCTATTTGGACTCAACAATGGACTGGATACGCTCATGGTCTTCACCGGACTGACGACAGAAGAGGAACTGAAGGAAAAAGACAAACAGCCTACTTATACCGCTCAAACCTTGAATGATTGGGAAGTATTGTGATGTCCTCTTCCCAACGGATAAGAAGAGGGTTAGGCACGGCTTCTTTAATCGTCTTTATCATCACCTTCAGCATTGCAGCGACGATCTGGTTTACGCCTCTCTACAGTTGGACGGCTCAGCACTTCAATATCGCTGACCAACTGGGGCTCTCACACGAGCAGCTGATGGAAAATTATCAGATTCTACTAGAATATCTCAATAAGCCTTGGGTGAATAAACTCAACATGCCCGATTTTTCTAGTTCAGAGAGCGGCTTATTTCACTTTTATGAGGTGAAAATATTATTCTGGATAAATTATATCGCTATGGCAGTCTCTGCTGCTTTATCCTTTTTCTTTCTTCGAAACCTAAGGAGAACAGATGGGTTTTCGATCTTAATTCGCCCCTTTCGCTGGGCGATGATTATCCCAGTAGTGCTGTTGGGATTGCTCGCGGTAAATTTTGACCGCATGTTTGTTATCTTTCACGAACTTTTATTCAATAATGACGATTGGATTTTTAATCCGAGTACTGATCCTATTATTTTAGCTTTGCCACAAGAATTTTTTATGTATTGTTTTATGTTTGCTTTTTTCATCATGATGTTATTGTTTTTCATCATCTATCGTTTAGGGAAACGCTCTTTACGCCAAAATAAATGAGAATAAAGTCGAGTTCAGATTGTTGAATTCGACTTTTTTGATAAAGAAGAAGAGAGTGCTTACAAATAGACTCCAATTTTTCTTTTTAGTCAAAGATTGATAGAATATAAGAGAATAAAAATATAGAATAAGAAGGAGATAGAAAATGACAAGTTTTCCACAATTACAATTAGAAAAAGTAGAAGGACCTAAGGTGACTTTACACACCAATCATGGTGATATTAAGATTGTTTTGTTCGAAGAGCACGCACCTAAAGCCGTTGAAAACTTCTTGACTCACGCAAAAGACGGGTATTACGATGGAATTGCTTTCCACCGTATTATCAAAGACTTTATGATTCAAGGAGGGGACCCGACAGGAACAGGTGCTGGAGGAGAAAGTATCTGGGGAGAACCATTCGAAGATGAAATTTCACGCGAAGTCTTTAACTTGAACGGTGCGCTCTCCATGGCGAATGCTGGACCAGATACAAATGGCAGTCAATTTTTCATTGTTACTCTGAGTGAAGTACCTCAGAGAATGCAGGAGCAATTAGCACCAGCGGGATATCCTGAAGAGATTATTGAAGTCTTTAAAGAAGAGGGCGGCACTCCTTGGTTAGATGGAGCACATACTGTCTTTGGGCACGTCATCGAGGGTATGGATGTTGTCAATGAGATTCAAGCAGTAGAAACCAATATGTCCGATAAACCCTTAGAAGATGTTGTTATAGAAAGCACGACTGTCGAAGAAGTATAATAATCGGTCAGTTTAGATGTAAGTGAGTGTTAAATAAAAGGCTGTGATTACATGAAGTACCGTATTGGGCAAAAAGTCACAGGTACCGTATCAGGAGTACAACCTTATGGATTTTTTGTTCAACTTGATGCAGAAACCCAAGGACTCGTGCATATTTCTGAAGTAACCAATGGCTATGTCGAAGATATACATGATTATATTGAGTATGGTGAAGAGGTTGAGGTTCTTATCATGGATATCGATGAGTATACAAAACAAATCAGCCTCTCTTACAGAGCTTTAGAAGAAGTCGATACAGATCGTGACTCTAAAAGTTACCACCGTCGTTATGGAAAACGAAAAAGCCAAACGAAATTTAAATCGATTGAATCTAAAATGCCCCAATGGATCGACGAATCCTTGGAATACATCAAAGACTATCGTTCCCAAAAAAGTAAAAAATAAAGGAGACCTATGATGTCACACTTAAAGTTTGATGCAGCCAACGTTGTGGATGCTTTTGTTACACAAGAGGAGCTGAATAATATCCAGCCGCAAGTGACGCTTGCTCATAAACAGATAGGAGAAAAATCGGGCCCTGGAAACGAATATCTAGGCTGGCTAGATTGGCCAGAAAATTATGATAAAGAAGAATACAGTCGGATTAAAGAAGCCGCAGCTAAAATACAAGCTGATTCTGAAGTGTTTGTCGTTATAGGAATAGGAGGGTCTTATCTGGGAGCAAAAGCTGCACTACATTTTTTGAACCACACCTTCTATAATGAACTGCCGACTGTTCAGAGAAAAGGTCCGCAGATTTTCTTTGCCGGCAACAGTATCAGTGGGACTTATATTCAGGAGCTCATTGAACTTATTGGAGAAAAAGATTTCTCTATCAATGTTATTTCTAAATCGGGAACAACTACAGAGACATCGATTGCTTTCCGTATCTTTAAAGAGATTCTTCATAAGAAGTATAATGCTGAAGAAGCCGCAAGCAGAATTTATGCGACGACTGATTCGAGCGAGGGTGCCTTGAGACAAGAGGCTACAGAAAAAGGGTATGAAAGCTTCATCATCCCAGACGACATTGGAGGTCGCTTTACTGTCTTAACTGCAGTAGGCCTCTTACCTATTGCAGTGAGTGGAGTCGAGATAGATGATCTGATGCAGGGTGCAAGAGATGCGATGGAAGAATATAGCGACGCAGCACTGGGTCAGAATGAGGCTTATCAGTACGCTGCTCTGAGAAATATCTTGTACCGCAAAGGTTATACAATCGAAATGCTCGTTAACTACGAGCCTTCTTTAAGCTATTTCGCGGAGTGGTGGAAGCAGTTGTTTGGGGAATCAGAAGGGAAAGACCAAAAAGGTATTTTCCCAGCAAGTGCTGATTTTTCAACAGACTTGCATTCGATGGGTCAATATATTCAAGACGGAAGGCGTCAACTATTTGAGACCGTTTTAAAGATAGAAGAACCACGCGCTTCATCTGAAATACCTTATGAAGAAGAAAATCTCGATGAACTTAATTATATCGCTTCCAAAGATATGAACGAAGTAAATGAAAAAGCATTTGAGGGTACCTTGTTAGCGCATTTAGATGGAGGCGTACCGAATCTGATTCTCACCCTTCCGGATATGTCTGCTTATACGTTGGGTCATTTAGTTTACTTCTTTGAAGCAGCAGTTGCTGTATCTGGTTACTTGAATGCGGTCAATCCATTCAACCAGCCTGGCGTAGAAGCTTACAAAGAAAATATGTTTGCTTTACTTGGCAAACCAGGTTATGAAGAATTGAGTGAAGATTTAAAATCGCGTTTAAATGAGGGATAAGTATGGAAATAAAACAAGCTCTACCTAAAGATAAAGAAACTGTAAATACCATTTTAATAGATGCAGCGAAGTGGTTACAGTCGATGGGATCGGCACAATGGTCAGAGCTCTTAGAAGGTCAAGATGTTCATGGTACGACAAAACACATAGATTCAGGAAAAGTTTACATCGCATGGGATGATGATAAACCCATGGGAGTCTTTACATTAATCGATGAGCCGAGTGAATGGGACAAAGATTTATGGGGCGGAGAAGATGGTTCAGATTATAATTATCTCCATCGCATAGCTATTGATCGTGCCTATTCAGGAGAAGGCCTGGGCAGTAAATTAGTCCAAGAAGCATTGAGTATGACAGAAAATGATAACAAAAAAGGATTGAGATTAGATTGCAATGCTGAGTCTCCGTCGCTAAATAAATTTTATCAATCTCAGGGGTTGAAGTTTATTGAAAGAAAAAATAACGTTGGAGTAGGAACAGAGAAAATCGATCTCAACCTTTATCAAAAAGAAACCTGATAACTTTATTTCTTTTCAATTAAGACACGTGCGAACTTATCGTACGTGTTTTTTGTTATATTCTATTTATATTTTTGTCTGCACGTAAGCCCGCTATATAAAGAATAAAGAGAGATGAAAAGTTTGGAAGGGGAAAAATAAAGCCTTTTTTCAGAAATAGAGTTGACTTAAAATATGAGTGGTGGTAATATATATTTCGTCGCCAAAACAATATATGTTTTTGAGGAAATCAAAACAATTTATAAAAAAACAAATTTCCCCTTGACAAATATAATGAGGCGGTGTAAGATATATTAGTCGCTTAAAACAAATTAACTTTTATTCGACGGCGATCTTTGAAAACTGAACAAAACAATAAGAACAACCAAACGTGCAGGAGTCCTTGTTTTATTTCGATAAGACAGGACACTTATAGACGGCGGACAAGGTCCGCTGTCGCATATCGATTGTAAGTTCAACTTACAATCGTCAATTCAATTTTTACAATAATGAGCGAGACAAACTTTTAAATTCGAGAG
>JBHWPB010000019.1:0-3287 GCA_043424675.1 Carnobacteriaceae bacterium | reverse complement strand
CATCTAAGAAAATTTATTCTTAAATAAAGAAATAAAAAACAGATTTGGTGTCATCGATCAGAGGGAGATGGAGAAAGAGAGTATCAAAATCCTTGAAAGAATTGGTTTGTATTTTGATCCCAGTACACCCATGGACAGGCTGTCGGTGGGGAATCAACAACTGGTGGAAATCTGTAAAGCTTTGCTGGCGAATGCCCAAGTCATCATTATGGACGAGCCCACTTCTGCCTTGACTGATACAGAATCACAGGTTTTATTTGAGATCATTAAGCAGCTCAAACAGGACCAGGTCTCTATTATTTATATTTCCCACCGTATGGAAGAAGTCTTTCAATTAACGGATAAGATCACGGTGATGCGGGATGGCAGATATATCGATACCTTAAAAACGGAAAAAGCGACCCCACAAGAGGTCATTCAATTGATGATAGGAAGAGAATTGACAGAACAGTTTCCTCTAAGAGACCCCCATATTCAGAAACCTAAGTTGGAAGTTAAAAAACTTTCAGACGGCCACTTATTGGAAGACATCTCTTTTGAAGTTCGTAGTGGCGAAATATTAGGGTTCAGCGGTTTGATGGGTTCAGGACGCTCGGAGCTCATGCATTGTCTTTTTGGTGACAGGGAAATAAGGACTGGGGAATTGTATATAGACGGGATGGAGGTGAAGATTAATAATCCCAAAACTGCCATGAAGCATGGACTCGCTCTGGTATCTGAAAACCGTAAAAGTGAAGGGTTGTTGTTGGATAAAAGCGTCAGAGAGAATTTTACATTAGCTAACTTCAGAAAAGTTGCAAAAAACAGTGTTATCAATGAAAAGATAGAAGAAAGCCTATCTGAAACAGCAGTGCAAGATTTTAATGTTCGGACGGAAAGTATCGAGACCTCTATAGAACATTTAAGCGGAGGAAATCAACAGAAGGCCTTCATCGCAAAATGGGTGTTGACAGACCCTAAAATTCTTATTTTAGATGAACCAACCAGAGGAGTGGATGTCGGTTCCAAGGAAGAAATTTACAAAATGATGAATCAACTAACAGATGAAGGCCTCTCTATTATTATGGTGTCGTCAGATTTGCCCGAAGTTATCGGCATGAGCGATAGAGTGGCGGTTATGCATGAAGGCAAACTCCAGGGGATCATCGATCGGACAGCTGCTACTCAGGAAAATATCATGACATTAGCGACAGGAGGGGAACTCGTTGAACTTCAGGCAGAAAATTAATGAGAATATACATGAATATAGTGTAGCGATTGCTTTAATTGTATTGGTTATTTTGATGTCTCTCATCAGCCCCCAATTTAGGACCTTTTCCAACTTGCTGAACCTCTTGCGCCAGAGTTCGATTAACGGTTTAATCGCTTTTGGAATGACACTGGTTATTTTAACGGGCGGCATTGATTTATCCGTAGGGGCAACACTTGGTTTAAGCGGTGTGATATTCGCTGGCATGATTGTCAATCTAGGGATACCTATACCGTTGGCTCTGGTCTTGGCGTTAATTTTCGGAACATTTCTCGGATTGATTTCTGGTGTTTTAGTTGGAAAAGCAAAACTTCAGCCCTTTATTGCGACCTTGATCACCTTGACTGTCTATCGAGGATTAACTCTTATTTATACAGATGGCCGCCCTATTTCAAACGTGACGGGTGTACAATATGCCGGATCAGAACTTCTAGCATTCCTTGGCAGAGGAAGAATTATAGGGATACCAGTACCCGTAATTATTCTGTTTATTGCCTTCTTAATTTTATCTTTCATGTTGAATAGAACAACATTTGGAAGAAAAATATATGCAGTTGGTTCCAATGAACGCACCGCCCAACTGTCGGGAATAAATACCGACAGAGTAAAATTAGTTGTCTATTCTATATCGGGTTTAACTGCCACTTTAGCGGGAATCATTCTAGTTTCTCGATTAAACTCAGCTCAGCCGACTCTCGGTGAGGGCTACGAATTAGATGCCATTGCAGCAACCGCTATCGGGGGAACCAGTATGGCTGGAGGAAGGGGGAAATTATCAGGCACCTTACTTGGTGTGTTGATCATTGCAGTCTTAAGTAATGGAATGAATATCTTAGGCATTTCTTCGTACTACCAGGATGTTGTCAAAGGAATTGTGATTTTATTAGCGGTCTTAGTCGACAGATTCCAGAGAAAATAATACAAAAAATAAGAGCGAGGAGTATTCAAAAATGAAAAAATCATTGAAGCGATTGTTAGGTTTACTTGCACTGCTTACTTTAGGTATTTTCTTGGCAGCTTGTACCATGGAAGAACCAGAGACAGGCGGGGGAGGAACTGGCACCGAAGACACTACAACGGAAGACATGGAAACAACTGAACCTGCTGATACAGGAAATAATGAGGCTTCCGGAGATCTCTCCATCGGTTTTTCTATATCTACACTAAACAATCCGTTCTTTGTCTCTATGGCTGACGGAGCAGAAGCTCAAGCAGCAGAACTGGGTATCGAGATCAGCGTTATCGATGCGGGGAATGACCCAGCCAAACAGAGTACGGATATCGAAGATTTGATTACGACAGGCATCGATGTATTGATCGTGAATCCAGAAGACTCGGCTTCCGTCGGCCCTGCTGTTCAAAGCGCGATTGACCAAGGTATTCCAGTGATTGCGTTAGACAGAGAGGTCGAAGGGGCAGAAGTCGATACCTTCATTGGAACAGATAACGAAGTCGCTGCTCAAATAGCCGGTGAAGAATTGCTGGGCTATTTAGAAGATGGAGATGAGATCGCTATTCTAGAAGGTGTACCTGGAGCATCCAGTGCAATCGACCGTCAACAAGGCTTCATGAAAGCTTTGGAAGGTAATGCTAATATTGTTGCCTCTCAAACGGCAAACTTTGACCGTACAGAAGGATTAACGGTCACAGAAAACTTGCTGCAAGCCCACCCTAACTTGAGAGCGATTGTCGCTGCCAACGATGAGATGGCTTTAGGCGCAATTGAAGCGATCAATGGGGCGGGTATGACGCCTGGAGAAGATATTTTAGTAACAGGATTCGATGCCAATGAAGATGCGCTAGCTGCTGTCGAAGCAGGAACCATGTTGCTGACAGTTGAGCAAAAGCCAGAAGAGATGGGCCAAGTCGCTGTAGAAACAGCTGTGGACTTAAACAGCGGAGAATCCGTAGAGGCTGAAATCCCGACAGATGTTTCTATCTTAGACGCAGAAACGTTGGAAAACCGATAAAGTATAAATAAGATAATTAAATGAAATCTAGTGCTCAAAATATTTAAATACATATTTTCTGCAAAGTA
>JBHWPB010000018.1:0-5776 GCA_043424675.1 Carnobacteriaceae bacterium | reverse complement strand
AAAGTCTGCTCCTTTTGAAGCCGGTATGGAAACGCGATATGGGATTAAAATTTCTTCTATTTTATCTGCCATGGCGTCTTGTAATTCCTGAACTCCTTCCTCGGAACGTGCAGATATAAGCAGATGCGGGAAAATACCTGGATTAAAAGAAGAAGGGTCTACTAAGAGATCCTTTTTATTGTAAACGGTCAGACGGGGAATATCTTCCATACCTATCTCATGGAGTAAATTCAAAACGGTAGTTTCTTCAACATTGAGATTCTCACTGGAAGCATCTATCACATGAATAATTAAATCAACGTTTCTCGTCTCTTCAAGTGTAGATTGAAAAGCTTCAACCAGCTCTGTAGGCAAGTCTTGAATAAAACCAACGGTATCAGTGATTGTCGCTTGCATTCCGTTATCTAGTCTCAATTGACGAGTCATCGGATCAAGCGTTGCGAAAAGTTCATCCTTTTCATAAGCTTCGTCAGCCTGGTCCGTCAATACATTCAATAGCGTTGACTTTCCTGCATTGGTATAACCGACAAGACCTATCTGAAAGACACCTGATTCTTTACGGCGCTTGCGGTTTCTCTCTCGGTGTTCTTCTGTTTTTTTCAATTCATTTTTGATGTCAGATATTTGATTCTGGATATAACGGCGGTCCATCTCTAGCTTTGTTTCTCCAGGACCACGCGTTCCAATCCCCCCACCCAGACGCGAAAGGTTGATACCTTGTCCTGATAGACGGGGAAGCAGATAATTCAACTGTGCGAGTTCAACCTGCAGACGTCCTTCTTTACTGTTGGCGCGCATAGCGAAGATATCTAAAATAAGCTGCATTCGATCTAAGACTTTAACATCGATTTCTTCCTGAATATTGCGGACTTGGCTGGGAGAAAGGTTTTGGTTAAAGATCACAGTCGAGACCTCTAACTCTTCTACTAATCTTTTAAGTTCGTGCAGTTTACCTTTTCCAACAAATGTACGGGGGTCCACTTCATCTCTTTTTTGAGTGAGACGACTGACCACGTTCCCTCCTGCATTTTCTGCAAGTTGTTCCAGCTCGTCCATGGAATAATGGAAGTCACTATCTTTCCCTTTAGTCTGTAAGCCTACAATGATAATTCGTTCCTCTGATTTTATATTGGTTTCCACTGAATCATCCTCCTTCATTGGATATGTCTTCTGACGTCTTGCACGATGTCTTCTTTCGCTTCTGGATTTTCTATCAAATCTACCCATCTATCAACCGGGGTCCGATTTCTAAACCAAGTGAGCTGCCGTTTAGCATACTGTCTTGAGTTAATCCGAAGCTTTTCTAACGCCTCTTCGAAACTTGCTTTTCCTTCAAAATAAGGAAAAAATTCTTTGTAGCCGATACCGGTCCGCGATTGGGCATCAGGTGAAGTTGTCTCATAGAGCATACGGGCCTCTTGTTCTAATCCCATTGCCAACATCATATCTATCCGTCGATGGATCCGTTCGTAGAGTTTCTTTCGGTCGGTATCCAGAGCGATAATATAAGTATCATATTTTTTATCTCTCGTTTTGCGTTCACTTTGAAAAGAGGAAAATAACTCGCCCGTTTCATGAATGACTTCCAGTGCTCGAATCACACGTTGTTTATTATTTTCGTGTATTTTCTCTGCTGCTACAGGATCTTTCTCGTGCAGAATGTTCCATAAATAAGGTCGCCCCTTTTCACGAGCTATAGTCTCCATTTCATAGCGAAACACTTCATTTTTTTCGCTGTCACCGCCGTGTGAAACATTATAAATCAGAGATTCTATGTATAAACCTGACCCGCCCACAAGGATGGGCAATTTCCCACGTTGATTGATATCAGAAATGATCCATTCAGCTTCTTTTTGAAAATCAGCTACATCGTAATCTTCATTTATTTCTCGGATATCAATCAGATGATGGGGGATACCCTCAGCTTCTTCTGGAGTGACCTTAGCTGTTCCAATATCAAGCTCCTTGTATACCTGCATAGAATCACCACTGATAATCTCCCCATTAAATTCTTTAGCTAAATCAATGCCTAATGCTGTTTTCCCAACCGCAGTAGGGCCTACGATGACCACTAGTTTCTCTTTTGACATGTTTTATAGACGTCTCCTTTTCTGTAGCTCCATCTTACCACGAATGAAACGACCTCTCCCAATCTCAACCTCTCTAAGAGGAACGTATCTTCTTAAACTAATCGAGAAAGAGAAGTGGCTTCAGACGTAGCATGTCTATTTCTATTATGAATAAATTAAAAGTTGACAACTCTTTGTCTCTAAAAAGTGTCAACTCTCCTATTTATATTTTATTTTCTAGTTTTAATCCGGCCGTCCCAATCATTATAACCGCCTTTTAAGCGATAGATATTTTTATAACCTTCATTTTTCAAAAGTAAAGAAGCACGGTTCGCTAACGTCATCCCATTTTCATAAAGATAAATAGGTTTGTCTTTCCGCAGTTCAGCTGTTCTATATTCTAATTGGGTGTAAGGAATATTTCGGGCGCCTAGGATATGGCCATCATTAAATTCATTAGGTTCTCGCACATCAATCACTTGTGCTTGACGCATTCCTTCTTTAAATTCTTCCTGTTCAATATCTTCTCCTGCTTTTTTTCGGCGAAGATGTTGAACGATTAAATATATTACAAAGATAATAGCTGCTAGTGTTGATATCAAAAGTATAATCTGATTAATATCCAAATATAATCCCCTCTCACAGTAACTTTAATTCATGAAAAAGATAACGTCCTGCTCCTATGACTCCTGCTCGATTCGTCAAAGAGGCGAGTTCAATTTTAGTTGTTTGCCGAACATTAGGATAAACGTGTGTTTCGAAAGACCTGCTTGTTTCTGCAACTAATCTCTCTCCCGCTTGTGACATTCCGCCACCTAATAATATTTTATCAGGATTTAAAATATTTCCAATATGGCTTAAACCCTGTCCTAAGTATCCTGAAAATTGTCTGACTATTTCGCTTGCAAAAACATCTCCAGCTTCTGCATAAGCAAATATTGCTCCAGCATCTATAGGGAGGCCTTCTTCTAACTTTGCTGCAAGCATTGATTCTTTGCTATAAGTTCTATATTGATCCTGTGCCAGACGAACGATCCCTCTGCCGCTTGCTACAGTCTCTAAGCAGCCATAGTTTCCGCAGGTACAGAGATAGCCCTCTTCTTGGACAAAGATATGACCGATCTCGCCGGCGGAACCTCCCGCTCCTTTAACGAGTTCTGAGTTGATGACAATACCGCCACCTACTCCTGTTCCTAACGTCACTAAGACCATGTTCGGAACCCCTTGACCCTTCCCTACCCATTGTTCGCCATAAGCCGCAAGTAAAGCATCGTTGCCTAATGTGACAGGAAGGGAATAGGCTTCTTCTAGAGGACGACGTACAGCTACCGAATTCTTCCAACCTAAATTGTAGGCGCCCCCTATCGTACCTTTCTCCTCCTCCACCACGCCTGGTGCGCAAAGGCCGATGCCAATAATTTCCACTTCTCGAATAAGATTTGTCTGGAAAATATGTTCATTCAGACTTGTAATAATCCGGGGAGGTATGTCCTGCCCTTGACTAGTCAACGGAGTAGGCTCTGACCACACTTTTAAAAGTTCTCCTTGATCTGAGACCACGCCAAAATCGATATTTGTGCCACCAACATCTACGCCAATTGCTGCTCTTTTCATTTTTCCCACCCTTTTGTATCATATTAAAGGCTGACTCATTCCATAGAAGTAGAAACCTAAAAATCCTACGAGATAAATTGCAGAAAACAACATTTTTCTCTTTTGGGGATTGAGTCGGGCATGCGTTGGGGCCAAGACGGGTGCTGTAAGTGCTCCGCCGACCAGGCCTCCTAGGTGTCCCGCTAAGTCGACACCCGGGCTAAAAATATTAAAAATTAAATTAATAATAATAAGTGTGAGATAACTTTGTCCCATAGATTGAATATAAGGGTTGCCTGGATTGAGACGACCTAATACTACAGCTGCAGCAAAAAGACCAAAAACTGCAGTACTTGCTCCAGCTGAAATCGCATGGTTAAATGCGAAACTCAATACGTTTCCTGCAATACCACTTAACATGTAAAGCAAAAAATAACGCCAGTGCCCGTAAATGGATTCTAACTGCCGCCCAAGAAAATAGATAATAAGTGAGTTAAAAAGTAGATGCATAAAGCTAAAATGAATAAACATAGGAGTGACCAAACGCCACCACTGGCCAGCTTGGATCAGCGGATTAATTTTTGCCCCAAATCGAATAAGATTAGGCAGGCTGCTGGTGCCTCCAGAAAAAGTCATCAAGATAAAGATAATAACTTGTATTGTTAAAATACTATAAGTTACATAAGGCCCCCGTTGAAATTGCCTTAATTTCGATTGAAAAGAGCTCATTTTAATCTCCTTCATTATAAATATTAAAAAAGAAAGCTAACCTTGTAAAGTTAGCTTGTCATAGATCCTATTATTTTACTTCGCGATGTAACGTTACCTTACGTTCTCTTGGACAATATTTATTTGTCTCGAAACGATCGGGATTTGTGTTTTTGTTTTTTGTGGTGATGTAATTTTTCTCATTACATTCTGTACATTCTAATGTAATATCAACGCGCATAATTATCCCTCCAAACTATATGTAATAGAAGTGCTAAACTTCCAACGAAAGTATGATATCATGATTAGGTACAAATTTCTAGTAAAAATATTTTCTAACCGTTATTTCTCCTTCTTTTTAATTAAAAATATGATAAGCTAGTAAGGACATTTTAGTAGGAAAGGAAGCAAATCAATCATGACATATTGGATTATTGCCATCGTCTTTTTTGTAATTTCTGCTGGTTTACTTATTTATTCTTTCTTTATTGAGGACAATACAGCTGATATTCAAGAGGAAGTGGAAGAAATTACGCTGAATATGTTTCGAGATATGACTCATATCCGGAAACGACTCGCTCTTATAGAAGATAAATTAAATATTGACCATGCAGCTGATCGTCCTATGAATGACCGCATAACAACTATTACAGAAAACCAAATCATTAAATTATATACGCGTGGCAGAAATTATGAAGGTATCGCTGAAGATGTAGGCGTACCAGTCGAGACGGTAACTGCCATTATCAACAACTATATTTCAGAAGGTGCGATTGAGGAGCGATAAGCAGTGAAATTAGATAAAAAAACAGTACGTGGTTTAAGCCTTGCCTTCTTCATCTCAGGGATCATCGTTGCAGGTGCTAATATTTTTGCAGCTGATCCTTCTGCTCAGACAGGATCTTCAGAGCACACAGAAAACAGTCAGGTTGCAGAGGTTCAAGAAACCGAAGAAAATGAAGAAAAAGCCAGTGAACAATCTCATGAAAACTCAAACCTCGCTGAAGAAACAGAGAGTACTGAAGAATCTATTGAAGAAGATACATCAAGTGCAGATGACACATCCGGAGAAAACGATATAGAAGGCGAAGAAACAGACGAAAATGGTATCATTGAAGTTGTCATCAATCCCAACGAAGACAGCTACCTTGTCGTCGATAAGCTTGTTCAAGCGGACATTGTAGAAAACGCGGATGAGTTTAATGAGTTTTTAGATCATTATGACTACGCACGACGTATCCAGCCAGGCACTAAAGAACTTTCTCCTGCTATGAGTTACGAAGAGATTGCACAAATCTTGACGACTTATTAATTTTATTTTATTTTTTCGTTTGTCAAATTAAACTAGAAAATGAGTGACTTTCTTTCTGTGATAAACTTGAAGGAGTTGCTCATTTTTCGTTTTA
>JBHWPB010000017.1:0-2759 GCA_043424675.1 Carnobacteriaceae bacterium | reverse complement strand
CAATGGACTCTTAATCCATGGGTCAGGGGTTCGATCCCCCTGCGGTCCATAAATATCATATTCCTTAAAGCGTATTGAAACCTTGCTGTTTCAATACGCTTTTTTTGCAGTAATAGTTTGTGTGGATAGTTTCTCACTCGTTGGTAAGAAAACGGGTTACATTTCCCTGGAAACCTTCCTCATGAACACGAAAGCCAATTACGTAACCACGAGTGTCATCCTCGTGAGTACGAATCTTCATTACGTGACCGCGAGCAACATCCTCGTGCCCACGAAACCTGATTATATGACCACGAGCTCCTTTAAAGGAAGCTTTTGTGCGATAAACAACCACACAACGAATTTCTCCTCAATATTTCACGGTATCCGCTTGATTCTTTCTGAGGAATCAAGTGATGCTCGCCCTTCTCCTATGCAAATTGATTGCAATGCATGAAAGGGTTGCAGTAAGCTCTAATCAACTCAATGGTTTGTTTTTCAAAACAACCTGATTAGGAGGCAATGTAATGGCGAATATATTAATTACAGGCGCAACGGGTACAATCGGTACTGAACTGACAAAACACCTAAGTGGTCAACATCAACTAACATTAGTCGATATTGATTTTTCTGATTTTCCCCAAGAGCTAACAGAAGGTGCGAAAGTTATAGAAACAGATTTGGTTCTTCCTGAGAACTGGGAGGGGATTCTTGATGGGATTGAATATGTGATCCAACGTGCGGGGGAGCCGGATGCTGAAGCAGTATTTTATGGAGACTTACTGGAGATGAACTATAAGCTACCTCATAATTTATATGAAGCAGCCACCCAGGCACCTGATTTAAAAAGAATTATCTTTGCTAGTTCTGTGCATGCGGTGGATGCTTATCCCGATTATGTTCAAGTGAAAGCCACAGATCCCGTACGTCCGGCTGATTTATATGGCGTTTCGAAAGTTTATTTGGAAGGTTTAGCTTCTTATCATGCAGCGATTCATGGGATTGAATCGATTGGAATTCGTATCGCAGATTATAAAGCAAGTGATGAGGAGCTCGATGAAAATACGGATGAACACGGGTTAGCGATGTATTTTTCTAGCCGAGATATGAATCATTTAGTGGATTGTTGTTTAGAAGCTGAGCTTAAAACCCCTTATCTGATTGTGAATGGCATCTCCAAAAATACTTTCCCGCGTCTCTCTTATGAAGAAGCACAAGTAGAGTTGGGATACCAGCCCCAAGATAATGCCTTTGAGAAAAGACATTATGGTCCGAAGGCTTAGGATTTCTTCAAAATAAGTGAATGCATTTAAATAAAAACCAAGGCGTATTTTCCTCAACTCTACTCATCTTTCGATAAAAAAAGCACCTCGTCTGAGGTGTTTTTTAATGCATAATATTTTTGACTTGTTCCCAAAGTTTACCAATTTTCTGACGGGTCGTTTCCGGTTTTTCGATCGTAATTTTGATCGCTTCGTCGGGTGTTTCTTTCTTAGGAACTGGCTCATCAACAATTTTCTCAAAGATATCGGTAGTATCAATGGGATGATCTTTCACGAACTGTTCCCCCGCACTGATAATCGGCTCGCTGTCTCCAAATTTAAAAAGTCCTGGTAACTTTACATCGAAAAAATATTGTTGGTCGGCTTGATGAGCCAAGGATTCTTCTTGGGCTTCGACCATCAAATTAATCGCGCGTAAAGCGACCTCCAAACGTTTTTCAGCTGGTATTGTATTGTCCAAAACAGGAATGCGCAAGGCGATCACATGCTCAATTTTATCTTTTGAAAATAAAGGAGCAGGAGAATTCATCAAAGTGCCTCCATCAACCAACTGATAATCGCCAACTTTTACCGGGCTCAAAATAATCGGATAGGCACTGGAAGCCAAGCAAGCTTTGGTGACTGAAATGTCTTCTTCATAGAATACGGCATCCTCATACACCGTTTTAAAATATTCAGGTTGGTTAGAGAAAACAATCATTTTATTACTAATAATATCGACCGCTGGAATCGCTAATGGTTTTGGAATATCAGACAGCATCACCTCGCCGTATAATTTATTGACGGGTCGGATAACTTCTGCCAATTTATCCATCAACACCAATCCCATTGGTTGTCGTAAGGAGAACAAACTGAAAAAGGCTTGAATACCAAAAAGATTACTTTCTTCAATCGCCTCATCCGTGTCGCGAATAATTTGATAAACCTCTTCTGCTGATAAGCCACTTGCTACACCAGCCGCGAGAAAGGAGCCCATCGAAGTACCTGCTACTGCATCAACTTCTATGCCTTGCCGCTCTAAGTCCGCGTAAGCAGCTACTTCAGCCCAAGCCTGAACACCACCACCTGCGAAACTCAATCCGACTGATTTTTGGCGTACTTTTTGTTTCGTCATCTCTTCCCTCCTACTTCATATTATCTTTTACTCATACCTCTATTGTACTAGTCGAGCGTGTTTCATGAAAATAAGAACTCCTATACTTCATAAACTCTTACAAAAAATTCTTTTGTTTCCAAACAAAAACACCTCTACTTCTTACAATAAAAAGCAAAGGTGTTCGCGTTCAATTATACATCTAAATAATGAATCCAAGCTTCCGCGATGGCCGCATGGCCGGCTAAAGTGGGGTGGACACCGTCGTCTCCCGTATAAGTCTGAAATCCATTTTCAATGCCTAGCGTGTTGAGGATGCCGTCTAATGGAACTAAAGCGGCATGATACTCATTCGCTAAATGGCGGATGATTTGGATCCGCGGATCTAAATGCTTGCGCCAATG
>JBHWPB010000016.1:0-7891 GCA_043424675.1 Carnobacteriaceae bacterium | reverse complement strand
AGTCTCTCGCAGCAAAGATGAGACCGTTATATCATTTGCTTTCGCGTATTCTTTAACCAACTTCTCTTCTTCTTCAGACAAGCGTAATATAATCGCCATGAAAATCACATCCTTTTTGTATACATTATATCGAGTCTGTTAAGAATTGCTCTTTATAAATCTTCGATATGCACAACATTGCCATGTTCTTGAATTAAAGCGACTAACTCACTCGTTTTCAACCAAACAGTCGAGGTGTTTTCATTGGGATGGACGCCAATTATACCTGGTGACTCGAGAAAATCTTCGTCTAAATAAAACTTTACTTTTCTCTCTTCATCATTTAACAAACCAAAGGGAGAGACTGCGCCTGCATCTAATTCTAAGAGGTTGTTCAGATATTTTTCTGAAGCAAAAGATAAGGCTCGTGTGCCGTATTGGTTGCGAAATTGTTTAAGGTCAATCTGCTTATCGCCGCTCAGCGTCACCAGATAGAAATTTCGTTTTTTATCGTCACGCAAAAATAAATTCTTAGGAACTAAATGGGGATAAGGCAGATCCGCTTTTGCTAAATCCTCCATATCAAAAGCGGGGCATGCTCCGTTATGTCGTATGCCATGCCTTTCTCTTCTAATAAATGAAGAATATCCTGTCTCTTTTTCATGAAAATCCCTCCGCTAAATTTTTGTATAAAAAAACTCTCTAATGTGATCTTAGAGAGAGCTGTATTATTTATATAATGACTAAGCAATCATATCCGCGCTTGGTGCTAGAATGTTGACGGTGTCGACCCCTTCAAAATCCTTGATAGTTTGCGCCAATTGAGTTTGTTCTTGGCTTGAAGATCTGATTTCATAAACCAATTCAAAGGAGTCATGTAACAAGTTGTGTGCTTTTAAATTATAAGTGCTTGTAAACTCGTCAAGGATTGTTTCCATGTATTCTACGTCAACATCGCGTCCTCTGATGACCAGAAGCATGGCCCCGTCCATGGATATCTGTCTGCTGGAATACAACAAGAGCAGAGAGAGGAGTAGAGAAGCGAGAGTTCCGATGAAGTAAGCTCTGTTGGCAGCTGCTAAGCCGATCAACATGGACCAGAAAACAAAACCAATGTCGCGATTATCTCGAATGTTCGTTCTAAATCGCACCAGGGATAGAGAACCGACCATCCCTAAAGACAAGGCGACATTGCCGCTGACAATAATCATGATAATCGTTGTAATCAAAGCTAACATGACGAGCATGACGTTAAAACTTGCATCATAGTCTAATTTCCTATGTGCTTTCTTAAAGGTAAAAAACATCACACCTGCTAGTATCATGGCAAAAATAATACTGGCCAAGGCTTCCCCGTAGGTTAAGTTTATGATTGGCGTGCTATCTTCAAACATCATCATTTCCTCCATTAATTATTAATAGTAGTGGGTCTCTAAAAGACTGCGAGACGTTCCGAATTTACTGATATTATTTTTCTTTAAATTAACAAACGAAAGCACTTTTTGAATTTGCGGCAAAAGAAACCGTTCGTATTTTACTTCCAGAATCGTCTCTGTAATGTCAGTGACATTTGTAAAATTGACCTCTTCTTCCGTAAATAAATCTAAATTAGTATCGGAATAACGCAGGTCACTGTCTAAAGTGATTCGGGTTGAAAATTGCGGATGGGTATACGCTCTTCGCTTGTACTCCACCATGGAAACAGGACGATAGCCGCTTGTGGTACAGATTTCATAACCCAGTTCAGCAGTAGGACTGTCATAATTTTTAAGCACTTCAAAGTTTCCGTTTAACATTTCTATGGCATCTGCTCTCGTGACGACAACGGAGTCTTTGATTTGATTTTTCGTCCATTTTTTCTTAATTTCAAATTTAGCGGTTTGGTCTTGAGGCGAGTACACTCGCAAACGGATCCTTTTATTAAAAGGTGTTTTGATTCTTCGCTCTACATAATCTTGATTGTCAAGGCCATCAAAATAGACAGAGCGCACGCTGTAACCAGAATAATCTCCATAAGCATCGGGCGTTAAAATTTGATTAAAGGCTTGAATAAGATACATGCGGTCTTTAAGACCGAGTAAGAATTTGAGTTCATCGCGTGAGACGGATAACTGATCGGAAGCTTTTAAGGCTATGCCGCTTCCGTTGAGTTGACTATAATCTTCCATCATATTTTCCCCTTCCTTTTTTGACCTTAACTTATATATTATAAGTAAATTTAAGGTAAAAAACAAGTAAACATCTAAACATTTTTTACCTGATTTTGGTTTCAAATTTACATTTAATGGCTCCACCACTCACCTTTTCACCTAGGAAAAGCATAAAAAAACCAACAAGCATTTCTTGTTGGTTAATGAAGTGTCACTTCTGTTTGTTGCTGAATAACCTTACTCCATCCCTCCATCGATCTTGAAAGAAAAGTTATGCAGAAACATTTGCACAATTTCATAGAACTTTTCTTCTTCCAGTCTATCGACATACTTGATATTTCTTCCCGCATCTTTCGTATAATCCAGAGAAAAGACTTGATTGGTATTCACCTTATTGGTCTGTGGCCCATGGAGTTCATCTGAGTCGATCGGAATGAAGAATGGTCTCTCTTTTTCAGTCGGTGTGATAGGACAGACGATGACTAAATTGGTGGCGCGATTGTAGTCGTCGCTACTCATGACTAAGGCTGGTCGGCGTTTCTTTATTTCATATCCTTTGGAAGGTTCGAAATCGATAACAACAATGTCTCTCTGTTGAGGTTTATATACCATCTACTTCGTTCCCACGGGGACTGTAGTCGATATTTTCTTCTGGTGTGTAGAACTCGCCCTCTTCCGCATCCTTAAAAGGATTCTCAGTTTTTGGAATTAAAGAGATCGCTCCGTTGTCTTTTTTTATGACAAAAAATTCGTCCCCTGCTTCAATTTCAAGCGTACTGGGGAGAGTTATTATGGTAGCATCGCCCTGTTGTCTTGCTTTCACTATCGCCATCTGCATCTACTCCTTGCATTTATTATACCGTGTAATTATGTACCCTTACAATATTTCTTGTTTATAAAGAAAAATATGTCATTTCAAAATAAAAACAGAAACTGATTTTTCAGTTTCTGTTTTTTAGTGTATGTGTTTGGCAAATTCCCGTTTTTAACTTTATTATTTATCCAATATCGTTTGTGCTGCTTTGCGTCCGAAGTATACGGCCCCGAGAATTGCAGTACCTGAACCTGGATAATATCCGCCAATCCAACCGCCTGCGTTCATCCCTCCAGAATAAAGCCCTGCAATCGGTTCATCGAAATTATCTAAGACTTGCGCGTCTCGGTTGATTTTCAAGCCGCCGATCGCCCCTAGATTTGAAGCCGTGTGCTTAAGAGCATAGAAGGGAGAGTTCAAGGACTTGATGCCAGTCCGGCGCTCTAATTCTGGGTCCTCTCCACTTTCAGCAGAGCTGTTCCAGTCCTCTACCGTCCTTTTGAGGTTCTCTGCGGGTACATTGATTTTTTCAGCTAACGCTTCGATGGCATCCGCTTGAATTACTGTTCCATCTTCTATGTCTTTAGCTAAGGTAGCTTCATCCCAGGCACTGCCCGGTTCTGAGATCGCATCCTGATCGAAAACAAAATAAGTAGGTTTGTTAAATTGTTTTTCTTGTTGAAAAATAGCACGGTTTTGATAAGAGTAATGCGCATCTTCTGTGATGAATCTATTTCCCATACCGTTGACCGTGACAGAAGGAATGGTGGGGATAGAAGCGTATGTTCCGCTTCCAGTTTTACCGAAATGATCGATGGCTCCGCCGATGTTCGTGATAGCTCCTCCCACAGACATCCCCATAATAATCCCATCGCCTGTGTCTGTCTCAATGGTGAGAATGCCACTTTCTTTTAAATCGCGGTAATATTGAGGGCTTAATTTTTTAGCTAAAGCGGGGTTGTTATCGATACTGGCGGTCGCTAGAATCACACCCTTATTCGCCTTAATATTCTGCCTCTCACCCTTTTCTTCTGTGACTACACCGACAATTTCTCTGGTAAGCGGGTCTTGAATAAGCGATACAACAGGACTATTTACTCTGATCTCTGCTCCGGCTTCCTGGGCTTCGTCAGCTAATGTGTTTGTCAAAATGACACCTTGCCCGGCGTCTCCGCCACCCTCATAGTGATGGATCCGCGGTTCAGTAAACTCATCTGGAATATAGGGAACGTAAGGATCTTCGTATAACGCATGCCATTTGATTCCCATATCTGCAATCCACACAATCAATTCTTCTGCATGGTCCGTCATATCTCGGACGAGACCCTCATCAATATGTCCTTCCCCAGAAGTAATATATCGCATGGCATGTTTTTCAGCGTTATCCTCTTTGACTCCTGCAATTTCTTTCTGATATTGTGTGCCTGAAGCTTGAATCGTGCCGCCGGAATACCCTGTTGTCCCTCCTAAAATTCCTGCTTTTTCTAAAACGATAACTGAGGCGTTATGACGTGCCAGTTCTACTGCAGCAGCTAAACCTGTTCCGCCACCTCCTACTATCACCGTGTCATATTCTTCGGCAAATTCTAAATCCTCTGTCAGATATACAGGGGCTTCAGCAATGGAGGTATTCAGATCTTCAGCCTCATCCAGTTGCTCGCTACTTGGAACAGCGTCGCTCTCATCGTTATATGGATTAGCGAAACGCGCGTCTAAAGCTTCTGCTTCTGTAAGTTCTCCTTTTGAAACAGCATACGCTTTTTGAACAGCATCTCTGAATGCTCTCGAACTATAAGTCGCCCCTGTGACAGCATCTACCTCTGTCGTGTTCTGGTTCACCATCTCTTCAATCATGGCCTTAATGCCCAAAGTACCGATGTGAGCCTCAGGAGTGTGTTCACTTGTAATCGCCCTGATTTTTCCCTCATCGAGTTCGATGGTTGCTGTAATTTCCCCATGAAACCCTCGACTTGTACCTTTATATTCCCTGCTCATCCTTCTGCTTCCTCACCTTTCTTTTAATTGGAGATAAATATCGACTCGCTCAGAAAAAATTCTCTGTTTTGATTATCGAAGATTTTTTGATATTTATTACCCTTTACGTTTCATTTCTACTGTCTTTTTGTCATCTGAAGCTTGATTTTCATCAAAATTTTCTACTGCTGCACGTCCGCCCGTGACCGCATTCAAGATAGCGTTGCCTGAACCGAAGTATCTTTGACTGTGTAATTGAGTTCCTGCTACTGTCCCACAGGCGTAGAAGCCTGGAATCGGTTCGCCTTCTGTGTCGAGCACTTGATTATTGATATTGATGCGAGGACCGTTGTAGGTATCGCATAGATTCGGTATAAATCTCAGGGCATAATATTTGGGACCTTCAACTTTCTTCATAAATTCTGCTTCTTTACCGAAATCTTCATCAACGCCTTTGTCGCATAACTCGTTGTATCTTCCAACTGTTTCTGACAAGACTTCCGGATCCACACCCATATTCTCAGCAAGCTCTTCTACAGTCTCTCCTTCAAATGCTTTGCCGTATCTTTTTCCATCATCGATATCTTCAGGACGCTCATCGTAGAAATCATCTCCAACTATTGCATACATATAAGTATGGTCGTTTTCCAATAACGGCATCATCCGGTCAAAGGTATAAGATTCTTCATCAGCAAACCGTTCTCCCTCTGGGTTGACGTATAAGAGGTCTGGCGAGTAGAACCCAACCAATGTGGAGTGCGTCACTTGGTTGGGCAAGAGGTACATGAAGTGGTGCATGGCATCTTTTCTGACAATCATGTCCGCACCGTTGTCTTTCGCTAAGTACCAGCCATCCCCTTCTCCAGTCGCCGTTACCACAGGATTAACGACATTCGGGTTGAGTTCTTTCAACAATTCCGGATTGTTGGAATAGCCGCCTGTCGCTAGGATCACAGCGTCAGCATGCACAGTCATAGGAACGCCATTTTTGGTCTCGGCTTTCACCCCTTTGATCGTGCCCGCTTCGTTAATCAGGTCCGTCACGCGCGTATTCAAGTAAATTTTTCCACCTCTGGCTACAAAAGTATCCGCCAACGCTTGAATCATGCCCGAGCCGTCATTTTCTACCATGTGGAGGCGCGGTTTATTCCGTGGATATTTCGTATGTGCGGATTCTGGATTTTCCAGTACATGCACGCCGCGCTCAGCCAGCCACTCGAGATGTTCAGCAGATTCATAAGCGGTCTTTTTCACCATGTCGGAGTCAATGCCTTCTGTATCGCCGTGCAGATACATCAGCCCTTCATACATATCCTGCTTATTGTCTTCAAACCCTATGTTCTTTTGATAGACGGTTTCTGCTGCTTGGAATTTTCCTTCTGAACGTGCTGTCGTTCCGCCGAGGACCCCTTTTTTCTCCAAGACAACAACATTCAATCCCCGTTCAATCGCTTCGACTGCTGCAGACATTCCTCCAGCGCCTGTCCCTGCTACAAGAACATCTACGTGCAGGTCTGTTTCTGAGGGATTTTCTTTTTGAACGATTTTCTTTTTGAATTGGTCAGGGTCCCCGCCTGCCTGTTTAATGGTGTCTGTCACAGCAGAAAGATAAGCGGCTGAAGAAACAGTCGCTCCTGAAATCGTATCGACATCTAACGATTGGTTATCAATAATGAGCGGTTTGAGTATTCGAAACGCTCCTTCTCCAAAAACACCTGTTTCCACATGGTTAGTGACTTCGATGTCGTTAATCTCGCCATTTTCAAAAATCACTTCTATTGTCAAAGGGCCGTTATGCCCATCGACTGTTACAGAATATATCCCGTCCTCAAGTTGTGTATCGCTACTATTTGCTGAGCAATCTTCTATCCGTGCGCCAGCTTGTTGGAGGGCGTCTTTGACCGCTTCCTTGATCCCCTCTGAGGTGACTGTAGCTCCTGAAACGACATCTACATCGTAAGCTTGCGATTCTACAATTGCTACGGGTAATCGCGCCACCCCAGCATCAGCAATACCCTGTGTATCAGAATGTTCAATCACTTCTACCGCTTTGATTTGAGAATTTTCAACGTCTACTTCTACTTTGATCGGACCATACATTCCTTTGCCTTCCCCAAGATGCTTACCACTTTTCATTCTTTCCATGATTTTTCCTCCTCGGATTTCATCTTTATCTGAGTTTTGGTAAAATAAGCTAGAACCATTTCTTGCATGTTCATAATATCACAATGAATAATGGAATCAATTCACACTTTCCCCCTCTTTGTGTAATTAAAAAGAAAGGAAAAGAAAGATGTCTAAAAAAGCTTTAGCTGAAGCCTATCTCGATCTATCGACAGAAAAAAAGTTGGATCAAATTACAGTGAACGATATCTGTCAAGAAGCTGGACTCAGCCGACGGACGTTTTATAATCATTTTGAAGATAAAAATGCTTTAACAGGATGGATCTATTACCAACAGCTGGGATATGTCTTTAAACAGAATATTGCTGATCAGAGTATCGAGAGCACCTTTGTTTCAGTTTTTGAAAAGATTTTTGAATACAAAGAATTTTACGCGACAGCTTTTCAGGATGATTCTGTACCGACTCTGAAGGATTATATGATTCCTTACACTGAGGACATCTACCGCGAAGTGATTGATACCTCAGAAATGACTGAAGAAGAAAGAGAGACGATGATTTTTTGTGTGAAGTTTTATTGCAGAGGAGCGGTAGGGGCTATGGAAGGCTGGGTGAAGAAAGATAGTGTCGTACCGGTAGAAACTTTTTCCAAAAATATGCTCAACGTCCTGCCTTTAGATATGAAAAATGCAATTGAGAGAAGTCAGAACTCCTCTACCAACAATTTGAATTAGCAGTTCTTACCTCCACAAATAATTGCAGGTTCTTACAATATTTTTACTGATAGTATTTTTTGAAAAATATTAATAAAAAAACCTCAATCATATATAATTGACATCACGGAAAGACTA
>JBHWPB010000015.1:0-3766 GCA_043424675.1 Carnobacteriaceae bacterium | reverse complement strand
CTATAACTTTTTTGAGGAGCCTCTTTCTTATGAGCAACTCTTAGAATTAACCGATGTAGGTGAACGCATCGCTCATGGCAATCCCAGCGGACTGGATGCTAAAACCACAACTTCAACAGAGGCTGTATATTTTGAAAACGGCAACGAATTTTCCTATATGTCAATTGATATGGAGGCATACCTTATTGTTGCTGACAGTGGTGAGATAGGAAATACTAAAGAGACGGTTCAAGCTGTTAAAGACCTTGTAACTGAATTTCCTAAAGATACCGAAGCAGTTATTCAGAAGCTTGGCGACCTAGCTGCTTATGCTAAAGATGCGATTAATTTTAAAGACGCGCGTACACTGGGCACTCTCATGAGTGAGGCGCATTACTATCTAAAGAAACTCACTGTTTCTAATGAGACATTAGACCGCTTGACTGACACAGCTATTCAACACGGCGCTATCGGAGCCAAGATGACAGGCGGTGGACGCGGTGGCTGTATGATTGCACTGAGTGAAAACAAAGAAGATGCTGAAAAAATAGCGGATGCTTTAGAGGACGCAGGAGCCGTTCAAACTTGGGTTCATTCTTTAAAGATGGGAGAATTATAAATGGTACGAAAGAAAGTGCGTGCGCATACAAACATTGCTCTAATTAAGTATTGGGGAAAGAAAAACGAAGAGCTCATTCTCCCCCTTAATAACTCTCTTTCTCTCACATTAGATGCTTTCTACACAGAAACGAGTGTAGAATTCGATTCATCTTTAGAGGGAGATGTTTTTTATTTGGACGGAGAAAAACAAGCTGTTAAGCATGATGTTAAAGTAAACACTATCCTAGATTTAGTCCGTGAAAGGGCTGATATCCAGGCACCTGCTTATATCGAAAGTATGAATCACGTTCCTACTGCAGCAGGATTGGCTTCATCTGCCTCTGGCTTAGCCGCTTTAGCAGGGGCAGCAAGTTTAGCTGCAGGATTAGATCTCTCGCCAACAGAACTTTCTCGTCTTGCACGCCGCGGGTCAGGGTCTGCTTCGAGAAGTATCTATGGAGGCTTTGCGGAATGGCTGGCTGGAGACAGTGATGAAACTAGCTATGCCGTACCGGTTGATGAAGCTGACTGGGATATCGGCATGATTTTCATTTTACTGAATCGTGAGAAGAAAAAAATATCCAGTCGTGATGGAATGAAACTTACAGTTGAAACTTCGCCTTTCATGGAGGGCTGGGTAAGAAGCGCGGCGACGGACTTGAAAGAAATGAAAGAAGCGATCGCTAATAAAGATTTCACCGAGCTTGGAAAAATTACAGAACGCAGTGCTTCAAGAATGCATGCCACAACTTTAGGAGCTCGGGAGCCCTTTTCTTATCTTCAGCCCGAAAGTCTGCAAGCGATCCGCCTCATCCAATCTTTACGCGAAGAGGACGGCTTAAGCTGTTATTTCACGATGGATGCTGGACCCAATGTCAAAGTCTTGTGTCGTTTAAGTGAAAGCAGACAGATTCAACAAGCTCTTCAAGAGATATTTGGAGAAGAGAATGTGGTTATTTCTAAAGTAGGACCCGGAATAAAGGAAATCGATCCAGAATGAAGGAAGTATCTGTAAAAGTTCCTGGCAAGCTCTATATAGCTGGGGAATATGCGGTAGTTGAACCTGGCCACCTTGCTATCCTTGTAGCCGTGGACCGCTTCATATATTGTACAATTACTGAGCAAGCAAACGATGTTGAAAAAAGGGGCTCCTTTCATTCTAAACAATATCATGCGGAACCTTATGGATGGCAGCGCGACAAAAGAGGCAGATTCACTTTAGATGTGAAGGATTCAACTTATGATCTGGTGACGTCTGCTATACAAACTATCGAGAAACTCGTCTTAGAACAAGGGCAAGAGTTACAATACTTTTCATGTACTATCGACAGCGAATTAGACAGCGAAAGCTCTGAACGCACCAAGCTAGGATTAGGCTCTAGCGGGGCAGTGACAGTGGCTGTGATCCGTTCTCTGTCTTTATTTTATGATCTTAAGCTTACAGATGAAGATATTTATAAACTTGCGAGCATTGCTCAATTGAGACTCAATATGACTGGCTCTTATGGTGATATAGCAACGTCTTCTTTTACCGGCTGGATTGCTTATTCCAGCTTTGATAAAGATTATATTAAAAGAAAAGCGAAGGAATCAACTTTGCGCCAGCTGCTTAATATGGAATGGCCTTGCTTACAGATTAAACCCTTAATGCCCCCTACTAACCTCTATCTCCTCTTCGGCTGGACAGGGCATGCTGCCTCCACTACTAATCTCGTTGATGTGGTAAGGTTACAGAAAGACGAGCCAGCTCTTTCTTGGTCTTATGAAAATTTTTTAGACGAAAGTCATAAGTGCGTCAGCCGGATTATTAAAGCTTTTGAAGAAGAAGATATGAACACCATCAAAGAAGAAATTCGTTATAATAGAAGACTGCTTCAAGAACTCAGTTCCCACCGAAAGGTCCTGATGGAAACCAAAGAGCTTCAATATCTTTGTGATGTAGCGGAAGCCTATGGCGCCGCTGCTAAATTTTCGGGTGCTGGTGGCGGAGATAACGGTCTCGCTATTTTCGATACGAAAGAGTCTATCCCAAAAGTTATTCAAGAATGGGAAAAACAAAATATCAAACCCCTGCCTCTCACTTTATACAAGAAAGAAGGATAAATATGTTAGAAACCCATGCTTCACGTAAAGATGACCATGTCAAATTCGCTCAAAAATATCATGAGAAGCCCTTTCTTTCTCCTTTTCAGGATTTACGTTTTGTCCACCACTCTATCACAATGACCAATGTTTCTGACGTTGATTTATCCACTTCTTTTCGAGGCATCAGTTGGGACTCTCCCATTTATATCAACGCGATGACTGGAGGCAGCGAATGGACGGAGGAGATTAATGAGAAACTCGCAGTTGTCGCTCGTGACACTAAGATACCCATGGCAACGGGGTCAGCGAGCATCGCGACTAAGGATCCTGCTGCTCAAAAAAGCTTTGAAATTGTGAGAAAAGTTAATCCAGATGGTATCATCTTTGGAAACTTAGGCGCAGGCCACGGCTTAGAAAACGCTAAGCGCATCGTTAATCTCATACAAGCAGATGCCTTTCAAATTCATGTCAATACCGCTCAGGAAATTGTTATGCCGGAAGGTGACCGTGAATTTGATCATTGGCTGAGCAATATTGAGCAAATTATTGAAGGCCTCAATGTTCCAGTAATCGTTAAAGAAGTGGGCTATGGGATGAGCAGTGAAACCTTGAACCTGCTTCAAGATCTCGGTGTCCAAGTCGCTGATGTCTCGGGCAGCGGTGGAACGGACTTCTCTCAGATTGAAAACGAGAGGAGAGAAAATAACCCTTACGCCGATTTAGAGGGCTGGGGACAGACGACGCCTATCTCATTGTTGGAAGCTAAACCTTTCTCGGATGAGATGGATATCCTTGCATCCGGAGGGATCCGTCAACCTCTGGATATCGTAAAGTCCTTGGCGCTCGGCGCTCGGGCAACCGGTCTTTCTTCTGAAATACTGGTGTCTGTTTTGGATCATGGCGTGGACGCAACAGTTGAAAAGATTGAGGCGATGAAAGAAGAACTGCGTGGTATTTTCGCTCTTCTGGGTGTCAAGAACATCGCAGAACTTCAAAACTATTCTGACCTTATTGTCTCTGGCCAAACTAAAGAATGGTGCGAAGCAAGAGGTATCGATTATATCTCTCTAGCTAGACGCTACAAAACAAAACCTCAAACAAA
>JBHWPB010000014.1:0-5258 GCA_043424675.1 Carnobacteriaceae bacterium | reverse complement strand
GTCTAAGCAGCTAAAAATATTTTTAACTGCTTTTGCTTGATTTGAAAAGGGTGATAACTTTACCGTCCCTTCCTAGTCTTCTGAAGGTTTTTCTTTCAGAGATGCGATAATTTCTTTTTTCGGTGTGACATAGAGTGTGTTTTGATTCTCGTAAATCATGAAGCCAGGTTTGCCGCCTTTTGGTTTGTTAACATGTTTAACCTGGACATAATCGACAGGAACATTGGAACCTAGACGAGACTTGGAGTGGTAAGCAGCCACTTGAGCGGCTTCTAAAAGGGTCTGTTCACTCGGGTTCTTGCTGCGGACGATGACGTGGGAACCTGGGATATCTTTAGTGTGCAGCCAATACTCAGATTTATCTGCTTTTTTCGTCAGAGCATCATTCTGCTTGTTGTTTCTTCCTGACAAGATCAGTGTCCCGTCAGAAGAGTAGTAGGTGTGAGGTTCTGCTTTTTTATTTTTATTTCCTTTTTTCTTATTACGTTTCTGTCTGATATACCCTTCCTCAATCAGCTCTTCACGGATCGCTTCGATGTCAGAAGGGCTGGCAAGTTCTAACTGTGTTTCAACCGATTCGAGATAGTTGATCTCATTTCTTGTTTTTCTGAGTTCTCTTGTCAGATAACTCGATCTGTTTTTTAACTTTTGGTACTGAGAAAAAAGATCCTGTGCATTTTCTGCTGGCGTTTTTCTCGGTGCAAGAGGGATAGTGAGTAGTTCTTCATTATCATAAAAATTGGGCAGTTCGATTTCAGACTGACCTTGTTCTACAAGGTGCATATAGGCTGTCAACACCTCCCCTTGAATTCGGAAATCTTCAGCATATTTTGTTTCATCGAGTTCTTTCTCTTGTTTCTTCAGCTTTTTCTTATTTTTTTCAAGCTCGTTAGAAAGTAAACGCTCAATTTCTACAGATTTTTGATGCACTCTGTCTCTTTCAGCTTTGTCTCCGTAATACGCATCTAAGAGTTCGCTTAAACTCTCGTAACTTTGCGATTCAAGGTCTTCATATAATGCGTATTCAACAGGAGTGAAGCGAAGTTTTCTATCCACATGATAGATAGTCGGTGAAAATTCACCTTTTCTCAAAGGTTCTAGGAAACCCTCTAAGCTGGGGATCACATCGCCAAGTTCTTCAGATGCTTCGAAAGCGATATTCTGAGCCGTATCTCTTCCTACACCTTGAAACGTTTCTTGGATAATATTAGCGAGAGACTCTTTCTTGGATTCCTTCATTCTTTCGAAAGCTTCGCTATAGAGGCTGCTATCAAAAGGATTGAGTTTGTCCTGAGCAGGTGCCGGTTTGAAAGGTGCGCCTGGCATGAGAGGGCGATAGGAGCTCATTTCTTCGGGGACGTGACGAATGAGCTCGATAATTTTTTCATCTTCTTCGTCGACTAATAAAATATTTGCGTGTCGCCCCATGATTTCTACGATAAGCTGTAAATCTCGCATATCGCCAATCTCATCCTGACTCTTAAATTGAAAGATAACGATCCGGTCATTTTCGTATTGTTTGATGCTTTCGAGACGCGCTCTGTTGAGATGTTTTCTCAAGACCATTGTGAATTGCGGGGGTTGCATGGGATTTTCATAAGGAATTTCCGTAAGTTGGATACGAGCATATTGCGGGTGAGCAGAGAGCAGCAGTTTGTGATTGGTTCGATTCGCTCGGACTGTTAAAATGATTTCGTTATTATAAGGCTGATGTATTTTTGTGACCTGACCACCAGCAAGTTGTTCATGAAGTTCTGTAACCATTGCATGAGTAAATATTCCATCAAAAGACATAATTTTAGCCTCCTATAAGCACTATCTTCTTCATTTTAACATGGATTACAGGAGAAATGAAAATGTCTGTTAATATATGAGAAGCAGCTATGGTATAATACAAGCTACAATTAATATGTGAGCTAAAAGTGAGAGGAAGCGATCGCGGTATGAAGCAGGATACAACGATAAGACGCTTTCTTTGATAAGATGACAAAACGATCAGATCTAGAAAAGTCAACAATGAGTTGCCCGCTCAAGAGTTTAGAAGAAAAAGATGGAGTGGAATGCCAAATTGGAGAAGAAAAAGGTTTCCCATCTTTTTCGAAGACTCAACAAGAAAAATAAGAAGTGGAAAGATTATGAGGAGGAGATAAAATGCAAGAATATTTAGAGAATGTAACCGAATCATTGAAAGAGAAACATGGAGATAAACCTGAATTTTTACAAGCTGTAGAAGGTTTTCTCCCTTCAATCGAGCCCTACCTTGAAGAACACCCAGAGATCGTGGAATCTAATATACTGGAAATTTTAATCGAACCAGAACGTATCCTAACTTTTCGTGTCCCCTGGCAAGACGACCAACAAAAATGGCATGTCAATTTAGGTTACCGCGTTCAGTATAATTCCGCTTTAGGTCCTTATAAAGGTGGGATCCGCTTCAATCCTTCTGTCAACGAAAGCATTGTCAGATTTTTAGGATTTGAACAAACTTTTAAAAATGCACTGACCGGGCTCCCTCTAGGCGGGGGAAAAGGTGGCAGCGACTTTGATTCTAAAGGCCGATCTGATGCAGAAATTATGCGCTTCTGCCAGAGTTTTATGACAGAACTACAAAAGTATATCGGCCCCCAGATGGATGTTCCCGCAGGTGATCTCGGAGTAGGACAGAGGGAAGTGGGCTATATGTATGGTCAGTATAAGAGATTGAATCAGTCTGACCTTGGCGTTCTAACAGGAAAGCCAATTCTATTAGGAGGGAGTTTAGGCAGGACAGAAGCTACAGGTTATGGGTTGATCTATTTTGTAGAACACCAGTTAGAGAAACAAAATAAATCTTTAGCGGATAAACGTCTCGCTATTTCTGGAAAGGGTAATGTCGCCATCTATGCGGCAGAGAAAGCTATCGAAAAGGGCGCTCAAGTTCTCGCTATGAGTGATACCTCGGGTTACATCTACAAAGAAGAAGGATTGGATTACAATATCCTCTTTGAGATCCACAATCAAGGCTTATCACTCGAAAAATATTTAGACAAAGACAGCTCGGCTGTATTTGTAGAAGACGAATCGCTTTATAAAGCGAACTTCGAATATGATATTGCGTTGCCGTGTGCGACAGAAAATGAAATCGAGCAAGAACATGCGGTGAATATGATAAAAAATCAAAAAGTCAAATTGGTGGCAGAAGGAGCCAACATGCCGAGCAGTGAAGAAGCAATCCACTTATTTAAAGGCTACGACGTTTTATTCGCGCCTGCTAAAGCAGCGAATGCTGGCGGAGTAGCATGTTCAGCGCTAGAGATGACTCAAAACGCTCAGGGCCTCGCTTGGTCGGCAGAAGAAGTGGATAAAGAATTACAAGAAATTATGATTGATATCTCTAATTTATGCTATGATACTGCAGAGAGATACGGTACAAGAGGCGACTTAGAAGTCGGTGCAAATATCGCTGGTTTTCAACGCGTGGCAGAGGCAATGTTGATACAAGGACTGGTCTAATCAATTGGGGTGAGAGGAATTTTCTAATATGAAGACAAAAGCACAAAGTTTATCTTTATTAGGTATTTTTTCGGCCATCATCATCCTGCAGAACCTGATCCCTATTCTAGGATATTTACCCATACCACCATTGAACCCGACCTACGTACATGTTACGGTCATTGTCGCAAGTATTGTTCTCGGCGTGAAAGAAGGCATGGTTGTCGGAGGAGTTTGGGGTGTCACACGATGGGTGTTCGCTATTGTAAGACCACAGACCCCTTTAGATCCCATCATCTGGACCAATCCGGTTATCGCCATTCTTCCGCGGCTCTTTTTAGGAGTGATTGCTGGTTTTCTGTACCTACTTTTAACAAAAAGAACAAAAGTACAGGTTAACTTACGTATTGGTATCACTGCAGTTGTCGCGACACTTTTACATACGACCATGGTTCTCAGTCTGATTTATCTCTTTCATGGTCAAAATTATCTCGATTACTTAAACATGGGAGATTCTAACTTTATCTATATTTTGGCAACCATCATAGCCACCAATGGGCTGGCTGAGTCGGTCATCGCCGTTTTCCTAGGAACAGTCCTCGCAAAGCCTCTGTTAAAAAGATTAAACAAATTGTGATGAAACTGAAATATATGTAGTCTAAATTAATGCTAAAATTGATAATATGGGTGATAATATGAGTAAAAAAGATGAAAAAAATTATAGATCGCGCTCTGAAAGAAATAGGGAAAAACACAAAAAGAGTCGCGAATTAAATGAGAATGTCCAAAGTCGCAGGGGCTTTTCCATCGTTTTAATTGTTCTATTTGCAATTTTAATATTCTTACTCTATCTGATCTTCAGTGGAGGGGATGAGTCAGATCAAGCGAGTAATACTGATACAAGCTCTGAACAGATTTCAATCGCAGTCCGAGACGATTCCGATACTGCTGATGAGACAGAGACAGATACTTCAGAAGATTATGAAACAAACAGCACAAGTGATACAACAGCGGAGGAAGAAGATACTGAAGCAGAGGAAGAAGACGCGGCTGACGAAGAAGCGCCTCAAAATACCATTGAAGAACAGAATGCTGACAATAACCTAGAAGAAGTTGAACCAAGTGACGATGCGGTAGCTGCTTATGAGGGAGACTGGGATCCGATTGGTACAGAACAAAGCGATTCTCACACAACCAACTACAGCAGCGGGTCACAAGATAGACTTGAAATCAAAGAAGCTGCAGCTAACGTCACCGGCTTAGATTATAATACGATGATCGAACATTGGGTTGGAAATGACGGCACGAATCAGGGTGTCCATGCGACAGTCTCAGACAGACAGCAGTCTGAATTTTACAGAGTCCACTTGACCTGGAATGATGGAGGCGGCTGGCAAGTTCAAAGCGTTGAAATATTAGAATAATGACATCTCGAAAAGAAGCGGTTCAAAGTAAAATACTTTGAATCGTTTTTTATTTCATTTCATTGGAAAGAGAATGTGAGCAATGGGCGTTTAAGTTAAAAGCACAGCCTAACTTGTGCTAAAATTAAGAGGCAAGAAGAAAAGGGGAAGAATCATGAGGAAGAAAAAACATATTACAAATTATTCGAATATCGACATCGTTCGAGAAATACTCGATAAAACAGATGAAGAATTAGAAAACATGACCCCTGTTAATATTCTAGTTGTTGGAAAAACAGGCGTCGGTAAAAGTACTTTAATCAACAGCTTATTTAGAGAAAAATTAGCGACCACTGGAGTTGGAAAACCTGTCACACAATACCT
>JBHWPB010000013.1:0-24537 GCA_043424675.1 Carnobacteriaceae bacterium | reverse complement strand
TGGTATTTAACTAAGAAAAGAGGGTCGATTTTTGACAACTGAAAATATTGAGTTTTTATATAAACGATTAAATGATTCCACAGAGATATTACAAGCAGAACTTGAATGTTCTTATCTTGAAGGCTTAATAGAGAACGGTGAAAATATTCTTGATAAGCAGACAGTGCGAGTCATTGAGGGGAAGCCGAGCCCAGAAGCTACTCAGAAGCTACAGAAAATTTACAAAAATCTAAATTTAGAAGATTATTCATCAGAAGAGATGAGAAAAGCTTTTCAAATGATGTTACTACAAGCAGTTAAAACAGATTATATCCAGCCGAACCATCAGCTTACTCCCGATACTATCGGTTTTATATTAGTTTATTTGTTACGAATATTTTTACCAGAAGACACGCAAGAAGTACACTTGCTTAATTTGGGGGTCGGGACTGGCAACCTACTTACAACAGTTCTGAATCAACTCGAAGAAGATAATATAATTGTGACAGCTGATGGGATTGATAATGATGATGTTCAAGCCGCGTTAGCTGTTGTCAATACAAGACTTCAAGGTCACAGTAATGTAGAGATATACTTGCAAGATGTCATGACAGATTTATATGTCGAACCAGCAGATATTGTGATGAGTGACTTGCCCATCGGCTATTATCCGGTAGATGAACGTGCGGCTGATTTTCAATCTTCATTTGAAGAAGGGCACTCCTTCGCTCACTATCTCATGATCGAACAAGGATTATACTATTTAAAAGAAAATGGTTTTGCATTCTATATCATACCGAGCCGGCTTTTTGAAGAAGAAACTTCAAAAATCTTGATCGATGCCATAAATGAAGAAGCTTATGTTCAAGCTGTACTTCAATTGCCGGATGGATTCTTTTCAAATGAAGAAAGCCGCAAAGCCATCTTGGCTATTCAAAGAAAGGGGGATAGGGCCAGACAAGTAAAAGAAGTTTTATTCGCCAAAGTGCCTGATTTTAACAATAAAGAAACCGTTCAAAGTTTCATGGCAGATATAAATAAATGGAAACAAGATAATATAAGATAAAGTATGGAGGAAAAAATATGTCTATTTCAATAGCGATTAATGCGGGAAGTTCAAGTCTGAAATTTAAACTGTATGAGATGCCAGAAGAGAATGTTATTGCTTCAGGAATTGTAGAACGAATCGGTATTGGTGATTCCATTGTAACGATTGAATACAATGGTGAAGAGTTCGAAGAAACACTGGATATTGACAATCATGAAGTTGCAGTCGAATACATTTTAGAAAAACTTATTGAACTCAATATTTTGGACAATTACGACTCGATTACAGGAGTAGGACATCGCGTTGTAGCGGGTGGAGAAATTTTCGATGATTCTGTCATTGTCACAGATGAAGTCATCCAGCAAATTGAGGACCTTTCAGAACTCGCACCTTTACATAACCCTGCTAACGTGACAGGTATTCGTGCGATGAGAAAGGTATTACCAGACGTTATCCAGGTCGCGGTTTTTGATACATCCTTCCACCAAACCATGCCTGAAGTAAATTATATTTATAGTGTCCCTTATGAGTATTATGAAGACTACGATGCTCGTAAATACGGGGCGCACGGCACAAGCCACCAATATGTCTCTGAACGCGCTGCAGCAATGTCTGACCGTGAATTAAAGGATCTCAAGATTATCACGTTACACTTAGGAAATGGCGCTTCTATCACTGCTGTTGATGGTGGGGTCTCAGTAGATACTTCTATGGGATTCACGCCGCTTGCTGGAGTGACGATGGGGACACGTTCTGGTGATATCGATGCTTCACTTCTCCCTTATTTGATGGACAAATTAGGGCTTGATAATATCGATGAAATGATCGATATTCTGAATAACAAATCAGGATTACTCGGCCTCTCAGGTGTTTCTAGTGACATGCGCGACATAGAAGATGCAGCTGCAGAAGGCAATGAAAGAGCTCAACTTGCTCTCGATGTTTTCGCTGATCGCGTTAAAAAATATATTGGACAATATATTGCAACGATGAATGGGGTCGATATTATTGTTTTCACAGCGGGTGTAGGAGAGAATGCTCCAGAAATGCGTGAAAAAATTATCTCAGGGATTTCAACATTTGGCGTAGAACTGGATAAAGAATTAAATGATGTCCGAGGTAAAGAGCGTGTTATTTCCACAGAAAACTCTGAAATTGAAGTGATGCTCATCCCAACCGATGAAGAACTAGTCATCGCACGTGATATAGAACGCTTAAGGAACCAAGAAGTATAGAATGAAAATATTCTAATAATCAAGTCTAGCAATCTAACGTTGTTGCTAGGCTTTTTTTCGGGCAAAAGGTCAGTCAAAATTACATAATACTTATCTTTTAAAAGTTAATCCTTGTTATTTCGAATCTGTTTCATTATACTTACTAAGGATAAGTAATTAACTTACACAATTAATTTAAAGGGGATGTATTATGTCAAATTTAGTAGATTTAGTAGAAAAGCGTCGTTCAATTTATGCTTTAGGAGCAGAGAGCGACTACTCACAAGAACAAATTGTAGATCGTGTTCGTGAGGTTGTTAAGCAAGCACCTTCAGCTTTCAACAGTCAAACAACAAGATTAGTTGTATTGTTTGACGAAGCAAATGACAAATTCTGGGATCACATCTATGATGTTCAAAAAGATGTGCTTGATGATGAAACATTCGGTATGATGTCTGGAATCATGACAGGAGCAAAAGAAGGTATTGGGACAATTCTCTTCTTTGAAGATAGAGATGCCTTAGCTGAAATGCCTGCAGAAGGTGTTCGCGAAGAAGCTTATAAACAAAACAACAACTCAAATGCACAATATGGTGTTTGGCTAGCTCTAGCAGAAATGGACTTAGGTGCGAGTTTACAGCACTTTAATATTGGGTACGAACAAGGTTTTGATAAAGCTACAAGAGAGATGTTTGATCTTCCAGAAAGATATGAAATGGTTGCTCAGATGCCTTTTGGGTCTATTGAACAAGAAGCAGACGAGAAAGACCATATCGACACAAATGAACAAGTAAAAGTATTTAAGAACTAAAAAGAAACCGATTAATCTAAAAAAATATCCCGCACAGTATTGTGCGGGATATTTTTCTTGTTCAAAAACAAATACCTTTACAAAGAACAAGATGGTTAACTAGAGACCCATGAGGCACAGTATGAAAAATCAAGACTTCTGCTAACATTTACAGTTAAATCTAAACAATTCATGTTTTAATTTCTTCTCTCGAGACAAGAACATCACAAGGCGCATGACGCACGATATGAGTTGATATTGATCCCATAAAAAATCGTTCCATTACATTCGCACCCGTCGCCCCCACAACAATTAGATCGATATCTTTTTCTTCAGGAATTTCAGTAGCCATTTTATTGCGAGGAGACCCGTATTCTAATATTACTTCAAAATTATCATAATCTCGTGCTCTGACATAATTAGTAACTTTTTCCATTTCTGCCTGAGCTTGGATCTGTGCATATTCTACAACATCCATACTGATCGTACTATAGGTTTGAAGAGGTCGAATATCAATAATGTGAACTAGAAATAATTTGGAGTTATTATGTTTAGCAATTCGTATAGCCTTATCTAGAGCTTTGTAAGATTCATCAGATCCGTCTATACCTGCCAAAATACGGTCGTACTTGTTCATAAAAGCCTCCCCTCTATAAGGACTCTTATCATTGTTTCGCAGTAGCGCACCTTAAGCCAGCTACTTTTTATATCGATGTTATACCAGGCTACCAATAACTTATCTTCATCGGTTGTAATTATTTGATTCAAATGCAAATGGTACTTTCATCGACTTTTTTGAGAGGTGCTAATAATAGTGATTGTCTTACTTTTATATGAAGACGTCAGTTACGGTAGGGTTGGAAACAGAAAATTGATTATTCTACGTCTGCTCGTGCAACAAGTACATCACAAGCTGCATTACGTACAATATATTCTGATACAGACCCGATTAAAATACGTTCCATCGCATTTAACCCGGTTGCACCGACAACAATCAGATCGATATCTTTTTCTTCGGGGATTGTCATCGCCATTTGAGTACGAGGGGAGCCGTACTCTAATAGTGTCTCCATATTGTAGAATTCCTGTTGTTCCACATATTTAGTGACCTTTTCCATCTCTTCCCGAGCATCAGCACGAGCGTTGTCGGCTACATCAATGCTCATAGTACTGTAGGATTGAAGAGCACGTACATCGATGATGTGAGCAACATACAATTTAGCGTCGTTGTTTTTCGCGATTTGGATCGCCTTATCTAAAGCATCATAAGATTCTTTAGATCCGTCGATACCTATCAAGATACGTTTATAAATATCCATAAAATATTCCTCCTTATAAACTCTATGATCGTTTTTATCATAGTAACATAAACGCTTACAATTTTCATCACTAACCAGAGAAAGAATGATAAAAATAACTTCATATGATTTTAGACGCAAAAAAAGGCTAGAAATTAATCTAGCCCATATAAGAAAATTACCGGGGTGCCGTTTTTAGATTCAACTGGTTGAACCCGTTAGATTCAGGTGGGCATCTCCAGATAAGCTTCTGACGTCCAAGTGAAAAGGCATGTCATCCGCCTATCCTTTAGATTCCCTTTGTTAAAAGTGTTCGGATTACGCATTACGAATCAATCGTACACCTCAGTAATCTTCACTATTATAATATCACAGGACTCTCATAGAGTCAATGTGAGAGGATTGAAATCAGTTATTTTTTTCATTTTCTATATCTTTGAGGGCTTGGTATTGCTCTCCAAAGGCTTTTTCGAACTTGCTGTTATCTGAAGGAGAAAAATACTCTTTATCCGTTAGTTTGTCTGGCAGATACTGCTGCGGCACGAAACCTCCATAGTCGTGAGGGAAAAGATATCCCTTTCCTCTCTCTAACTTTTCGGCGCCCGGGTAATGAGTATCTTTTAAGTGATCAGGAACATTACCGCTTTTACCACTTCGGACATCTGTTAAGGCACTATCTATCGAACTTATTCCAGTATTTGATTTGGGGGAGAGAGCGATTTCAATCACCGCGTTGGCCAGTGGAATTCTAGCTTCGGGGAAACCTAGCTGGCGAGCGGCTTGACAAGCTGTAACAGCACGCTGGACACCGGCAGGATTACCTAAACTCACATCTTCGTAAGCAGTTACCATTAATCTTCTTATAATTGTCTCTAGTTCTCCAGCCTCTACTAGACGAGCAAGATAATGCAGAGAGGCGTTGACATCGCTTCCACGCAATGATTTTTGGAAGGCAGAAATGACGTCATAGTGAGCATCACCGTCTTTATCATGGCTCATAGCTTTTCTCTGCAGGCATTCCTCAGCTGTCTCGAGAGAAATAAACCGTTGCCCCTTTTCATTTTCTGAGGTGGATTCGATCGCTAATTCTAAAGCGTTGAGCATGCTTCTGAGATCGCCGTTCGTTGCACGAGAAAAATGAGTCATCGCTGCATCTTCGATTTCCACGTTGTCATATTCTTCTTGACTATGAAGGGCTTGTTGCAGACCTTCCAACATATTTTCTTCAGTCAAAGGATGTAACTCATAAATTTGAACTCGGCTTCGGATAGCGGGATGTATAGTAATATAAGGATTTTCAGTGGTCGCTCCAACTAAAATAATTTGTCCGCTTTCTAAAAGGGGTAAGAGAAAGTCTTGCTTAGGTTGGTCGAGACGGTGAATTTCATCTAATAAAAGAATGACAGTGCCGCTCATCTTAGCTTCTTCAGCTACGATTTCTAAATCTTTCTTTTTATCTGTGGAGGCATTCAATTTACGGAAAGCATATTTGGTAGAGCCGGCAATAGCATTCGCAATACTAGTTTTGCCTATTCCTGGCGGACCGTAGAGGATCATAGAGGATAGTCTCTTAGCTTCCACCATTCGGCGAATAATTTTGCCTGGGCCCACTAAATGTTCTTGGCCCACAATTTTATCTATACTGTCAGGTCGCATACGATAAGCGAGTGGTTGAGTCATAATGTTCTCCTTTGCTGCAAAAATTATGCAGGTTAATTTTACTTTATATCGATTAATTTCTTATAATGATTATGTTCTGTATAATGAAGGATGCATAATTAGAGTATATCAAAAATACGAAGAATATAAATCGAAGAGGTGTGTCTATTAAATGGATGAAACTATGAAAAAAGAAAGATTCAGTCAGTTATTTAATGAAAGCACGTTTGGTCTTGAAAGAGAGATGATGCGTGTAAATAAGGATGGGAGGCTAGCTTTAACTCCCCATCCTAAAAAGTTAGGTGATCGTTCCTATAATCCTTATTTTCAGACAGATTTTAGCGAATCTCAAATTGAGATTGTTACTTCAGTTACAGGAGATGTTGCAGATTTAGATAGAAAGTTAAAAGCTTTACATCAAATCGCCCACCTATCACTTGAAGAAGATGAATACTTTTGGCCGCTGAGCATGCCTCCTTTACTGCCGGACAATGAAGAAGTTATTCCGATAATAAACTCAGAAGATCAATCCCAAATAGAATATAGACTTCGTTTAGCAGAAAAATACGGGAAAAGACTTCAGATGATAAGTGGTATCCATTTTAATCTAGGTTTTACAGAAACATATTTAAGAGAAATACATGCTCAAGCCGAATCAGATTTAGATTTTACGGACTTCAGAAATCAATTGTATAGTAATTTGGCGGGTCAATTTATGTTGCACCGCTGGCTCTTGACGTATCTATTTGGCGCATCACCTTATGCAGATGACTCTTTCTATGGCGATCGTGTAGAGCCTCATGGTACACCCGTTCGTTGTCTGCGCAATAGTAGTTATGGGTATCACAATCTTGAAGCTTCAAGTGTGTCCTACGAATCAGCAGAAGATTACAGCCAAGACATTCAAGGTCTTATCGAAGACGGCGGCTTATTTGAAGAGCGCGAATACTACGGCGCTGCACGTCTCCGCGGGGAATCTGTGGCTGATTTACCGGAAAAAGGGGTGGAATATATTGAATTTCGGAATGTAGACAACAACCCTTACGAAGTGACTGGGATGTCTGCAACACAGATTTATTTTATGCATGCTTTTCTTATCTACATGTTATGGAAAGAACAGAAGCCAGCTACAGTGGAAAACATCAGGAAAATGGCGGACGTGAATGAGGAAGTCGCCTTAGAAAACCCTTCTGAAATCACTCAATATCAAAAGGAAGGGTTAGAGCATATCGAAGCGATGCAGGAGATGGCAGACGCTCTAAAACTGGATGCACCTTATCAAGAAGCTATTCAGTGGGCAAAAAATTTACTTTTAGATCCGACGCAAACGCTCGCTTATAAAATGGTGGAAGATATGGAAGAAACCAACTATCTCTCATATGGTATGAAACTGGCCGAAGTGCAACACATCGAACAGATAAGAACGCCTTATTTACTAAAAGGTTTCGAGGAGATGGAAACATCTACACAGCTTCTGATGTTCGACGCTTTACAGCAGGGGATAGAAGTTGAGATTTTAGATGAAGCAGAGCAATTCCTTCTATTGAAACATGGCGACCATGAAGAGCTCGTCCAAAAAGCAAACAAAACTTCAAAAGATAATTATGTTTCTCAGCTCGCGATGGCTAATAAAACCGTGACGAAAAAGATATTAGACAGGAAAGGTTTCGAGGTTCCTCAAGGAAGTGAGTTTCATAATATTGAGACGGCTCTCAAATATTTTACTCGTATTGAAAAGAAAGCTTTCGTTGTCAAACCAAAGTCTACCAATTATGGAATAGGAATCACTGTCTTCGAAAACGCTGCTGAATATGAAGATTATAAGACTGCTCTCGAGATCGCTTTCTCGAAAGATGATACGGTTCTCGTAGAAGAGTTTATCGAGGGAACAGAATACCGATTTTTTGTACTGGATGGAGAAACTCTCGCTGTTTTAGAGCGGCGTCCTGCTCATGTCACAGGAGATGGAGAACGGAATATCGAAGCACTTATTGCCGATAAAAACACTCACCCGCTCCGCGGCTCTAATCACCGAGCTCCGTTAGAGAAAATAGTGGTAGGGGATATTGAGAGTCACACTTTAACGAGACAAGGATATGACTTAAAGGGTATTCCGTCTGAAGGGGAAGTCGTTTACTTGAGAGAGAATTCCAACATCTCTACCGGCGGAGATTCAGTCGATGTGACGGACGATATCCACCCGTCCTATAAAAAAATAGCAGCTGAGATTGCGTCCGCTCTCGATGCAACAATTACGGGAGTAGATCTCATATTGGATGATCGCACTGAGCCCAGTCTGCCTGAACGTCCAGGCTACAGCTGTATCGAGGCAAATTTTAACCCTGCCATGCACATGCATTCTTATGTGAGCGAGGGCACGGGGCGTCGTTTAACACGTCATGTTTTAGATTTACTTTTTCCTGAATTAAATATCCTGCAAAAGGAATAAATATTAGAAAGAGGTTTTACTGTGTCACAGTTAATTTACTACGATCATGCAGCAACAACTCCAATGAACAGTGAAGTGATTGACGTTATGGAGCATGCAATGAGAGAATTCTTTGGAAACCCGAGTAGCACGCATCAAATGGGACGGAAAAGTAAAAATATTTTGAATCAAGCCAGACAGACATTTTCGAAAAGTATCGGAGCCAAAGCTTCTGAAATCACAATAACGAGCGGCGGCACTGAGAGCGATAACACTGCTATCTTACAGACGGCTCGTATGAGAAAAGATGAAGGAAAGCATATTGTGACGACAGAAATTGAACATAAGGCTGTTATAGAATCGATGAAGGTTCTCGAAGCAGAAGGTTTTGAAATCACTTATCTTCCTGTAGATGAAAAAGGACGCCTTACTCTCTCTGATTTAACAGAAGCTCTGCGAGAAGATACTACTTTGGTTTCTATCATGTACGTGAACAATGAAGTGGGGACCGTGATGCCTGTTGAAAAGATAGGAGAAATAGTCCAAGAAAACTCCAATGCTTATTTCCACACTGATGCTGTACAAGCCTATGGTCTTATGGAGATTGATGTTGAAAGAGATCATATCGATTTATTATCTGTCTCTGCTCATAAGATTAATGGACCAAAAGGAATCGGATTCTTATATATCAGAGAAGGCATCAATCTTCCAAGTTATATTGTTGGAGGAGATCAGGAAATCAAAAAGCGTGCAGGAACAGAAAATGTTCCTGCTATCGCAGGTTTTCAAAAGGCTGTAGAAATTGCCCAAGATAACCAAGGAGAAAGACGTCAAGCAATGTTAGATTATAGAAAGACATTTTTAAAAGAGTTGGACAAGAGTGATATCTCCTATGAAGTCAACGGAAGTAGAGAGGAGGAAGAGACGGTTGGTCACATCTTAAATCTTTATCTTCCAGGCATAAATTCGGAACAGCTTTTAATCCAACTCGACTTACGAGGTATCTCCCTTTCAGCTGGTTCGGCATGTACCGCTGGAAATATCGACCCGAGTCATGTACTCGTTGCGATGTTTGGAGAAGCCAGTCCACGGATCTCAGAATCTATCCGTCTCAGTTTTGGTCTCGGAAATGAAGAAGAGGATATAGAAATATTTATTGAAGCGATAAAAGATATTATAGAGTAGGAATGACAGGGAGTTCAGTTGAGTTTAGAGAGGGATTTCATTATAATATCAAAAACGAGGTGAGATAATGGCAAACAATAAAATTTCTGTCCCTGGCGTTGAAGGCAGGTATTCTTTGCATCCTGATGCTAAGAGGTATACTTTACGTGATAATGGGTTTACAGAGTCCAAAAATGGAAAATTCAGGTTGGAACGCTCTTTAGGAGCATTCGCGACGGATACGAATTCTCCATTACTGAAAATCACTGTAGATAAAAATATCGAAAAATTAAAAATAAGCACCACAAACTCTAAGGGTCTTAAAAAATTAGATATGTCAAACAATGACCGATATGCTGAAAACCGTGAGAAAGCCCAAACAATTCTCGAAGGTTTAGTGGATGAACAGGTGCTTATAAAAGAATGAGAAAGGGTTGAACAGACGCTGTTCAACCGCTTTTTTATATCTGGAAGGTGGAAATATGCTCAAAAAAGAGATGTCAGAAAAAAGTATAAAGAAATTGACTGAAGGAAGCTTCAATATTTCTAAAACGGCTTATCGAATCAATGAAAATGGGGAAGTAAGTCAAAAACCTATATCTAAAAAAGTTAAGAATCAGAACGACCATCCTTACTTGAACTTTGGAAAAAATGGAAAAATCATTTTCAGAAGCAGTCCAAAAGATTCTTTTCAAGAAGCGGTGCGGACGTTTCAAGCGGTCCATGAAGTAGCAATCAGAACACTCAATGACGACGAATATTTATGGACTAAAGACTCTCTTTTAGAAGACCAAGAGTCAGGAATATATTTTTCCTTTTCCTTCCCTCAAAACTTTACGTCTCAAATTGAAACAGAAGGGATAAGAGAAAGTATCGAGGTAAAAGACCTCTACAGACAGATAGAATCAGTTTACAGCCTCCTGTCAGAGAAATTTTACGAGAGACTGGGAATTGTCGGAGTAACAGCGAAGGACTCTCTGCTAGAGGTCCAATTTAGATTAGACCATAGAGAACCTGAGACTATAGATTTTGAAAAGGTGAAAGTCTCTCATTATATTCTGCTCTCTTTGCTTTTTTATGAGGAGGGCTCTTCTGTGGACCTGCTAGACCACACCTCCTCTTTCTTTAAAAGAATAAATATTTCAGATGAAACTCAAAAACAGATGAAGAAATTATGGGATAGCGGTTTCCTCTTATCTGAAGAAAAAAGACAGAGAAAAGAAGTCATTGGAAAACTGAAAGAGTTTTATCAGACAGCGAGGAGAAAACCCTATCAACTCAAAGGTTATGAAGAGATGGAAATTTCTACTCAGATTCTCATCTTTGATGCTATCCGGATGGGGATTTCTTACGAGATTTTAGATGAAGATGATCATCTGCTGCGCTTGCAGGCAGATCGGAAAACAGAATATGTTCAACAAGCAACACGAACGGGACTGGTCAGTTATATCTCTTCCATCATCATGGAAAATAAACATGTTTCGAAACTTTTGCTGGAAGAAAATAATTTCTCTGTTCCTAAAGGTTCAATGTATACCAGTTCAGAAGAAGCGATGAGAGATTACGAACGTTATAAAGGTGAAGAAATAGTGGTCAAGCCAAAATCTACTAATAAGGGGATCGGTATTTCTATTTTCAAACCAGTTCGAGAGAAAGAAGCTTTTAAGCAAGCCATCGCGAGAGCTTTTTTAGAAGACACGACCATCTTGATAGAAGAATTTATTTCTGGAGTAGAATACCGCTTTTTCGTCCTAGACGGCAAATGTCGAGATGTTCTGTTAAGAGTACCCGCCAATGTTAAAGGAGACGGGGAACACACCGTCGAAGAATTAGTCAGCAAAAAAAATAAAGACGCCAATAGAGGCTATGGTGGCAGGTCACCGCTTGAAATAATAGAAATTGCAGAAGTTGAGGAGCTGACCCTTTCCCAACAGGGTTTTGATTCATCTTACATACCGGAGAAGGATGAAGTAGTTTATCTGCGAGAAAACTCGAATATATCTACAGGAGGAGACTCCATCAGTTTCTTAGATGAAATGGATGATTCTTATATAAAGGTAGCAGAAGAAATCACCCGAACACTTGATGCAAAAGTCTGCGGAATTGATCTGATTATTCCCGATCACCAGACGCCATCCACTATCAGTAACCCTGGTTATCATTTTTTAGAAGGAAATGCTAATCCGGGCATGTATGCGCATATGTTTGTAGCGGAAGGGAAAGGCGTCCGCTTGACTATGCATCTCTTGGACAGTTTGTTCCCCGACTTAGATATTTTAAATGAAGAGACGGAAATTGATGTCTGATTAAATAAAAAGTTATAAAAAGAACTAAGAACTTGAATTACTTACTAAAAAGTAGTATGATTGGTGATGCTGAAAAAACGACCTTCAAATCGTGGATTTTCAAGCAAAAATCTAATAGAAATGATGGTGACACAAAATGCTAGATACTAACAAAAAAGTAGTGATTGGGATGAGCGGTGGAGTAGACTCGTCCGTTGCTGCACTCTTACTCAAAGAACAAGGCTATGACGTTATCGGTATTTTTATGAAAAACTGGGACGATACCGATGAAAGAGGGGTCTGTACAGCAACGTTAGATTACAATGACGTGGCGCTTGTCGCAGATCAAATTGGCATCCCTTATTATTCAGTCAATTTTGAAAAAGAATATTGGGACAAAGTCTTCACTTACTTCCTCGATGAATATAAAAAGAATAGAACACCTAACCCAGATGTGATGTGTAACAAAGAAATTAAATTTAAAGCTTTTTTAGATTATGCACAAGAAATTGGGGCCGATTATGTTGCTACTGGCCACTATGCCCAAGTAGAACATGATGAAGATGGCTATGTCCATCTTTTACGGGGGGTGGATGAAAGTAAAGATCAAACTTATTTCTTAAACCAACTCAGCCAAGATCAATTATCAAATGTATTGTTTCCACTGGGCGGGATGGAGAAAAGCGAAGTGCGTCGTATTGCTGAAGAAGCTGGTTTGGCTACAGCCAATAAAAAAGATTCTACAGGAATCTGCTTCATCGGTGAACGTGACTTCAATGCATTCCTATCTGAGTTCCTTCCAGCAAAACCTGGAAAAATGATGACTTATGATGGTGAAGAGATGGGCGAACATGCTGGTCTCATGTATTATACCATTGGACAAAGACGCGGCCTTGGAATTGGTGGCGGAAAAGACTCTAATGAACCATGGTTCGTCGTTGGAAAAGACCAAGAAGAGAATATTCTCTATGTTGGTCAAGGCTATCACCATGAGAAGCTATATGCGACAACACTTGATGCAAGTGAGGTTTCATTTATAAATCCTCATGAAATACCTAATAAGTTCCACTGTACGGTACAATTCAGATATCGCCAAGACGATGTGGGCGCTACTGTCTATCTTAACGATGACCGCACAGAGGCTAAAGTGGTCTTTGATAAAGCTGAAAGAGCTATTACACCAGGTCAATCTGTTGTATTCTATGACGGATCAGAGTGTTTAGGCGGTGCCACTATTGATGTTGCTTATAATGAAGAAGAAGCACTTCAGTATGTATAAGGAAGACAACGATTGAGATTGTAATAAGGGAAGCCTTAAATGATGTGCCCCCAAAAGTTAGAGTGAAATTCTAACTTTTGGGGTTCACTACATAAAGAGGTTTCCTTTTTTAATTTATATCGTGTGAATGAAGGCGAACGATCCTACTTAGATTGTTCAACAGGTGTTAGCTTTAATCTGAATCCAAAGAACGAAAGAAGTAAAGGGTTCGTGAAAATACCAGATTTTTTTACAGCTGTTGGACGTAAATATGCTCCTCTTCAAGGCACCCTGTGTCACACATTGGCTTTTGTCACATACTCTTTTTTTTGGTATATTAAGGTGTGTTAAAAAGGGGGGCTTATATGGTTGAGTATGAGAATGAAGATTATATAGTGGGAGAGCTTCAAGCTCTTTTTTTTGAAAATAATGAAAATTTTTATAAAGTTATGCTTGTCGAAATTGAGGAGACAAATACTCAATATGAAGGTGATGAAATTGTCATCACTGGAAATTTTGGGGATATAAAAGAAGGTGTTCCTTATCGTTTTATAGGAGCGTTGGTCGATCACCCAAAGTACGGGGAGCAGTTTCGCTCTGATCGTTATAAGCAGGAAACCCCTTCTTCTAAAGCAGCTCTTATTTCATACTTGTCAGGGCCCCAATTTACGGGAATCGGCAGGGTGACAGCAGAGAGTATTGTAGATAATTTAGGGGAACGCACGATAGAAAAAATTATGGAAGAACCAGAGTGTCTCGATAATATCGAACATGTGACAAAGCGGAGAAAAAATAAAATAATTGAAGTTTTAGAAGAAGAGCAGGGGATGGATCATATCATTCTAAAATTAAATAAAATAGGGCTCTCTAATCGAATGGCTTATGAAATATATGGGAAATACAAAGATGAAACCCTGGACGTAATCAATACAAATCCTTACAAACTCATTGAAAATATCCCTAATCTTGGCTTTGGTCGAGCTGATGATATGGCGGAAAGCTTAGGGATTGAGTCAGATTCGCCTTCGAGGATTCAGGCAGGGATATATTATGCTGTTTATACATTAACATTTCGAGACGGGCATACTCATATTACCAAAGATTCTGTCTTAACAGAATGTCGTGAGGTACTTGAAAAAAGTCGTTCTTTTCTCATCGACACCTCTTTGATGGAAGAAGCGATAGAGAACTTAGTATCTGAAGACCAGCTTCGTATAGAAGAAGATAAAGTCTACCTTCCTTATCTCTATGAATCTGAGTGGAATATTGCGATGAACTTAAAAGAGATACAGGAAGATGGCTTGGATAGAACACACAAAACTAAGACGCTGGATAAAGCAATAGCTAAAGTAGAGAAAGCAGAAGGGATTCGTTACGGAGAGTCACAAAAGGATGCTATCCGTGAGGCACTCAATGAAAATATTTTTATTTTAACCGGAGGACCAGGGACTGGAAAAACAACAGTTATCAAAGGGATTGTGTCTATTTACGCTGACTTGAACGACCTCTCCCTCGATAGAGAAGATTATCAAGACGACCCTTTTCCTGTAGTTTTATCTGCGCCAACAGGCAGAGCAGCTAAAAAGATGAGTGAAACGACAGAGCTTCCTTCCCGGACCATCCACAGTTTGTTGGGATTGACCGGACAGGAGAACCAGGAAAATTATGTCTCAGAAAAAGAAATGATTAACGGCGAGCTTTTGATCATTGATGAAATGTCGATGGTTGACACGTGGTTGTTTGAGCAATTGCTCCAATCTATACCTCCAGGCATGAAAGTTATCCTAGTAGGAGACAAAGACCAGCTTCCTTCTGTCGGTCCTGGACAAGTTTTTAATGACTTAATCCAGAGTCAACAGCTGCCTAAAGCTGAGCTTACAGAGATTTATCGCCAAGACGAAAACTCGACAATCCCTCTATTAGCGAGAGACATAAAAAATGATAATATTACAGAAGATTTGATTGAAAACCAAGGAGACCGTTCGTTTCTTCCTTTTCCTCCTCATCAAATCACAGAAGCTGTCTCTCAGATTGTTGAACAAGGTATTAAGAAGGGGTTTACTGATGAGGATATTCAAGTCCTTGCTCCTATGTATAAAGGACAAGCAGGCATAGATGCTTTAAATGATACCCTTCAAGAAGTGTTTAATCCCTTAACGAGCCAGAAACAAAAAGAGGTTCAGTATGGAAAACATCATTATCGAATTGGAGATAAGGTTCTTCAGCTCGTAAATGAACCTGAGCAGAATGTGTTTAATGGAGACATTGGTAAGATTGTAAGTATCGTAAAGGGAAAATATACGGAAAGTAAAAAAGACGAAATGGTCATTGCTTTCGATCGCAACGAGGTGGTGTACCCTAGGGATGATTGGAATAAAATTACTTTAGGCTACTGTATCTCCATACATAAAGCTCAGGGCAGTGAGTTTAAAATGGTTATTTTACCCTTAGTTAAAAATTATTATCGTATGTTAAAGAAAAATATTTTATACACTGCAGTCACGCGTGCGAGTGATTATCTTATTCTGTGCGGGGATGTGAACGCTTATCAGATGGCAATCCAAAATAATGAGAATCACCGCAAAACATCTCTCAAAGAGCGTTTGATTACCTTAGGAGATGAAGAAGTGGAAGAGAGCGTCCTAGTAGAAGAAAAATATGTAGAAAGCTATCGCTTGACTCCAAAAATGGTAGAAGATGATAGTGTTCCGGCACTGATTGGTATGGAAGGTCTCTCGCCCTATGAATTGGATGAATAGAAGAAAGGATGTTGATGCGTGGAACAGAAAATAGGCAGAAACGAATTACAGGATGGTATAGGCGTTTTAATTGGATCTTTTATCGTGGCAGTAGGTTATCAGGTCTTTTATCTGCCCAATGATATTGTTTCGGGTGGTGTGACAGGGTTAGGTACTATCTTCAATGGTCTCTTAGGAATTAATCCTAGTATAATTATTTTGGCTATTAACATACCCCTCCTCGTATTATGTTATGTTCTGCTGGGTCGCGAAACCTTGCTTAAGACGCTACTAGGCGCCTTTGCTTTACCTTTCTTCATCGGACTTATCAGCCACTGGGGTCCTTGGACAGAGGATCTCTTTCTCGCTTCCTTATTCGGTGGATTGGTCTCTGGAGCAGGTATGGGTCTGGTATTTCACTTCGGAGGCTCTACAGGCGGTACAAATATTATTACAAAAGTACTAGATGAATATTTTGATATTTCATTAGGTGTCGGGACGCTCTTATCCGACATCTTTATTATTTTACTTGGAGTCCTTGTCTTTTCAGTGGATGTTATTTTATACGGAGTCGTCTCTCTTATTGCGACGTCTTATGCAATAGATCTTGTCCAAATAGGAGGGAAAAATGAAAAGAATATCTTTATTGTCTCCGACAAGCCTGAAGAAATTATGCAGGATATTTTTAATGAGCTTGAAAGATCTGTAACCGTGATAGATGCAAAAGGAGGTTACAGCGGTACAGAGCGCGAAATGCTGATGTGTGTGATAGATGGACGAGAATTTCGGATTTTACGAGATATTGTTCTAAAATATGACGAAGACGCCTTTATCATCGTAACCTCTGCAAGTGAGGTTCATGGAAGAGGTTTTTCCTTATCAAAGAATTATATTGAAGATGAATAATCTATAAAATAGTGGAAACAATATTATTGACAAAGGAATGAGAGTTGAGTAAACTCAATATAATTAAAAGCCAATAAACATTTAAGATATGCTTTTTTTCATCCCTTATTTAAAGAGACGTTCGAAGTGGTGAAAAGAACGATAATATGAAAAGAAGTGCTCCTTAAATGACAATTAAATACATTCTTATTGAGAGGTAATGGAAGTTCAATTCAAACTTGAACATCATTGCAATCAGGGTGGTACCGCGCGCAAACGTCCTTGAGCAATGATGTTCAAGTTTTTTATTTAAAAAGGGGAGAAAAGAAATGAAAAAATTATCAGGTTCAGAAATCAGACAGATGTTTCTAGACTTTTTTGAAAGTAAAGGTCATGATGTTTTTCCGCCAGCAAATTTAATTCCAGTCGATGATGATACACTATTATGGATCAACTCTGGAGTTGCGACGCTGAAACCATATTTTGATGGAACAATTAAACCGAAGAACCCACGTATCACCAATGCACAAAAAAGTATCCGTACGAATGATATTGAGAATGTAGGAATGACGGCGCGCCATCATACTCTATTTGAAATGCTGGGAAACTTCTCGATTGGTGAATACTTTAAAGAAGAAGCTATTGTTTGGGCATGGGAGTTTTTAACAAGTCCAGATTGGATAGATATGGACCCAGATGACCTCTATGTCACAGTTTACCCTGAGGATAAAGAAGCGAGAAAAATATGGGAAGAGGTGATCGGTTTATCAGAAGACAGAGTGATCGATTTAGAAGACAATTTTTGGGATATCGGACCCGGTCCTTCAGGTCCCAACACGGAGATTTTTTATGACAGAGGACAAGAACACAATGATCTGCCTGAAGACCACCCTGAGAGTTTCCCTGGTGGCGAAAATGCAAGGTGGTTAGAGATATGGAACCTTGTCTTCTCTCAATTTAATCACATGCCGGATGATACTTATGAACCGCTCCCGATGAAAAATATTGATACAGGTCTTGGCTTGGAACGTATAGCTTCTGTTCTTCAAGATACTCCGACAAACTTTGAAACAGACCTCTTCCAGCCTCTGTTAGATCATGTAGGAGAGATAAGTGGCAGAAAGTATGAAGATGAAACACTTGAGGTGAAGTCGTCTTATAAGATTATTGCTGATCATATCAGAGCAATCACGATGGCAATCGCCGATGGAGCTCTGCCGTCTAATGAAGGGCGCGGTTACATTTTAAGACGTCTCTTACGTCGCTCTGTTGTTCACGGTCACAAATTAGGAATCGAAGAACCTTTCCTTTACAAATTAGTCTCCACAGTAGGGGAAATAATGGGCGGCTTTTACCCTGAAACGGTGGAAAGACATGATTTTGTAAGCGATATTGTTGAAAAGGAAGAGATTCGTTTCCATGAAACGTTGTCAGATGGTATCTCTCTGATTGAAAACCTCATATCCAAACTTAAAGATCAAGGTGAGACAGAGATTACGGGAAAAGATGCATTTAAGCTATACGATACTTATGGCTTCCCAATTGAACTTACCCATGAATTTGCCGAAGAAGCTGATTTATCAGTGGATGATGAAGGTTTTGAAGAAGAGATGGAAAAGCAACGTCAACGTGCGAGAGACAGACGTAAAGTATCGAGTTCCATGGATATTCAGAGTGATGTCTTTAATAATCTTAAAGAAGACAGTGAATTTACAGGATACACCGATACAAAAAGTAAAAGCAGTCTCGTGTATATGATCGTAGACGGAGATGTTGTTCCAGAAGTGAATGAAGGAATTCAAGCTCAAATTGTCTTCGAGGAGACACCATTTTACGCTGAGAAGGGTGGACAAGTCGCTGATACTGGGGTAATTCGAGATGAAAACGGTCAAATCGTTGCTCAAGTAACAGATGTCCAAAGTGCTCCGGGGGGTCAACCTCTTCATTTCGTAGATGTCAAAGATAAACTTGAACTCGGCAAAGACTATATTCTAGAAATTGATGAAAAGCGCCGCAACTTAACGCGTCGCAATCACACTGCAACTCACTTGCTTCACCAAGCTTTAAGAGATGAGCTGGGAGAGCAAGTCCAACAGGCAGGATCGCTTGTGGCGCCTGATGTCTTGCGTTTCGACTTTACACATCTTTCCAAATTAACAGAGGAAGAGCTTCAAAATATTGAAGAGGCTGTTAATCAGAAGATTTGGAACAATATTCCTATAGAAACAGTGGAAACCGATTTAGAGACCGCAAAAGATATGGGTGCAATTGCTCTGTTCAGCGAAAAGTATGAAGATGACGTGCGAGTCGTTCAAATTTCAGATTATTCTAAAGAGTTGTGTGGAGGGACTCACGTCAACGAAACAAGTGACATTGGCCTCTTTAAGATTATTTCAGAGAGCGGAATTGGGGCAGGAGTTCGCCGTATCACTGCATTAACCAGCCAAGAAGCATTTAACTGGATGGAAGACAGATTGAACATCTTGGATGAGGTTCAAGGGCAGGTAGGTGCACAGACTGTAGAACAAATTTCTGAACGTATCACTAACCTGCAGAATGAAATTAAAGAACTTGAAAGAGAACATGAATCTTTCATGCATCGTCTAGCAAATGCAGAATCGTCTGAAATTTTCGACAATATTCAAACGGTCAATGGATATGAGATGATCTTAGAGACAGCGGGGGTAGAATCCATGGATCAACTTCGTCAGATAGCTGATGAATGGCGTGCAGATAAAATTTCAGATATTTTAGTTCTCGGCCTAGCTCAGGAAGATAAAGCGAATTTACTTGTCGCATTAAGTGATGAACTTGTCTCCGATGGTTTGAAAGCAGGAGACTTGATAAAAGAAATCGCGCCAAAAATTGATGGTGGCGGTGGCGGTCGTGAAAGTCTTGCGCAAGCAGGCGGAAGCAAACCTGACGGGTTAGAAGAGGCTTACAAAACTGCGATTGAATGGGTGGAAAACCTTTAATTAATATAGGTCAATTTTTCTATAGAAGAACTCTGAGTGATTAGAGTTCTTTTATTATGCGCAGACAGAGGGAGTGTGTTTTTATCGTTAGCAGAACGCTGATAGTGAGCACCATGCTTATCAATTCATAAGTTATATATTGTGATTTAGCGTTATTTCCTATACAATGTATATTAAAATTGGCATCGTAAAATGGAGGGTGTAACAATATGAGTTCGTCAGACCATACTAGAAGATACAGTGAAGTAAATGATAAGCATCCCAATGATGTTCGGGAGACACTAACGACGGTTTATCAAGCACTCGAAGAAAAAGATTATAATCCAATAAATCAAATCGTTGGTTATCTCTTATCAGGTGACCCGGCATATATACCAAGACATAATGATGCACGTAATCTCATTAAACGTTTCGAAAGAGATGAAATTTTAGAAGAATTGGTTAAAAACTTTATTGAAAACAATGAGAATTAAGCGATGCGAATATTAGGACTGGATGTTGGTTCAAAGACAATAGGGGTCGCTGTCAGCGACCCTTTTGGCTGGACTGCCCAAGGGTTAGAAATTATAAAAATCAATGAAAAAAAAGATGAATTTGGTCTAACAGAGTTAGAAACTATCGTTGATGAGTATCAGATAGAAAAATGTGTCATTGGCTTGCCAAAAAATATGGATGGCAGTTTAGGTGAAAGAGCAGAAAAATCCATTGCATTTGGAGAAAAGTTTGAAGAGACATTTAATATTCCGGTCATTTATCAAGATGAACGCTGGTCAACACGAGAAGCAACTCGTATGTTAATTGAAGAAGGCGATGTTTCACGCAAAAGGCGTAAGACAGTTATCGATAAATTAGCTGCAGTGCTTATTTTACAAAATTATCTTGATTTGAAAGGATAATAAAGGAGGGTTAAGATTGGCGAATAACGAGTATGACGCAGAGAGATTTATCAGTATAGAAGATCAAGACGGCAATGAGTTGTTATATGAGATCCTTTTTACTTTTGTTTCAGAAGATTATGGCAAGAGTTATGTTCTCGTATTTCCTGCAGGAACAGGAGAGGATGAAGAGGTTCAACTTACGGCATTTGCATACACTGAAAATGAAGAGGGCGATGCAGGAGAGCTTGAAGACATAGCGACAGAGGAAGAGTGGGACATGGTAGAAGAGGTTTTAGCTACTTTTGTTTCAGATAACAGCGCTGACGATTATGATATAGAGGTAGAAGACTAACTAAAAGCTGTTTATAAATACTTAATAAAAGGAGCATATCAATAAAAGGTTAAGGACCTTTAAATTGATTGCTTTTTCTTTAATCAAAATTAGGGTGAGGTGAGAGTTTTTTGTATCAAAAAGAGAAAAAACGTTCTAAGCTCTGGTGGGTTGCTATACCCTTGATGTTAATTCTGATAATTATTGTTGCATTCTTTTTTAGTTTTCGCTATTATCAATCTTCACTTGAACCAGTTGATGTTGCAAGCGAAAAAACCACTGAAATTGAGATCTTACCAGGAACATCACAACAAGAAGTGGCAGAACAACTAGAAGAAGAAGAAGGGCTCATTCAAGACAGTACTCTATTTAATTTTTATATAAATAGTGAAGGACCCGACATGATTGAAGCGGGTTATTACCAACTGTCTCCTGGAATGGATGCGACAGAGATATTGAATCATCTACGAGCTGGAGCAAGTGCGTTCTCTGAAAACTCTCTCCCAATCACTTTTCCCGAAGGTTCTAATATACTAGAAGTGGCAAGTAAAATAAGTGACGCAACAGATATCCCACAAGAAGAGATCATAGAGTATCTTCAAAAGGATGAAGTATTACAGGATTTACATGAATCCTTCCCGATTCTTTTAGAAGGGATGATGGAGCACAAAGATGAAACTCTCCATCCCTTAGAGGGCTATCTCTTCCCAGCAACTTATACGCTTCAGGAAGGCAACCAATTAGAGGAACTTATTTATCAAATGATCCAAAAAACAGACGAGGTTCTTCAAGCGTATTATCCAGAAATTGAAAATCAGGGTAAAACAGTTCATGATGTCTTAACATTGAGTTCCATTGTGGAAAAAGAAGCAAGCATAGAAAAAGATCGGAGAAAAATTGCAGGTGTTTTTTATAATCGCTTAGAAGAGGACATGATGCTGCAGACATGCGTCAGTATTTCTTATGCAGCTGGCGAGCATGTTGAGTATGTGACTTACGAAGACACTGAAATCGATTCACCTTATAATTTATATCAAAATCATGGACTAGGACCTGGTCCGGTGAATAATGGAAGTGAAAACTCAATTCAAGCAGTACTCGATCCAACAGAAACAGACGCGTTTTTCTTCTTGGCTGATTTAGATACAGAGACTACCTATTTTTCGAAAACTTATGAAGAGCATTTAGAATATCAAGCTCAATATATTGACTCGCCTTCTGAAGATGCAGAGGCAGAGTAAAATGATAAATTAAAACAAAATATTTAAAGATGTGAAAGAGGAGTTATTTATGGTAGAAAAAGTATACCCTATGACATTAGAAGGAAAATTAGAACTAGAAGCTGAACTAGAAGAATTAAAAACAACAAAACGCAGTGAAGTTGTAGAGCGTATCAAAATAGCACGAGGTCATGGAGACTTATCTGAGAATTCTGAATATGAATCCGCTCGTGACGAACAAGCTTTTATAGAAGGGCGTATCAGTAAACTGGAAAATATGCTCCATAACGCTGAAATAATCGATAACTCAGAAGAAGACGGAAATAAAGTAGCATTCGGAAGAACGGTATCTTTCATTGAGTTGCCGGATGGTGAAGAGGAAGAATATACTATCGTGGGCAAAGCGGAAGCAGATCCTTTCTCCGGAAAGATATCGAATGAATCCCCTATCGCGCAAGCATTATTAGAGAAAATAGTTGGCGATGAAGTGGTAATCGAAACTCCTGGAGAATCTATGTTAGTAAAAATTACAAGCGTTAAATAAGATATATAAAAAAGGCACTGATCATTAGTTTAATGATCAGTGCCTTTTAATTTTAAGCTAGAGTAAATCTATTTGTGCAATGCATACAAGGTTACACAGGCATAAAGACCGGGAGAATCATAGGACGGCGCTCAGTCTCATCGTATAAAAAATTCTTAGTGTCGTTGATCAGTTTGTTTTTCATTTTGTGATAGTTTATCGTATCGTTTTTTAAGGACTTCGATAGACTATTGAAAGCGACTCGTTGAATCTCTCTGATAAGATCTTCGGATTCTCTCATATAAATAAAACCTCTAGAAATAATGTCGGGACCTGCCACTATACGGTTGTTTTTCTCATTAATAGTTACAACAATGACGACCAATCCATTATCTGATAAAACGCGACGGTCATTCAGAACAATGTTGCCAATGTCTCCTATACCTTTTCCATCTACGTAAACTTCTCCAGCAGGGAAGGAGCCAGCACGGCGCGCAGTGTCTGCAGTAAAAGCAACGACTTCCCCATTGTCTAATACAAATATATTTTCTTCTGGAATTCCGATTTGCTCAGCTGAATCGGCATGAATGCGCAACATGCGATGCTCTCCGTGGACGGGAATAAAATATTTGGGCTGAAGCAGGCGCAGCATAAGTTTCTGTTCCATCTGACCTCCATGGCCAGACACGTGAATGCCTTGTTCTTCACCTTGAATGATTTCAGCCCCAGCCTCCATCAATTGGTTAGTCACACGTCTGATACTCATCGTATTGCCTGGAATGGGGCTGCTGGAAAAAATAACTGTGTCCCCTGGATGGATAGATATTTGGCGGTGTGTTCCATTAGCTATTCTGCTTAAGGCAGCCATCGGTTCACCTTGAGAACCTGTACAGAGAATCAGCTGATTCTCCAGAGGCATATTATTGAGTTCGTTAACCTTTACAAAAATATCCTTAGGGGCTTTAAGATAACCAAGCTTCTGTCCATTCTCAACGGAGTTAATCATACTGCGTCCGAAGACTGTTACTTTACGGTTTGTTCTAGCAGCAGCGTCGATTACTAATTGTATTCTCGAGATATTCGAAGCAAAAGTTGCAAAAATCACACGACCTTCAGCTTTATTTAGGTAGTTTTGGATGTTTTGTCCGATATCTTTCTCTGATTGTGTAAATTTTTTAACCTCAGCATTAGTACTATCTGAAAGAAGCGCAAGAACACCTTCGCTTCCTATTTTTGCCATTTTATGAATATTCGCAGGTTTTCCTGGAGGCGTAAAATCAAATTTGTAGTCTCCAGTGATCACGATATTTCCAGAAGGTGTGTGCACCACAATACCAAAAGCTTCAGAGATACTGTGGGTGACCCGAAAGAAACTGACGCTTGTCTTCCTAAAACGTATATGATCATCTTCACGGTATTCTTGTAAAGTTGCTTCTTTTAGAAGACGATGCTCTTGTAAACTGTCTTTGATAAGAGACATGGCGAAAGGATCAGCATAGATAGGGATATCCAATTCTTTTAATAAGTAAGGGATCCCACCGATGTGATCTTGGTGTCCGTGAGTGATAAATAAACCCCGAATACGATCTTTGTTTTCGATAAGATACGAATAATCCGGTATCACATAGTCAATTCCCAAGAGATCATCTTCTGGAAAACGTATACCCGCATCTATCAAAATAATTTCATCTTGGAATTGAACTCCATACATATTCTTACCAACTTCGTCTAATCCGCCGACGGCAAAAACGCCCGTCTCATTATTTTTTATATCAACTGCCATATTTATTACTCCTTATTCATAAATTAATTTCTGAGTTCTTCGTTCCGTTCTTAAATTTTGTAGACCTAGTTTATCATACGT
>JBHWPB010000012.1:0-5823 GCA_043424675.1 Carnobacteriaceae bacterium | reverse complement strand
GTTTCTTTTGACTTTGAAGAAATTGCAAGTGAAATTCGAGCAAAAAGACTTGAAGGGAGAAAACGTTATCTCATTGTTCTGGCAGAAGGAGTCATGGGAGGTTCTGAATTTAGTAAAAAATTATCTGAAATTGAAAACTTTTCTGTGCGCGTGACCCAGCTTGGTCATGTACAGCGTGGGGGCTCTCCTTCCCCTAGAGACCGCATTCTTGCAGCTCGACTGGGCAGCCATGCGATTGAAGTCTTCTTAAAAGGTCAATCAGGAGTGAGTCTGGGAGTACAAGACAATAACATAGTTATGACAGATTTAGAAGAGGCCCTTCATCAATCTGGTTCATTTATAGATGATTATGACCTCAGTCCCTTAGATTTTATTATATGAAAAAGGAATGTGTGATAATGAAAAAAACTAAAATCGTATGTACGATTGGTCCAGCAAGTGAAAGTGTCGAAACATTGGTTAAAATGGTTGAAGCGGGGATGAATGTTGCTCGTTTGAATTTTTCTCATGGCACTCACGAGGAACACAAGCAGAGGATTAAAAATATTCGCGAAGCAGCACGGATTGCAGAGGCTACTGTAGGCTTGATGTTGGACACGAAGGGACCAGAAATTCGCACACACGCCATGGAAGATAACGCTATTGAAATTAAAAAGAACGATACCCTCATCGTAAGCCTTGACGAGGTCATCGGAACTTCTGAAAAGATTTCGCTGACCTATTCGCAGCTGATCGATGAAGTGGAACCTGGAGACAAAATATTACTCGATGATGGTTTAATGTCCTTGCAAGTCACAGAAATTGATAAAGAAAATAATAATATCGTTACCCAAGTTATCCACGGCGGGATATTGAAGAGCAACAAAGGCGTGCATGTTCCAGGTGTTAAAATCAATCTTCCTGCACTCACAGAAAAAGATCAAAAAGATATCATATTTGGCCTAGAACAAAATGTCGATTTTATCGCTCCTAGTTTTGTCAGGAACTCTGATAATGTTTTAGAAATAAGAGAGATTTTAGATCAATATGACAGAGAATATGTTCAGATTATTCCGAAGATTGAAAACCAAGAAGGGGTGGATAATATTGATGAGATATTATCCGTCTCGGACGGCATTATGGTTGGACGAGGAGACCTAGGAGTTGAAATACCGATTGAAGAAGTTCCAATCGTTCAAAAACAGCTTATTGAAAAATGTAATGCTTTAGGTAAGCCTGTTATTACAGCTACTCAAATGCTGGAATCTATGCAGGAGCATCCGCAACCTACACGAGCGGAAAGCAATGATGTCGCGAATGCTATCTATGATGGATCGGACTCTATCATGTTGTCAGGTGAAACGGCGGCTGGAAATTATCCTGTCGAAGCAGTAGAGATGATGAGTAAAATAGCTTTGCGTTCTGAACAAGCACAGAGAGAACAGGCGAGTAAAGCTTTAGCAGAATATTCCCAAAGCAATACAACTGATGCCATAGGACAAGCAACAGGCTATACTGCAAAAAATTTAGGTATAAAAACTATCGTTGCAGCTACAAATTCTGGTTATACAGCCCGTATGATATCGAAATATCGCCCGGATGCGAATATCGTAGCTGTCACCTTTGATGAGAAAATTTCCCGAACACTTACTTTACAGTGGGGAGTAGAGTCTGTCGTTGCAGAAGTGCCAGCGTCTACGGACGAGATGTTTGCTTTGGCTGCCGAAATTGTTATCGAGAATGGATTTGCTCGAGAAGGAGACTTGATTCTTATTACAGCCGGAGTGCCTGTAGGTGAAAAAGGAACAACGAATCTCATGAAAATCCAAATGATCGGCCAACGATTAATAGAAGCCCAGGGCATCGGTGAAGATGCTGTCAGTGCGAAGACAACAGTGGCAAGAAGTGCTCAAGAAGCGAATGATAACATGGAAGAAGGAAATATCCTTGTGACAGCGATGACGGATAAGAATTACTTGCCTGCCATAGAGAAGGCAAGTGGAATTATTGTAGAACATGGCGGATTGACTAGCCATGCCGCTGTGGTGGGAATCGCTATGGGCATCCCAGTTATTGTCCGAGCTGAAAATGCGACCAAAATACTAAAAGATGATGAGCTTATCACTTTAGACTCACGACGAGGACTTGTCTACCGTGGAGAGACAATGGCAATATAAAGCCATTTATGTTAGAATACATATTTTAGAACACTACGCTCGGAGGAGTTTATTTATGAATGAAGATTTAGGAAAGATAATTACAGCTTTTATTACAGACATCAATGAGAATAAATATTATGCCCAAAAATCAGGAACGACCTATGAAATCGCTGAACGTGATATTGATAAAGCAATGGGAGATAAGGTTGAAGGGTTCGCTTATGAAAACAGATTTGGAAATAATAAATTAGCTACAGACATTCCGGATGTTTCATTAGATCGCTATGGCTTTGCTACAGTTGTAGAAGTGAAAAGAGAGTATGGTGTTTTTGTCGACATCGGTCTTCCTGATAAAGACCTTCTTGTCTCTTTAGACGAGCTACCAAGCGAACACAGTCTTTGGCCTAAAAGCGGCGACCAGCTTTTAGTTCGATTAGAGGTAGATGAAGAAGGACAGATGTGGGGCGTACTAGCTGAAGACGAACGCTTTGAAGAGAGAGGTCAAAAAGCGCCTAGACAGGCACATAACGCTGATATTGAAGCAGTCGTTTATAATCCTAAAATAGTAGGAACTTATATTTTAACGACAGACTCTTACCTTGGTTTTATTCATCCTTCTGAAAGGGAACGTGAGCCAAGACTTGGAGAAGTCGTCAAGGGAAGAATAATTGATGTGAAAGAGGATGGAACAGTGAATGTCAGTCTGTACCCCAGAGCTCATGAAATGATCGAATCTGATGCGAGAACAATTTATGAGGTGTTAAAACGCTCCCCTGATCAAAAGATGACTTATACGAACAAGTCAAATCCAGATGATATTCGAGATTTCTTTGGAATGAGTAAGGGGCAATTTAAACGTGCTATCGGTCGTTTGATGAAATATGACTTAGTTAAACAAGATGAAGAGTATACTTATTTATTGAAAAGATGGGATGAGTATGAGGATGAGAAAGATGCCGCTGAAAATGATTAACTCTTCTCACTATAAACGAAGGTGAAGTAATGATAGCTAAAGAATTAATCGAGAGTCTAGAAGAATATTTAATCTATCTCAAGATAGAAAGAGGGCTTGCTGCTAACACAATTAAGAGTTACGAGTATGATATCTTGCAATATATCGATTTTATCAAAAAAGCAGAATTAAGTGATAAGTCAGAGATTGACCGTTATTTTATATTAACCTTTTTAAATGAGTTAAAAGAAGCAGATAAATCTTCTAATTCGATCAACCGTATGGTTTCTACTTTGAGGAAGTTTCACCAGTATCTGAAACAGGAAAAACTGTTTGAGACAGATCCTATGGAATATGTAGAAACTCCCAAAAAAGGAAAACAGCTGCCGACAGTCTTGTCGACTAGTGAAATTGAACGGCTTTTAGATGTTCCGGACATCGCAACTCATCTGGGTATGAGAGACAGAGCGATTTTAGAAGTAATGTATGCCACAGGCTTGCGCGTTTCTGAGGTTGCCAATTTGGTTTTAGATGACTTGCACCTTGCTATGGAATTTATCCAGACGAAAGGAAAGGGCGGGAAAGAACGTATCATACCGGTTGGCGAGATAGCGATTGAATGGCTGGAAAACTATCTTTATGACAGCCGTCCTTATTTAGAAGATGAAAAGAATAAAAATACTTATGTTTTTCTAAATTACAAAGGGAATTCCTTGTCGCGTCAGGGATTGTGGAAGAATATTAAGCAAATGGTAGTGGACGCTGGAATTACCAAAAGTGTCTCTCCGCATACTTTACGTCATTCCTTTGCTACCCATCTTTTAGAGAATGGCGCTAATCTAAGAATTGTCCAAGAATTACTCGGACATTCTGACATTTCAACTACTCAGATTTATACTCATGTGTCAAAACAGAGATTATCTGAAGTATACGATCAATATCATCCACGCGCTTAAATGTGGATGATTCTCAATTAATGGAGGATGAACATGTTAACAAAAGCAAAAGATGACCATAGCAAAATAGTTATGGGGTTATTGGCTTATAGTCCAGAAATAGAAACCACTCAGCAAGTGATGGATGAACTTGATGTTTTTGCTGCAAATGAAAATCGAGAAATTTATCTATGGAAAGACGAAGAGGCAGATACATTTATCGGTTTGATCGGTGTGGAAGAAGGGGATAAAGTAGTGCTCGTTCGCTATCTCACTCTTTCACCTTCTTATAGAGATGAAGGGATTTCATTGAAAATGCTGGAAGCTCTGAGTGAAGCCTATCCTGATACACCTATTACAGGCACCTTGGCAACTACTCCTGTTATCGCAGATTGGCAAAAAAGCCGTCAAGAAAAGCAGAATACAAATTACCAGGGGTAAGGTGAAGAATGTCGAATATCAGCGTTAAGATTGATGAATTTGAAGGACCCTTGGATTTGTTGCTTCATCTGATCAAAGAATTAGAAGTGGATATCTATGATATCCCTATATCTGAAGTGACTTCTCAATACATTGACTATCTTAAGAAAATGCAAGAACTCAATTTGGAAATTGCAGGGGAATTTTTAGTTATGGCTTCGACATTGATGTCTATAAAAAGTAATATGCTGATTCCACGCAAAAATTATCCTGAAGAATTAGACGCAGACGAAGAAAGCGTCGAAGAGTCTAAAGAATATTTGACGGCATTGCTGCTGGAATATCAACTTGTAAAAGAAGCCAGCATACTGTTGGACAAAAAGCGCAGAGAACGCGAAAAAGTTTACAGTAAAGAAGCTCATGATTTATCGAAATATCAAGAGAATATCCCTCTCCAAAATGATGCCTATACGGTGAGGGATATTATACAAGCAACTTTTCGAGTGCTTAAAAAAGAACGCCTGCAAGAACAGCCAACATCATGGATCGAACGGGATGAAATTTCGATAAGTGACAAAATGGAAGAAATTAAATTCGAACTCAGTGAGTCTTCCAGTCGAGAACCCACGGAGATGATGGAGTTGATAAAAAACCATTCTCGAGAAGAAGTTGTGGCGGTTTTTTTAGCTGTTTTAGAACTGATGAAGACGAACCAGATATTCGTTTTACAAGAAGAAAATTATGGAGCGATCTGGATCAATGAAAATAAAAGTGATGTGGTGAAATGAAGGATTATAATGAAGCGGCAGCACTTGAAGCTTTGCTTTTTATTGCGGGAGAAGAAGGATTATCTGAAAAAGAACTGTTTCGTACTTTAGAAATAGACGAGCAGCAATTAGAAGCTCTTTTAGATGTTCTTCACGAGAAGTATACTCAATCTGTCAGCGGTATTGACCTGATCTACACAGCAGGGAGTTATAAACTTGTGACTAAGGCTCTTTATGAAGAAGCAGTTAAGGAATATGTTCAAGCTTTGGACTCACAAAAACTGAGTAAACAAGCCCTAGAAGTCCTTGCAATCGTGGCTTACCGTCAGCCAGTCACAAGATTAGCGATTGAAGAAATTCGCGGCGTCCAATCTTCTAATCTTATTCAAAAACTCCAATTGCATGACTTGATAGAAGAATCGGGGCGTTTGGATCTTCCAGGACGGCCTTTCGTTTATTCCACTACTGCTTATTTCTTGGATTATTTTGGTTTAGAATCTATAGAAGATTTACCGGTTGTGAAAGAAGAGAGTGAAACGGAAAAGAATTTATTTTTTGACTCTTTCGAGGCTTCATCCCACAATAGCGATCTAAAATAATTAAAGGAAATA
>JBHWPB010000011.1:0-43492 GCA_043424675.1 Carnobacteriaceae bacterium | reverse complement strand
TTGTAGCCGACTGGACAATATCTTGATGAATATGAGAAGGATATTCTATAAATTTAATGTCTCTCACGAAACTCAACCCTTTATCATTGATAGTTCCAATGAGATAACCGTAGACAAAAGGCTGGGTCAGAGGTTGTAGTTTCCAGTTGGGACTTTTCGAGCCTCGAAGAAAAAACATTTTTTTGCCGAATCTGTTAGTGAAAATTTTAACTAAAAAATCGCGTTCACGATACTTGCGCACATACAGAACAATACCCTCTACTTCTTCTAAAGCCATTAAAAATCCTTCCTAGTTAATACTCCTCTTCATCATAACCAAATTTATAAAGTTCCTGCTCTCTGTTTCTCCAATCTTTTTGGACGCGCACCCATAAATCTAAATATATTTTATCTCCTAAAAGTTTTTCCATATCTTTTCTGGCTCGAATACCAATTTCTTTTATCATCTTTCCATTTTTTCCAATGAGAATCCCTTTTTGGCTCGAACGCTCTACAATGATTGTAGCTGCTACTTCTAACTTATCGTCCTCGTTGCGGTGAACAGAATCGATAGTCGTAGCGACACTGTGAGGCACTTCTTCTTGAGTAAGCTGAAGCACTTTTTCTCGAATGATCTCTCTCATCAAAAATCTTTCGGGATGATCGGTTACCTGATCACTTGGGAAATATTGTGGTCCTTCTTTCAGATATGTCGCAGCTGTCTTTTTGAGATGCTCTACATTCGTTCCTTCTTGTGCTGATATTGGAAAAATTTCTGCAAAATCGATGTCATCCGTATACTGGGCGACAATGTCCGGCAAGTCATTCGGATGAACTTGGTCAATTTTGTTGACGATAAGAAAAATAGGAACCTCTACATGTTGGAGGCGGTCCATGATGTAAGTATCGCCTGGTCCGCGTTTTTCTGTAGCATTGACCATAAACATGACCACATCTACTTCATTCAAAGTAGAAAAAGCTGTACTGACCATATAACTTCCCAACTGGTGTTTCGGCTTATGGATGCCTGGAGTATCGATAAAGACCATCTGATAGTCCTCTTCTGTCATAATCCCAGATATTCTGTTTCTTGTCGTCTGTGCTTTGTCACTCGTGATCGCTATTTTTTGGTTCATGAGTTCGTTCAGTAAAGTAGATTTTCCAACGTTAGGACGGCCGATGAGCGTAATGAAACCTGATTTAAATGTTTTTTCTTCGTTCATTCCATATCTTCTTTCTTAAAAGCTCCTGGTAGCAAATCTTCCATGGAAACTACAACTTCTGCTCCCTCTTGGTTCGTCAAATAAATTGTGGTTTCCCCATCAAACCACTCAGACATAACCTGACGACAGGCTCCACATGGAGAGATCGGTCCTTCTGTATTTCCAGTAACAAGTAAACTCTCAAATTCGCTGTAACCTTCTGAGATCGCCTTAAAAAGTGCAGTACGTTCCCCGCAGTTCGTAACCGGATAAGAGGAATTTTCAATGTTGCACCCTGCAAAAATTTTCCCATCCTTTGTCATTACCGCTGCCCCTACAGGAAAGTTAGAGTAAGGCACATAAGCCCGGTCTAACATCTGTGTTGCTGCTTCGTATAATTTTTCTTTTGTATTATTCATTTCATCACCTTCCTCATATAAATAACGCCATTACTTTGGGTCCGAAAATTAAAGCTCCAACAATAATCGCTAAAATAGCGCCCAACAGTACCATCCCTGCAGCCATATCTTTAGCTATCTTGGCTAATTCGTGATAACTATCAGTAACAAGATCAACCAGTGCCTCTATTGTTGAATTGAGTGTCTCTAAAATCCATACCGTAAAGACAACCAGAAGAATCCACAGCCATTCAGACCTATTGAGTCCAAAGGCAAACCCCATCGCAATCACTATCAATCCTGCAACGAGATGGATGCGCATGTTTCTTTCTTCTTTGACAATTGTCATAATACCAGAAAGCGCATGATAAAAAGACTGGTATAAATTTTCATTTTTAAACTGTTTTTTATCGCTCAAGTCCATACGCCTCCAAGATCGCATCTTGTAACGCAAACATCTCTTGTTCATCGTCTTTCTCTATGTGATCATAGCCGTTAAGATGCAGGAAACCGTGAACGACTAAAAAACCTAACTCGCGTTGATAAGTATGTCCATACTCTCGAGCTTGTTCTTTCGCCTTGTCTCGCGAAACAAAAATATCTCCCAATTCTAAAGGCAACTCTTTAAAAGCGCTGAGATCGAAATGGAATTCTTCGCTTCCTTCGTCCATTATAGCGAAGCTTAAAACGTCTGTCGGTACATCTTTATCTCTATACTCTTTATTCAACTCTTGTATCCTATCATCATCACAGAGGATGACTGTCATGTGTGCGTTGTCTTCTAAGTCAATATAGTCTGCGGCAAATTGCAAGATTTCATAGACCAAATCTATATTTTCGTCTTCTTCCATTCTCGTTTCATCAAAAACTTCTATTTCCACTTTGCCACCTACTTCGCCTTTCGTGTTTTATCAAAAGTGTCGTAGGCAGTAATAATTTTAGAGACAAGCGGGTGTCTCACAACATCGGATGCCTTAAATTGCACTTTGGCAATGCCTGATACGTCTTTCAAAACTTCATTCGCTTCCACTAATCCGCTTGAGATACGCGGTCCTAAGTCTATTTGCGAGATATCTCCATTGACGACCATTTTAGACCCGAAGCCTAACCGGGTCAAAAACATTTTCATCTGAGCTTGCGTAGTGTTTTGAGCTTCATCTAGTATGACAAAGGCATCATCCAAAGTACGTCCACGCATGTAAGCGAGAGGCGCGACTTCGATTATCCCTCTCTCCATCAGCCTTTCTGTCTGTGCCCGGCCAAAGATCGCATGCAGCGCATCATAAATAGGACGTAAATAAGGATCGACTTTTTCCTGTAAGTCTCCCGGCAGGAACCCCAAATTTTCACCCGCTTCTACTGCAGGACGGGTCACAACGATTCGTTTCACTGCTCCTTTTTTCATCTCTGCTGCTGCAAAAGCTACTGCTAAAAATGTTTTCCCTGTACCAGCAGGTCCTATCCCGAAGACGATATCATTCTCCTGCATCGCTTTGACATAACGGTACTGCCCCATATTTTTAGTTCGAATGGGCACTCCATTATAATCGTTCACCACTTCTTTTTGATAGACTCTTAAAAAGTAATCAATATTCCCATCTTTTGCCATTTGAATAGCGCTGACAAGATCTTGACGATCTATCAGAATATTGTTCTGCAGCAAAGTTAGTAAATTTTCGAAGATAGAGATGGCCAGGTCGACATTCACTCTCTCTCCTTCTATCTCTAACTGACTGCCACGATTGCTTAATTCAACAGCGAGTTCTTCTTCTACTAAATCTAAATGATTATTTTGAGCTCCAAAAAGTATTTGTGCATGCTCGATATTATCAAAATGGAGAACTTCTTTTATATTTTCGTTATCTGACAAATGTATTTCTCTCCTTATTTTAAGATTTGTATCTCTCTTATTTTAACACAGTTGGCATTTTTGTGAACAAAAAAACGGTGCCTCATGCGGGTTCACCGTTTCATTGTGGTATGTACTTTGAAAGTTCTTTAATGTTTACGTTTTCTTGCTGCTTCCGATTTTTTCTTTCTCTTTACACTCGGCTTTTCATAATATTGATGATTACGGGCATCGCGAAGAGTTCCACTTTTTGATACCTCACGTCTGAAGCGACGTAAAGCATCATCGATTGATTCATTCTTTTTGACATCAGTTTTTGCCATAGGGTTCCCTCCTCCCGTATTTAAAAATCAACGTCTCGTGACAAACGTTCTTTCCTATTATAGCCATCTAATTTTGTCCCGTCAATGTCTTTTTGCAAGGGCTTAGGTACTGCAGTCAGGGCATCTTCCAAAAATTTCGAAACGATGATCTTCAATCTCATAATGAGGAAGCTGGCCTCGAAACTGATCCATGGGACACATCATAATTTCTTCCGATTTCCCACATTCTTTACATATAAAATGATGGTGGTGCTTCTCCACACCACAGGTATAGCGAAAAATACGTTCATTTTCCCATTTTGTTTCTTCGAGTAACGAAAGATCATGAAAGGTCTTGAGATTACGATAAATTGTGTCAATGCTGATAGCTGGAAATTTGACTTTCATTTTTTCATGGATCTCTCTCGCTGATAAATAGCGGTCTTCTGCTGATAAAATTAAAAGCAGTTCTTTCCTTTTATCGGTCAACTTGTAGTCCTCTTCTTGTAAGATATCTAAAGCTTCCTGTATAGCCGCCATGGTACCTCCCCCTTTCAATCCTTATGTTTCTCGATTATAATGCATTTACAAGTGATTTTTCAATTGCTGACTTTACTTTCCATCACCTACCAGGAGGACTTATGCAGGAGAGAAACATTTATATTATGTCTGATTCGTCTGAAGATTTTTCCCGTCAATTGGTAAACGCTGCACTTTCTCAATTCGCAAATGTTAATACCGAACTTTTCACCTATTCTTTTATCCAAAATAAATTTATCATAGAACATGTCATTCGTCATGCTGAAAAAAATGAAGGACATGTTTTTCTTGCTATCTTTAACAAGGAGCTTAACGATTATACACTCCAGAAAGCAGAGGAAAACAATATCTCTTATTTTGATCTGCTGTCTCCTGTCCTCGAGGAACTAGAATTCTTTCTTGGGGTGGAGTCAGCCAGAGACAGTACGCTCCACCGAACGCTCGACGAGCAATATTTTGACCGCATCCAAGCCATTGAATTTGCAGTGAACAACGATGACGGTCAGAACCCCCAAAGTCTTTTGCAGGCTGATATTGTAATATTAGGGGTCTCGCGAACATCTAAGACACCTTTGAGCATCTATTTAGCCAATATGAATTATAAGGTAGCCAATCTCCCTTTGCTCCCTGAAACACAGATTCCTGATGAACTGTATCAAGTCGATCCCCATTGTATCGTTGGGTTGACTACAGAAAAATCTATTCTGCAATTAGTGCGTGAAGAACGAATGCTCGCTTATGGTATGAATAAAAATACGATTTATTCCGATAGAGGGCGTATCCAAGAAGAATTAGATTATGCCGATAGATTGTATCATAAGCTTGATTGTCTAGTTATCAACGTAGCGAATAAGTCAATAGAAGAAACCGCCTCTATCATCTTAAGTCACATTCAAAATAAATAAGACAACCTCCGCTGACAAAGCCATACACATCAACGGAGGTTGCTTTTATCTGACCTTTTCAAGCTACTTTCACTCTGAACCTTCTGCAATATCTTTTTTCATATTAGGATTGAATGTTTTTTCTCTCAACATACCTATTTCGTGGCGGTAAGGGGCCTTTTTATCTTTCTCAGCTTCTCCTACATAAGGGGTCTCTAAAATCTTAGGCAGATCCACAAGCTGCGGGTGGTGAACCACGTCTGACAATGCTTCAAAACCGATATAGCCGAAGCCGACATTTTCATGGCGGTCCTTCTTCGCCCCTTGCTCATTTTTAGAGTCATTAATATGAATGACTTTCAGGTAATCAAGACCGATAATTTCATCAAATTCTTGTAAAACGCCATCGAAATCATCACGAACATTGTAGCCGGCATCATGGATATGGCAGGTATCTAAAGTAACCGACACTTTTTCTTTCAGTTCTACTCTGTCAATAATAGCGGCCAATTCTTCAAAAGAACGCCCGATTTCTGTACCCTTTCCTGCCATTGTTTCCAAGGCGATTTGTACCTGCTGTTCTTCGGTTAGAATCCTGTTTAATCCTTCCGCGATTTGTGCGATCCCTTTTTCTGGACCAGCTCCTACATGGGAGCCAGGATGAAAGGTAATCTGTTTGGCTCCTAAAGCTTCAGCTCTGATCACTTCATCCTTCATAAAAGAGATACCAAATTCGAAGATATCTCGTTTATTGACATTTCCTAAATTTATAATGTAAGGAGCATGAACCACGAGGTCAGACATATTATGCTCTTCCATCAATTGTTTGCCCTCAGCGATTTTCATCTCACTGATGTCTTTCCGGCGAGAATTCTGTGGAGCCCCTGTATAAATCATGAAGGTCTCTGCATCATAACTCAAAGCTTCTTCAACCGACCCCTGTAACATCTCTTCACCCTTCATAGAAACATGAGAGCCTAACAGCATCGTTTTATTCCCCTTCGTCTGTGAATTCTAAACCAAGTTCTTCCAGCTGACTTTCATCGACTTTGCTCGGAGCATTTGAGAGTGGATCGACGGCACGATTATTTTTAGGGAAAGCAATCACTTCACGAATATTGTTCTCTCCTGCAAGAATCATAGCTAAGCGGTCGAGTCCAAAGGCGATACCTCCATGAGGGGGGAAGCCGTAGTCCAACGCGTCGAGTAAGAAGCCGAATTGTTCTGTATATTCTCTTTCTGTGAAACCTAACGCTTCAAACATCTTCTCTTGAAGTTCACGGTCATGGATACGTAAAGAGCCGCCGCCAATTTCATAACCGTTCAACACGATATCGTAAGCATTGGCATAGACTGATTCAGGGTCCTCTAAGAGACGGTCGATATCTTCTGCAACCGGCATTGTGAACGGGTGGTGAGCTGCTGTATAACGCTTTTCGTCTTCATCATACTCAAGCAGCGGCCACTCTACAATCCATACAAAGTTAAACTCTTCTTCATCGTATAACTCGAGTTCTTTTCCTAAACGCGTTCTTAATGCGCCTAAAGCATCATGGACAACGCTTTCTTTATCTGCCACAAACAGCAGCAAGTCCCCCGGCTCAGCATCAGTTTTAGCAATAATGCCTTCGCCTACTTCTGTCTTATTGAAGAATTTTGCGATAGGGCCTGTGATCCCCTCTTCAGTGATTTTCATCCAAGCGAGTCCTTTTGCTTCATAAATAGCAGCAAATTCTGTAAGCGCATCGATATCTTTACGTGTATATTTCTCTGCTGCCCCTTTTACATTCAAGGCTTTAACGATTCCACCCTTTTCAACTGTTGAAGAAAACACTTTAAATGAACTTTCTTCTACAGTTTCAGTAAGGTCAATCAGCGGCATGTCAAAACGTAAGTCGGGCTTATCTGTTCCATAATGAGTCATCGCATGGTCATAAGTCATGCGTTCAAATGGAATTTCAATATCAATTCCTTTGACTTCTTTCATGATATATTGAAGCATGTTCTCAATAATTTCTTGAATTTCTTTGTCGTCTATGAAGGATGTTTCTATATCAATCTGCGTAAATTCTGGCTGGCGGTCTCCGCGTAAATCCTCATCACGGAAGCAGCGCACAATCTGGTAGTAGCGATCGAAGCCGGCCCCCATCAAAAGCTGCTTAAAGAGCTGTGGAGATTGCGGCAGTGCATAAAAGTAACCTTCATGAATACGAGAGGGAACCAAGTAGTCACGAGCGCCTTCCGGTGTTGATTTTGTCAAGTAAGGGGTCTCAATATCAAGAAACGCTTCTTCATCTAGAAAGTCTCTGACCGCTTTAGTCAGACGGTGGCGCATCATGATATTCTCTTGCATTTTTTCTCTTCTTAAATCGAGATAACGATAATGTCCGCGCACATCTTCAGAAATTTCTTCGTTACTGTCAATCTGGAAAGGTGGTGTTTTCGATGTGTTTAAGACATTAATTTCTTCAGCAGTAATTTCGACTTCACCTGTCTCAATTTCAGGATTGAACGTTTCTTCATCTCGCTCTACAACTTCCCCGCGAATTTCAACCACGTATTCTGAACGAAGATCGTCTGCCTTCTGCCAAGTCTCTATATCGTCATCTTTATCTACGACAATTTGGACGATACCTTCACGGTCGCGGATGTCTAAAAAGATAAGACTTCCCAAATCGCGGCGTCTCTGTACCCATCCTTTGACAACGATCTCTTCTCCTACCATATCCTTTGATACTAAACCAGCGTATGTTGTACGTTTCATTACATGCCCTCCAATATTATTTTTCGAATGAAATCTTCTGATACAAGTTCTTCTAGAGAGACTTTTTCTTGATTTCCAGTCTCCATCTCTCTCACTGAGACAACTTCTTCTTGAAGTTCTTCTTCCCCTAAGATAAAAACATAATCTGCGTCCAGTCTATCTGCCGACTTGAATTGCGCTTTCGGCTTGCGATTTAAATAATCTTTTTCTACTGTGAGCCCTCGGTCGCGTAATTTTTGAGTCAGAATAAAAGCTTTTTCCTGAACTTCTTCATCTCCGATTGCGACGAAATAAACATCCAACGGGTGGAGGTTTGGAATCTCGACGTCATTTGCTTCAAGTGTTAAAAGCACGCGTTCCATTCCAAAAGCAAAACCAAAACCAGGTGTGCTCGGTCCGCCCATTTCTTCTACCAGATTATCATAGCGGCCTCCTGCGCATAAAGTTGTAATCGCACCAAAAGCTTCATTGTCTGTCATGATTTCAAAGACTGTGTCTGTATAATAATCTAATCCTCTGACCATATTTGAATCGATTGTATAAGGAATATCGATTTTATCTAACAAACTGGTGATTGTTTCAAAATGCTCGCGGCTTTCTTCAGTCAAAAAGTCCAAAATAGCAGGTGCATCTGCTATAATTTCTTGGTCTTTCTTATTTTTGCTGTCAAGAATTCGTAAAGGATTTGTTTCGTATCTTTTCTGCGAATCTTCACTTAAGTCCCCGTAGTGAGGTTTTAAGTATTCAAGTAAAGCCTCTCTATATTGCTTTCTTGTTTCTGTATCACCGAGAGAGTTGATGACAAGCGTAATGTCGTTTAAGCCTAACTCTTCAAAAATCTTTAATGCTAAAACCATAATTTCTACATCAGTTTCCGGGTTCTTACTTCCGAAAGCTTCCACTCCCATCTGATGAAATTGGCGCATTCTTCCACCTTGGGGTCTTTCATAGCGAAACATCGGTCCTGTGTAATAATACTTCACAGGTTTGTCGAATTCCGGCCCGTATTGTTTGTTTTCCACATAAGCGCGGACAATTGAAGCTGTTCCTTCAGGACGTAAAGCTAAATGTCTGTCGCCCTTGTCATAAAATTCATACATTTCTTTAGATACAATATCGCTCGCTTCTCCCACGCCTCTGGAAAACAATTCGTATTCTTCGAAGATGGGGGTGCGAATTTCTTCAAAGCCATACTGATTCAGTATGCGAGAGGCAACATCTTCAATATGCTGCCATTTATAACTTTCTTCCGGCAGAATATCCGCTGTCCCTTTTGGTTTTTGATATTTCATCGTCTCACTCCATTAATTTATTGTTAAATTGTTGTTTAAATAAAAAAAGTCCTTCCTACCGCATGATAGAATAAGGACGAATGATAGCCGTGGTGCCACCTTGATTGGAAATGAATATTTCCACTCTTCTGATTTAACGCTCACGCGTAATAGCTTTGCACTATTAACCCTCAGATATGTCTTTCAGCAATTTCTTTGGTGTCCTCTCAGCAGACGGGCACTCTCTGTTTCAGCCAGAAAAAGCATACTTTTATCGTCAATGGGATGATATAATCTTTACCTATAAAGATTACAAGATAGTTCTTCATTTGTCAATTACAGACTTATGTTTCCCTCTCTATCTTCCAATAATTCTCATTCTGCTCGCTCTTTCTCACACAATTTTTAAAATCATTTTATTTCACAATCTTTGATGGTATACTTCTATTATATGGAAAATAAAGGAGGAACCTATGGATGAAGCGATCACAGGCTGAGAAAAAGCCTAAACTAAGTCGTAAAGCTTTTCTAGCACTTATTACGATCTTTTTATTCCTTACATTTTTTACGACAGCGACGTTGGCAGATAGCAACACTATCTCTGTCGATACGAGTGTGTTAAATGTCAGACTCGGTCCAGGCATGGCTTATGACGTGATGGAACAAGTTGAACAGGGGCAAGAATATCAAGTTCTCGAAGAACAAAACGGATGGTATAAAATTCGTTTAGACCATGATCGTATTGGCTGGGTGGCCAGCTGGTTAGTAGACAGCCCAGATCCGGTATTGAACGAGGGGGCGCAGTATGGTGTGGTGAATTCATCTGAACTGAATGTCCGTCAAAGTAACAGTCTGGATGCAGAAGTGATTGGACGTGTATCTCAAGGGACCGAACTTGAGATTGTCTACCAAAATGGAGAGTGGACACAGGTAGTCTACATGGGAACCTTATCTTGGGTGCATTCTGACTATCTTGACATACAAGAAGGGGTGCCCCAGCCTCAAGAACCACAAGCGTCAGGCCCTACTGTTCCTATCTCAGAATCGATTATCGTTCTGGATGCTGGACATGGGGGGAGAGATCCCGGAGCAGTGACTTCTGGCGATCTATACGAGAAAAACTTGACCCTTGAAACAGCACTCAGAGTTTCTCAACGCCTCCAGGATTTTGGGGCTACAGTTATTCTCACCCGTTCAGATGACAGCAACGTTTCTTTGAACGACCGTGCTTATCTATCAAATGTTTATGAAGCAGACGCTTTTATCAGCCTTCACTACGATTCTACTGAAATTCCAAATTCGCGTTCAGGAACAGCGACTTATTTTTACGGAGCAGAAGATCAATTACTCGCTCAAAGTATTAACAATCAACTCGCCAGCATGAGCTTTTTGCCGAACAGCGGGGTCCGTTTTGGTGATTATTTGGTTATTAGAGAGAATTATCAACCTTCTGTTTTGTTGGAGCTTGGGTTCTTGAACAATGGGAATGATTTAGAAGTAGTCACCACAGAAGCTTATCAATCAGCTGTGACAGAAGCTATTGTACAAGGTTTAGTTAACTACTTCGGACGATAAAATAAAGTGTGCGACACAGGACAACCTGGTTCGCACACTTTTTATTTTATAATAGGTATTATTCTATTAAGCAGAACGCTCTTTGGCGCACACGTTATTATTTATTTTTACTGTCCACAAGTATAGTTACTGGGCCGTCGTTTACGATATGGACTTGCATGTCAGCACCGAATTCTCCTGTTTCCACTGGAAGACCCGTAGCTTTCAGCCCCTCATTAAATTTCTCGTATAGAGGTTTTGATACTTCTGGTCTAGCAGCTTCTATGAAACTTGGTCTGTTCCCCTTTTTAGTATTAGCGTGCAGTGTGAATTGAGAAATAGATAAAACTGCTCCCTCTACATCTTGAACAGAAAGATTCATCTTACCTTCTTCATCTTCGAATATTCTCATTTTAGATATTTTTCGAACGAGGTAGTCGACATCCTCTTGACCGTCTTCATCTTCTACCCCAAGTAAGACAAGGAGCCCTTGTTTTATTGCCCCTTCTGTCTCTCCCTCGATGTCTACTCTCGCTTCACTCACTCGCTGAATTACAGCTCTCATTTCACCACTCCTATAAATGATATGATATTTCAGTTAATAACTCTTTCAACGCTATATACATCCGCTACATTTTTAATTTTTTCAACTACTTCGAGAAGCTCTTGTGTGTTGCTGATAGTAATTGTGAGACGAATACTTGCCAGCTGTGTGCCAGCATCTACAGTTGCGTTCACATTCGAAATACTCAGTTCATTAGAAGTGTCCGTAAAGACCTGGACGATTTCATTCAAGAGTCCTGGTCTGTCATAACCTGTCACTTCTAGTTCTGCATCGTAATTTCTAATTTGATCTGCTGTATCTTCCCATTCGACTTCAATCAATCTCTCTTCGTCTTCCTCCGTCTCAAAGGCAACATTCGGGCAGTCTCTGCGATGGACCGAAATCCCTCGCCCGCGGGTCACATAACCGATAATATCGTCTCCCGGCACTGGATTACAACACCGGCTTAAACGAAGCAGGAGGTTATCGGCTCCTTCAACAATCACGCCGCCTTCATGTTGTATTTTCATTTTCTTCGGCTGAGCTTCTTGTTTTTCAGTGAGCTCAGAAATCGTTGCTTCTTCTTTTTCTTTATCTGAATCTTTCTCAATATCTACAGTCAGTCGATTGATGATTGTGGATAAGCGGATTTCACCAAATCCTATCGATGAATAGAGCTCATCGACATTATTGAAATTGAAACGTTCGATGACATCTTCTAACCGATCACGGTGCAATACTTCTTTGACATTATAGCCTTCTTCAATAAGTCCCTGTTCGAGACGTTTCTTTCCTTCTTCTGTGTTCTTTTCCATGTCCCGCACCTTGAAGAAACGCTTGATTCTATTGCGTGCTTTACTCGTGTTGACATATTTGAGCCAGTCGCGGCTGGGACCATAAGAAGACTCTGAGGTAATCATTTCCACAATATCGCCGTTTTTGAGCTTGTAGTTTAGAGGAACGATTCTCCCGTTAACTTTAGATCCTGTCGACTTATTTCCCACTTCAGTATGAATATGATAAGCAAAATCTAAAGTACTGGCTCCTGCAGGCAATTCAATCACATCATTCTCTGGGGTAAAGACATACACCTTGTCGGCCAGCAGATCTTCTTTCACGCTATCCATAAATTCTGTGGCATCTGAAGATTCACTTTGATAGTTCTGAATATCCTTAAACCAAGCAAGGTGTTCATTCAAGTCATCATTTTCAATTCTTCCTGTTCTGCCTTCTTTATAAGCCCAATGAGCAGCAACCCCGTATTCTGCTACTTTATGCATCTCTTCTGTTCTGATTTGAACTTCGATAGGAGTCGCCTGCGGTCCCAGAACGGTAGTATGAAGTGATTGATAGAGGTTGTCCTTGGGCATCGCGATGTAGTCTTTAAAGCGGCCTGGGATGGGTTTCCATTTCGTATGGATAGCTCCTAAAATTGCATAGCAGTCTTTGACAGAAGGTGTGATAACCCGTACAGCCAATAAATCATAAATTTCATCAAATTTTTTCTTCTGAGTCATCATTTTCCTATAAATAGAATAGATATGTTTAGGACGTCCCGTGATTCGAGCTTCGATGTCCATTTCCTCTAAGATATCTTCAATACTCTCCATGATATTACCGACATAACTTTCTCTTTCTCTTCTGTTTGCATTCATCAAATGGACGATACGGTAATACTGCTGTGGGTTCAGGTAGCGAAGAGCGATATCTTCCAATTCCCATTTAATTCTACTGATTCCTAAACGATCAGCAAGCGGTGCATAAATTTCTAAAGTTTCTTCAGCGATGATTCTCTGTTTATAAGGTTTGTGATATTGGATCGTCCGCATATTATGCAGACGGTCTGCTAATTTGACTAATATCACTCGAATATCCTTACCCATCGCTAATAACATTTTTCTATGGTTTTCAGCTAATTCTTGTTCTTTGGAACGGTATTTATATTTTCCCAGTTTTGTGACCCCATCGACAAGTTGCGCCACCACCTCGCCGAACTCTTCTGTTAGATCTTCTAGTGTGACAGGCGTATCTTCTACTACGTCATGTAAAAAACCTGTCATAATAGTTGTCGGATCACTCTTCAACTCAGCTAATATTCCTGCAACATGAATGGGATGAATGATATATTCTTCACCTGATTTTCGCATTTGTCCGTCGTGTGCATTTTTCGCATATTGATAAGCCTCTTGGATAAGGCTTATGTTATCCTCATTCATATAGCTTCGACATAAGTTAAAGACATCTTCAGCATTATAATTTTTTCTAGACAACATTGACAGTCACCTTCTTTATCCGTTCATCAGTATTTGTAAAAAAATGAGGCTCCTTGTGAGCCTCATTCCATTCACTTATTGTTAACATTACTATTATATGCTTTTCCAAGATTGGAAGCAAATCTTAGAGAAGTGAGAAGACTCATCAGCCAAGTTTCAGCTTTAATCTCTCTCGTATCTTGCCATAATTGCAACCCACTCTTCTTTTTCCAAGACCTCAAGGATCGTGAGTCCAGACTGAGCCAACTTTTCTTTTACTTCTTCCGCACGCTCGCTGATAATTCCTGATGCAATAAGGTGTCCGCCATCGGTTAAATAATTCGTAACATCTGAACTGAACTCGAGAATAATATCAGCAATAATATTTGCTACAATCAAGTCAGCCTTCTGATCGATTCCTTCAAGCAAGTTGTTTTTAGAGACTGGAATAGTTACTTCTAAATCATTGAGCTCAATATTTTCTTTAGCAGATTCTACCGCTATATCACTGACGTCAAAGGCTTTCACATGCTCTGCTCCGAAAATACTAGCTGCAATAGATAAAACCCCAGAGCCTGTCCCCACATCAAAAACAGTTTCTCCCCCACGCATAATTATTTCCAATGCCTGAATACAGAGTGCTGTTGTCGCATGCTTTCCTGTTCCAAATGCGAGTCCAGGATCCAGATAGAGCGCTTTTTCTTCAGGTCTCAGCTGATATTCTGTTTTTTCCCAGATAGGTACAATAGACAGATAGCGAGTTACTGGTATCGGTGAATAATACTTTTGCCAGCTCGTTGCATAATCTTCCTCGGCTAAGTTTTCAAAAGTAATAGTATAAGCTTGATCTATCAATCCTAAGTCGCTCATTCTTTTAATTTCTGCTTCCATTTTGAGCTGTAGATCTTCGATACTGACATCTTCATCGAAATAACCTTGAATAAGAGCCATTCCTTCTGGAAAATTTTCTTCATCGAGCTCCCACAGACTGTCTGTAGAATATTCGACAGTATTCAAGAAATCCATACGGTCTCTAATAGCAAACCCTTCAGAACCTAACTTTATTAACATCTCTGAAACAGCATCTGCTGCTTCCCGATTGACTTTGATTGAGCTTTCAATCCATGCTGACACTAGACCACCCTTATCTTAATTTTATTCCTTGACTACTTTTACTTCTTCGAAAGCGAGCACTTCTTTATCATAGCGATTGACATCCTTCGCTGTTTTTAAGGCCACATCGAAACGTTTTTCATTCCATTCTAACTTAAAACTGGATTCTTGCTTTCTTTTTAGGAATTCATGAAGCTGAGCTTTCCCCTGAGTACCTATCCTTACAAACTCATCCAATAAAAGATCAACGTACCCCTTTTCTATGCCCTCTTTAAAATCAACGTTGATTGCTTTAAGGTAGTGAGCAGGTTCGAAATAAGACATCTTTGCATCATAAAAACAAATCTTGTCTATAAGATAAACATGATTGCCATCACTTACATTTCCTTGGATATCTTCTAAGCGAGGATATACTTTGTCTTCATTCTCAAGCAATCCCAGTGATAACTCATAGATGTGTTTCACTTCATCATAGGTTATATTCCATGAAAACTGCGGCTTTTCCTCATTTAGATAATTTTCAATGTAGGTTGTTAGATTCATGTAGGCCCTCCATCTTTTTAACGAGTCAGTACTCTTTCAGTTTTTTCAAATACATTTCCGATAGTGTCGATAAACTCTAAATCTAAATGTCGCATCGTTTCCACGGGAGTCTTATTGATCAGGACGAAGTGGTCGCCTTCAAAATAGTTGATAAAACCAGCAGCCGGATAAACGACGAGCGACGTACCGGCAACAATCAATAAATCTGCTTCCATGATCATCTCGACACTGCGCTGGACGGTGTTGTCATCAAGACCTTCTCCATATAAAACGATGTCAGGACGAACGAGAGCATTATCTTTTGGACAACGCGGAATGCCATCTTCTGAACGCTCTAACTCTTCAAGTGGATAATGTGTGCCGCATTCGACACAATAATTATTTAAGGTTGTCCCATGCAGCTCTTGAACATCTTCGCTCCCAGCTAATTGATGGAGACCGTCAATATTTTGAGTAACGATAGTTACATCCTTGCCTGCGTTTTCTAAGTGATTTAGAAAACGGTGGCCCCTATTAGGTTCTGCTTCAGGATGTATTAAATTGTCAAAATAAAAATCGAAAAAATCTTCAGGATGATTTTTTAAGAAGCTATGACTCACTGCTTCTTCTGCTGAAAAATGTTCATCTGACTCTTGTAAATAGAGCCCATCTGAAGAACGAAAATCTGGAATACCACTTTCTGTTGAAACACCAGCACCGCCGAAGAAAACAATATTTTGACTCTCTTCAATCATCTCGGCAAATGTCTGTATTTTATCTTTCAATCTATACACTCCTTTAAATGGCAAGGGGCAGCTTGAACGATTTATTCTTCATCTAAATTTAAAACAGCCATGAAGGCTTCTTGAGGAACTTCTACACTTCCGACATTCTTCATGCGCTTTTTACCTTCTTTTTGCTTGTTTAGGAGCTTATCTTTACGCGTCTGATCTCCACCATACATCCCAGCTGTTACATCTTTTCGATAAGCTTTGATTGTCTCACGCGCAATGATCTTGTGCCCAATCGCTGCTTGGATTGGAATTTCGAATTGGTGACGTGAAATAATTTCACGCAGTTTCTTCGCAATCTGTCGACCGCGTTTTTGTGAGTCGCTTCTGTGGCTTATAAAACTCAGTGCGTCTACCTTATCACCATGGATAAGAATATCTACTTTGACAAGATCACTCTCTTGGTAGCCAGCCATCTCGTAGTCGAGAGAGGCGTAGCCTTTGGTTGAAGATTTGAGTCGATCAAAGAAATCATACACGATCTCAGATAAAGGCATTTTGTAAACGACATGCACACGGAGTTCATCTGCATAATCGATGGTTACAAATTCTCCGCGCTTTTCTTGACAGATTTCCATAACCGCACCAATATATTCTTCTGGCACTGTGACACTCGCTCTCACAAAAGGTTCTTCAATAGCTTCAATTTCTGTCGGATCAGGCATCTCTGATGGGTTGTCTACTTCGATAATCTCGCCATCAGATTTGTAAACATGATAGATAACAGAGGGAGCTGTTGTGATGAGATCGATTCCAAATTCTCTCTCTACTCTCTCTTGAATAATTTCCATATGCAGCATCCCAAGGAACCCTGCCCGGAAACCAAAGCCTAGAGCTTGGGATGTTTCAGACTCAAACCAAAGTGCGGAGTCATTGAGCTGCAAGCGGTCTAAAGCTTCTCTTAAATCTTCAAAATCATCAGAATCTGTAGGATAGAGCCCGCAATATACCATGGGGTTCATTTGACGGTACCCCTCTAAAGGTTCTTCTGTAGGATTTTTTGCAGAAGTAATGGTATCTCCGACTTGTGCGTCACGGACCTCCTTAATATTGGCTGTGACATAGCCTACATCTCCTACAGCTAAGACATCTCTTTTGAGAGGGTCAGGCGAGAAGATTCCTACTTCTGTTACTTCAAATTCTTTTCCATTGCTCATGAGCTGAATTTTATCTCCGGGCTCTATGGTACCGTCCATTACACGGATGCTGAGCACTACACCCCGGTAAGAATCATAAGCTGAGTCAAAAATTAGTGCTTTGAGAGGCTCATCGATGCTTCCTGATGGCGGCGGAACAATGTCAATAATTTCTTCCAGTATTTCTGAGATACCTTCTCCTGTTTTGGCACTAGCGTTAACAGCAGTATCGCCGTCTAACCCGATGACGTCTTCAATTTCTTTACGCACGCGATCAGGATCTGCCGCAGGAAGATCAATTTTGTTGATAACAGGGATGATTTCCAAGTCATTATCCACAGCTAAGTAAACGTTAGCTAAAGTTTGGGCTTCGATACCCTGTGCTGCATCAACAACTAAGATAGCTCCCTCACAAGCTGCCAAACTTCTTGATACTTCATAGGTAAAATCCACGTGTCCTGGAGTGTCGATAAGGTGCAGGATATAAGTCTCTCCATCTTCTGCTGTGTAATTTACTTCTACTGTATTCAATTTGATTGTGATCCCGCGTTCTTGTTCAAGGTCCATACTGTCTAAGACCTGTTCTTTCATATCTCGATTAGCAATTGTTTCTGTCTCTTGTAAGATGCGGTCAGCAAGCGTTGATTTACCGTGATCGATGTGAGCGATAATCGAAAAATTTCTGATTCTATTCTGACGCTCTTCCAAATCTTTTCTATTCATCCGTTGACTTCCACCTTTTCCTTGTAATTTTGTCTTACGGTTCATTGTAACATGATTTTCACAGGGGATTAAATTTATTCGGCCACGCTTTGTTAATTTTTAATGAGATAAGAGTGAGCTTGTTCTAATATTTTTATATCATTCTCATAAGTTAGCTTCTCTTGTGCCTCTTCAAAAGGCAGCCATGCGAAATCGAGAAGTTCAGCTTCTTGTTTTTCCACCTTTAAGGCTTGATCTTGTGATGTCTCTGCAATAAAATAGATAACTTCTTTTATTATATCCTTTTCTGGAGAATATTGGGTACTTTCTCTGAAGTTGGTATCTAATTTCACTTCTCTGATATTTGTTTCTTCTTCAATTTCACGGAGAGCGGTCTCACTTTCGCTCTCTCCTTCTTCCACATGGCCTTTAGCGAAAGCCCAGTGGCCGCCATTGACGTGTTTAATAACGAGATAACGTTCTTCGTCCGAGTTTTCGTCTATAAAATATACCACAGCACCACAAGATTTTTCAGTTGTTTTCATTGATACGCGACTCTCCTGTCGATTAAATTTAAGGATCTGATTCGAAAAAAGCATCCAGATGCATACTCATCTGAATGCTTAACGATTAATTATTCTTATCCCCTTTAAATACACCTTTTACCTTATCGAAAAAACTATCATCTGCTTGTTCATTAATTCTAATGTCACTTTCTTCAGCAAAGGAGCGTAAAAGTTCAGCTTGTTCTTCTGTCAGATTTTCAGGGATGACGACTTTAATTTTAATATGTTGATTGCCATATTCATCGGTTTTGAGCCTCGGAGCTCCTTTTCCTCGGAGTCGGAAAGTCGTCCCCGGCTGAGTGCCTGCGGGTATTTTAAACTTAACGTCCCCATGAACGGTCGGGACTTCCACCTCGTCGCCCAGACTGGCCTGTACAAAGTTGATGGGCAGCTCATAATATATTTCTGTTCCCCTACGATCGAATGTATCACTGGGCTTGACAGTAAAGACGACATATAGGTCACCATAAGGCCCTTTATTTTTGCCCGCTTCACCTTGGCCATTGAGTTTAATCTGATCACCTTGTTCCACTCCTGCTGGCACTTTAACTTTAACAGAATGAGCTTCGCTTGTGTGGCCTGTTCCATGACAGATACTGCATTTCTCTTTTATTTCTTGTCCTGTCCCATGACATACAGAACAAGGTGCTTCTGTTCTCATAGCACCGAATGGAGTTTGACGTTGTTCGTAAACAACTCCGCTTCCCTGACAATTTGAACATGTCACAGGGCTTGTTCCAGGTTTCGCACCATCACCGCCACAGTTAGAACAATGTTCACTACGGTCGTATTTTATGGTTGTTTCTTTACCAAAAATAGCTTCTTCAAAGTCTAAAGTCATCGTGTATTGTAGATCTTCACCTCTAGTAGGGGCGCTTGGATCTCTTCTCTGTCTGCCACCGCCAAATAAGTCACTAAAGATATCTTCAAAACCACCGAATCCGCCAGCACCACCAAAGCCGCCGTATCCGCCCCCGGCTCCTCCGCCACCGAAACTAGGTCCCTCTGCGGAACCGAACTGGTCGTAGTTTTGACGTTTCTGCTCATCTCCCAATACTTCGTAAGCTTCTGACACCTCTTTAAATTTATCTTCGGCATCATCGGCATCGTTAATATCGGGGTGATATTTTTTAGACAACTTTCGATATGCTTTTTTTATCTCATCTTGAGAAGCATCTTTATCTATTCCTAAAATATCATAATAATCTTTATTTTTAGCCATTGTTCCCTCCATGTTTCAGATAAATGGTTACTCACCTATAAAGAATAAAAAGCCAAAAATTAATTTTGGCTTTTATTCTCATCAAATTTTTCACTTCTAGAAAAGATAAATAGAATGTTTATTCCTTACCTTCGTCTTCGCCATCTACTTCTTCAAAGTCTGCGTCGACTACATTATCGTCTTCTTCAGTGCCTGTCTCTGCAGATGCACCTTCAGCTGCCTGTTGGGCTTGAGCTGCTTGCTCATAAAGTTTAACAGAAAGATCTTGGACGATTTCGCTTAAAGCATCAGTTTTTTCTTTGATCAGATCAATATCTTCGCCATCAAGGGCTTCTTGTAACTCATCGCGCGCATCTTTTGCTTTCTGTATCTCATCTTCGCTTACTTTTCCTTCAAGTTCTTCTAAAGTCTTATCTGTCTGGAAGACGAGCTGATCTGCTTCGTTACGTGTTTCGATTTCTTCTTTGCGCTTTTCATCTTCTTCCGCATTTTCTTCCGCTTCTTTAACCATGCGGTCGATATCTTCTTCCGTTAATCCAGATGATGATTTAATCGTAATATTCTGTTCTTTTTCAGTACCTAAATCTTTCGCACTTACATTAACAATTCCATCTTTGTCGATATCAAAACTTACTTCGATTTGTGGAACACCACGTGGTGCTGGAGGAATATCTGTCAATTGGAAACGGCCAAGTGTTTTATTATCTTTTGCCATTGGACGCTCACCCTGTAAGACATGCACATCAACTGCTGGCTGGTTGTCTGCTGCAGTCGAGAAGACTTGTGACTTACTTGTGGGAATCGTTGTGTTTCTCTCAATCAACGGAGTCATCACGCCGCCCATTGTTTCGATACCTAGAGTCAACGGTGTAACGTCTAGGAGAACGATATCTTTAACGTCACCAGATAAAACTCCCCCTTGAATGGCCGCACCGAGTGCCACAACTTCGTCTGGGTTCACTGAACGGTTAGGTTCTTTCCCAGTTTCTTTTTTAACAGCTTCAACAACCGCTGGGATACGAGTAGATCCTCCCACAAGGATAACCTCATCGATATCAGAAGCTTGAAGTGATGCATCACTTAAGGCTTGGCGAACAGGTTCTTTTGTTCTTTCGATCAAGTCATCTGCCATCTTTTCAAACTCTGAACGAGTTAAAGAAACTTCTAAGTGAAGGGGACCAGCTTCTCCTGCTGAGATGAAAGGAAGACTGATCGCTGTTTTAGTTGTGCTGGAAAGTTCCTTTTTGGCCTTTTCAGCTGCATCTTTTAGACGCTGCATCGCCATATCATCTTTTGATAGATCGACGCCGTTTTCTCTTTTGAATTCTTCAACGAGGTAATCAATAATTTTTTCATCGAAGTCATCTCCGCCGAGACTGTTATCTCCTGCAGTAGAAAGCACATCGAAAACGCCGTCTCCTAATTCTAAAACAGAAACGTCGAATGTTCCCCCGCCCAGGTCAAAAACTAATACTTTTTCTTCTGCTTCTGTATCATCGAGCCCGTATGCCAGAGCAGCAGCTGTCGGCTCGTTGATGATACGATCAACTTCGAGTCCGGCAATACGACCTGCGTCTTTTGTCGCTTGACGCTGTGAATCGTTGAAATAAGCTGGCACTGTAATAACAGCGTTGGTTACATCTTCCCCTAGGTAATCTTCAGCATAACCCTTGAGGTGTTGTAAGATATAACCTGAAATCTCTTGAGCAGTATATTCTTTTCCATCTAACTCTACCTTGTAGCCTGCTTCACCGATGTGGCGTTTGATGGAACTTACTGTATCTGGGTTTGTCACGACTTGTCTCTTAGCAGATTCACCTACTTGTATTTCACCGTCTTTTACAGCAACAACAGAAGGTGTTGTACGATTTCCTTCTGGGTTAGGGATGATAACGGGTTCTCCACCCTCTAATACAGCTACTGCTGAGTTAGTTGTTCCTAAGTCAATACCAATTATCTTACTCATTCTTTCACTCACCTTTACTATACTTTTTTATTCTTCTGTACTTACTTTAACTTCTTATTCCGCCACTGCTACTTTTGCAGCGCGCAAAATTCGTCCTTTATAAACATAACCCTTTTCAAATACTTGTGCCACTGTTCCTGATTCATATTCCTCAGAAGGCATGACAGTATAGGATTCATGTAGTTCCGGATCGAAGGGTTCACCTAAAGGATCAACAACTTCAATCTCTTCTTTTTCAAAGGCAGTTTTTAGCTGTTGAAAAACCAGTTCGATCCCTTTTTTCAGATTTTCTCCTTGCTCTGTATCTACTTCTATTTACATTGCACGTTCTAGATTATCAGCAACAGGGAGTAGCTCCTCCGCTAGAGATTGAGAACGGTAACGAATAAGTTCTTCTCTGTTCTTTTTATTGCGGCGTTGAATATTTTGCAGCTCCGCTTGTAAACGAATGGTTTGATCCTCAAGCTCTTGAATTCTTTCTTCGAGTTCTTGGACCTGAGATTCCTCTTCTTCTTGAGAAGCGTTTTCTGCATTCTCTATGTTTTCTTCTTCATTATTTTCTTCTGCAACCTCTTCTTCAGATGTTTCATATGTTTCTTTTTCTGACATACTTACCCTACTTTCTCATTAATCGATCTCATTATAAAATTTCCGCATAGCTTCTGGGAGAAGTTCTTGAAAACTACTCAAGAGATGAATCGTTTTTTCATAAGACATATTTCGCGGTCCTAACACAGCGATGACTCCTTCTCCGTAATCAACGACCTTATAAGAAGCAGTAATAAGACTGAAATCTTCTAATAATTCGTTGTTGAGTTCTCCGCCAATCTTCACATCGATCTCATTGTCTAAATCATTGTAAAGTTTTACCCAGTTTGCGTGATTATCAATTGTATCAAGCAGGGACTTTATTCGACTGACATCAGGATCTTCTAAAAAATCTAGAAGATTAGTTTTCCCGCTGATGTAAGCGTGGTTTTTAGTTTCAGTCACTTGAAAAACTTCCTGCAATTGTCTGAAGAAAATACCGCTCTTCCCTGAAAATTGCATCGCAAGTTCCGGCATAATCTCCTGAAGTCGCTTATTGGCCTCTTCAATAGATAAACCGACGACTCTTTTTTCGATGAGACTTGAAACTCTTTCCAATGATTTCAGAGTGATATGACGCGGTAACTCGAATGTTATATTTTTTACTATTCCTGTGTCCGTCACTAAAAGACACAGTACTTGATTGTTCTTAATCGGCACAAAACGAAAACCTGATATATTCTGAGTTTTAGCTTCTGGACCCAAAACAATCGCCGTGTAGCTTGTCAGATGCGAAAGCACTCGTGCCGTTGCATCGACGATATCCTCCATACGATAGAAGGTATGGTTCAATGATTTTTCCAAGATATCGAAAGTCACGCTTTCTATATCATGATCGTTTTGAACGATAAGCTGATCAACATATAAGCGATATCCTTCTTCAGAAGGAATTCTCCCTGAAGAAGAATGCGTCTTTTCAATTAATCCAGCATTTTCTAGAACACTCATATCATTACGAATTGTTGCGGAACTATAATCCAGCTTGGCTTTTTCCTGTAAAGTTTTAGAACCAACCGGATCATTATCAGAGATATAATATTCAACTATTTTCTTGAATATATATATCTGTCTTTCCGTTAACAAGTGCATCCCCTCTTTTCTTGAGTGTACGAGAGTTGCTTTTGTTTTATCTATTATTTTTTAAGTTTAGCACTCATGACATCCGAGTGCTAACACATGTATTAATGTATCATATAAAGGCAAAGACTGCAAACAAAAAAGGTTAAAAGAAACTCTTTTCTTTATACTAAAAAATAACTGAACAAACTCCACAGTCTGTTCAGCTATTCAATGAATATATCGACTTACCGCTCACCAAAGTAGCGACGCGATTCGATTTCATCTTCATCCAACCGCTCAATAAGTGCATCAAGCGTATCATACTTTTCTTCAGATCTTAAATATTTAAGCCATTGAATACGAACATTTTCTCCATAGATCTTTTCGTTAAAGTCAAAGATATTACATTCTATCGTCGGATCTTGCTGATAGCCGAAGGTTACATTATATCCGATAGAAGTCATGCTGTTATGCCATTGACCTTCGACATTAATTCTTGTAATGTAGACACCTTCTTTAGGGACAAGCAGTTCTGGAGACGGGTAAATATTAGCCGTCGGATAACCGATTTTTCTTCCGCGAGCTTTCCCATGAATCACAAAGCCTCTCGTTTCGAAGGGCCAGCCTAATAAATCGTTTGCTTTCTCTACATCACCATCACGGATCGCTTGGCGAATAGTAGTTGAACTGATTTTTGCTCCTTCGCTATCTTCCATCTTCGGCATTGTTATAACTTCAAACTGATTTTCTGAGAGTTCTTTGAGATGAGGCATAGAAGCATGTTCCTTTTTCCCAAAGGTATAATCAAATCCAGCGACAACCACTGCTGTATTCAAGCCGATGATGTATTGATCCACGAATTCTCGAGGACTTAACGCTCCGAATTTAGAAGTGAAATCCACTTCATATAAAATATCTACACCTAATTCCGCCATCTTTTCTTCTTTTTGAGTTAAAGTGGTAAGGTATTTCACTGTGTCAGGGTGAAACTTTGAGAAAACAAAACCAGGATGGCGGTCAAAGGTCATGACAGCAGCTTTTAATCCTCGGTCTCTCGCAACTTGAACTCCGTGTTGAATCATTTTTTGATGGGCCCTATGCACCCCATCAAAAAAACCTAGTATCAAAACAATATCATCTTGGACTATACTCTCCTCTTCGTAAGGATGACTTAATCTTATTATCTCCATAACTTCCACCTTTACAACATGACTCTAATCATTTTACTGGGCTTCAAAAGTCCAGGCTTTGTATCGTGTTTATCATATATGGCAATCGCCCGGTTCTTATAATAAAAGGCAACAGGATAGGATAAATCTTCTGGAAAATTATCGACTGAAAGTCTGGCCCCATTATTGACACGTTTCCAGAGTTCTTCAGTCAATTCCCATTTGGGAAACATTTCTAAACCTTTTTCTAAAGGATGGAGGATAGTGTCCCCTTCTCCCTTAGTGACTGCTTCTTCTATCTCAGAAAGTGTCAGACTATCTGATTGAGTAAAGACCCCACTTTCTATTCGGGTCAGCTGTGACATATGAGCGGGGTGAGACAGATGGCGTCCCACATCTACAGCTAAGGTTCGAATATAGGTTCCTTTTGAGCAAGCCACTCTGAAGCGAAAACTGATCGTTTTTGCTTCTTCACTATAGACAAGCGGCGAAATTCTATCAAAAGAATAGATAGTTATCTCTCTTCTTGGTCTTTCTACCTCTTCATTGTTGCGGGCATACTCATAGAGTTTTTTTCCTTTTACCTTCACAGCTGAATACATAGGAGGGATCTGGTAGGATGTGCCGATGAATGAAGCTAAGGCCTCATCCACTGCATCAGCCCCGATATCGTTTTCTTCCATCTCATCTTGTTCTACTTTTTCACCCGTTTGATCCTCAGTGTCAGTAGAGTATCCAATTGTAATGATGCCTTCATAGGCTTTATCACTTTCAGTAAGATATTCTGCTACTTTGGTCGCACGGCCAATACACACAGGAAGAACTCCCTCTACTTCTGGATCGAGAGTTCCTGTATGGCCGACCTTTTTTGTATTGTATATTCTTCTAAGCCTTGCTACAACGTCGTGGCTCGTCAGTCCCTTTTCTTTCCACACTGGGAGGATCCCTTCAACTCCATCGGTCATCCTATCTTTACTCCTCCTACTTTCGATAAGTCTACTATTTACTCTTCTTTATCTTTTAACTGATCAAGTAATTGATCGATTTTATTACCATATTCTATAGATTCGTCTCTGACAAATTTAATCTCTGGCGTATGATAAGTTGTTAAATGCTGTCCAAGCTCATGACGAAAAAGAGGAGTCGCTTTATCTAAGCCTTCTTGAACTTCTTTACGCTCTTCTTCTGTTTCATCTAGAGTACTATAGTAAATCGTCGCTTCTTGTAAGTCACCTGTTGCTTCTACTTCAGTTAATGTGACCCCTTCAATTCGAGGATCACGTATGGTCTTCATAAGAATATCACTTGTCACTTTAAGGATCTCTTGTTCAAGTCTTCCAGCTCTATAGTTTGCCATAATCTATCCCTGCCTTTATCTTTAATATCTTTATATTATTGGCACTTCCACCATTTCGAACGCTTCTATTTCATCATCTACTTTAACATCATTATAATCTTCAAGCGTCAGTCCACACTCAAAGCCAGTTGTTACTTCACTGACATCATCATTAAAGCGACGGAGACTTGCGAGTTCACCTTCATAGATGACCACGCCGTTTCTGATGAGACGCACGCCGCTGTTTCTCTTGATAGTTCCCCGTGCGACGTAACCACCAGCGATTGTTCCTATATTTGAAACATTGTAAGTTTCTCTCACTTGAACTAAACCTGTCACGACTTCTTCATACTCAGGATCGAGCATACCTTTCATCGCAGATTCCACTTCATCGATGGCGTTGTAAATAACGTTATATGTACGGATAGACACACCTTCTTTTTCAGCTAAATCCACTGCTGTTGCATTTGGACGGACATTGAATCCGATCACTAGAGCTTGACTTGCTGTTGCCAGTGAGATATCACTCTCGTTAATCGCGCCGACTCCTGTGTGTATGACATTAACGCGAACCCCTTCGACATCAATTTTTTCAAAACTTGAAGAAAGAGCTTCGATAGAGCCGCGAACATCCGCTTTCAAGATGACGTTAACTTCTTTTATTTCACCCTCTTGGATAGTGTCAAATAGGTTTTCAAGTGTAACCGGCGTATTTGATTCACGGTCTTGCATTAACTGTTTTTCTGCTCGTTCTTGGCCGACTTGACGAGCTTTTTTCTCATCTTTAAATACGACAAAGTGATCTCCAGCTTCAGGAGCTCTGTTCAACCCTGTAATTTCAACCGGTGTAGAAGGGCCCGCTTCCTCAATGCGCTGCCCATGGTCGTCTAACATCGTGCGGACACGTCCATAAGTATTTCCAACAACGATAGGGTCTCCTATACGAAGTGTTCCCTCTTGAACGAGGACAGTAGCTGTTGCACCGCTCGATTTATCTAAACGTGCTTCTATAACAGAACCTAGAGGACGTCCTTCAGGTGATGCTTTCAACTCAGAAACTTCCGCAATAAGAGTAATCATCTCTAAAAGCTCATCAAGATTTTGTCCAAGTAGAGCTGAGATTTCTACGAATATTGTATCACCACCCCATTCTTCGGGAATGAGACCGTATTCTGTAAGCTCTTGCTTTACACGATCTGGATTCGAGTTCGGTTTATCCACTTTATTCACTGCTACAATAATCGGAACATCGGCTGCTTTTGCGTGGTTGATCGCTTCTTCTGTCTGCGGCATGACCCCATCATCAGCTGCCACTACAATAATAGCAATGTCTGTCACATCTGCTCCGCGAGCACGCATTGTAGTAAATGCAGAGTGTCCTGGTGTATCTAAGAATGTGATTGTTGTCCCATCATGGACCACTTGATAAGCCCCGATATGTTGAGTAATTCCTCCTGCTTCACCTTCAGTAACATGCTCATCTCTCAGTGTATCTAATAAAGTTGTCTTCCCATGGTCGACGTGCCCCATTATAGTAACAACCGGTGGACGAGCTTCTAATTCAGCATCGTCACGGTAAGTTTCGAAGAAAGCAGCGGAATCAGCAGAGTCTGTCTCTGATGTCTCGACCTTTTCTTCTACAGCATACCCGTATTCATCCGCTAAGATTTCAATCGTGTCAGAATCTAAAGATTGGTTCTGATTCGCTGCCACTCCCATCATGAATAGTGTCTTCACTAAATCTGCAGGATCTTCATCAATCTCTTCAGCAATATCTGTGATGGTCATACCTTCTGTATACTCTAAAATATTGCGGTCATCTGAAGTATTCTCTTCGCTTGCTTCTTGTTCTTCAGTTGCGGCTACTTCTTGCATCTCAGTCTCTTCATTCACTTCGTTTGACACCTCACTTTCTTCTCTCTCTTCTGCTCCAGACGATCCTTCTTCCGAAGATGATGTAACTTCTGCTGTTTCTTCATGCTCTTCGTTATTTTCATCTTCTTTAGAAGTCAAAGCATCTAAAACCTGTTCCATTTCCTCGTCTTCCATAGCATTCATGTGACTCTTATAGTCGATTCCAATCGATTCTGCGAATGACATGAGTTCCTTACTTGACATATCTAATTCTTTTGCAAATTCATAGACTCTCATCTACTTCATCCTCTCTGACTTACCTATCTAATTCCTTCAACATATCTTCCATACTCTCAGCAAAACCCTTGTCTTGGATAGCAACTACCTTACGCGGCTTTCCAATGGCTTGACTCAGCTCATCGCTGGATAAATCTGTTGAATATGAAACTCCATAATATTTTGCTTTGTCTGTTACTTTTTTGATCGTATTCTCGCTCGCATCAGAGGCTACAAAAACCAAATCAATATTTGCTCTCTGTATACCTTCTATAACTAATTCTGTTCCTGTAATAGTTTTTCGTGCCCGCATAGCGAGTCCTATTAGGTTTAATAGTTTTTGTTTGGTTGTCATAGCAATTCTTTTCTCGCGTGTTCTTTCTCGATATAAGCAGCCAATTCTTCGTAGAATTCATCTGGCACTTTTGTTCCTAAAGGCTTGTCCAGAGATTTTTCTTCTTTTGCTTGTTGACCTGCTTCAGGCAATAATGAAAGGTAAGCGCCCCGCCCGTTCATTTTTCCAGTCGGATCAATTGCTAATCCATCTTCTTTATTTTTAACAACGCGAACCATATCTCTTTTAGGCTTCATCTCACCGGTGACAACACATTTTCTCATAGGAATTTTTCTTTTTGACATGATAAGGCCTCCTACTTTTTATTCGTTTTCATTATCCTCATCAAGTTCTTCCAACTCTTCTTCTTCACGTTCCTCTAAGAGTTCTTCTTTTTGCTCGGTTCTGTTTTCTTCGCGAGCTTCTTGATGTCTATCTTCTGCTAGATCTGCCATTTCTTGGACTTGTTCAGAAGAAAGTGCTCCTTCTTCATAATCGACGTCAAGTACTGATTTAGAGGGATCGTCTTTCGCTTCATTCTCATACTTTTCTTCTTCGAGATCCTCAAGGTCTTCTGTTAAGATTTCCTCACCTTCAACATAAAACTCTTCATCCAAGTCTTTTTCATCCACCAGCACTTCATCCTCTTCTTCTCGGATATCTTCCTTAGCCGCTTCTTCGGCATTTTGGACTTCTTCTCTTTCGTGCGCTTCTTGAGCTTCTGCTTCTGCTTGTAGTTCTTCAATATCGATATCCTCAAAATCCGTTTCAGATTTTATATCAATCTTATAACCTGTCAAGCGGGCAGCCAAGCGGACGTTCTGTCCTTTCTTACCGATGGCTAGAGAAAGCTGGTCATCTGGAACAACCACAATACAATTGTTGCCGCTGCCGATAAAGTGTACCTCAATCACATCTGCAGGTTTCAAAGCATTAGTGATATAGACAACGGGGTCTTCATCCCATTCAATAATGTCCATATTTTCCCCGTTCAATTCATTTACAACCGCTTGGACTCGACTTCCTCGAGGTCCGACACATGTTCCTACAGGATCAATAGATTCGTTATGGGAATGGACTGCTAATTTTGAACGGTCCCCAGCTTCTCTTGCGATGGACTTAATCTCTACTACTCCATCATAAATCTCTGGCACTTCTTGTTCAAATAATCTCTTTATTAAATTAGGATGCGTACGGCTTACGAAGACCTGTGGTCCTTTTGTCGTTTTTTCAACTTCACTGATATACACTTTGATCCGATCCTGCGGGTAGTATCTCTCATTTGGAATCTGATCACGCTGCGAAAGAACTGCTTCGATTCGACCTAAATTGACGTAGATATATCTATTATCAATTCTTTCCACAATTCCTTGCATCAGGTCATCTTCATATTCAATGTACTCATTATATATAATGTTTCGTTCTTCTTCACGCACACGCTGAGTGATCACTTGTTTCGCTGTCTGCGCCGCGATACGGCCAAATTCGTTGGGAGTAACTTCAATTCGAATCTCATCTCCAAGTTCATAGTAGACATTTTTATCGCGGGCATCTGCGAGACTTATTTCTAAAGTGCCATCTTCTACTTCTTCTACGACTTCTTTCGTTGCGAAGATAGAAATTTCTCCCGTTTCTTTATCAAATTCAACTTCCACATTATTAGAGTGTCCATAATTCTTTTTGTAAGCGGACAATAAAGCAGTTTCAATAGCTTCTAAAATAATCTCTTTGGAAACACCTTTTTCTTTTTCAATTGCTTCCAGCGCTTCATTTAATGCATTGCTCATTTTTCGATCTTTCTCCATTTCTTTTATAGTTTTACAGCAAGACGAGCTTTGGCAATTAATTCTCTGGGGATTTTGACTTCTTTCGTTCGTGTTTTGACACGGTAGGACATCCGTATCGAATCATCTGTTACCTCTTCTAGAGTCCCTTCGTAGATACTCTCACCGTCGACCGCTTCGTGAAGCGTCACATGAATATATTTGTCTACGGCGCGTTGGAAATCCTTTTCTTCAACCAGGGGTCTTTCAGCACCAATAGAAGATACTTCTAAGTAATAAGCATGTTTAATCGGAGTTTCGGCCTGATTGTCAAGCTGCTCACTTATTTTATCACTGAAAAGGGCACAATCGTCTAAAGAAACACCTTCAGGTTGATCGATATAGAATCTCAGAAACCATCTGTTATTTTCTTTTAAAAATTCGATTTCTACCAGTTCATAACCTAATTCTTCTGCTACGGGTGCTGCGATTTTTCTTACCCTTTCTACTGTACTGCTCATCAATACTCCTCCTTAATCACACTTATCAAGCTATCATATTATCCTTTACAAACCGTGCATCAGCAACACTTTCAGAAATGGTTCTTGCCATCAAGCCATAAAAAGAGTGAGCGTTTCCGCTCACTCACAAACGTCCATCTGAATGTACTTATATACTAGCATAGTGACGCTGTTGTTGCAAGTGGCAGGGTTTCAGCTTTGAGCTTCTCTCTTCTTCAATTAATTTTCAAAACCCTCCCCTTACAGCCCATCAAAGAGTGAAATCTGATTTTCGTCAGACATTCCCTCTAACACTCCGGTCTGTGTCAGATATTCGACGACTGTCTTAGAAGCTCCTCCTCGTTTCATCAAGTCTTCTTTCGATAAGAAGGGCTGTTTTTCCCGCTCTTCTACAATCTGTTCCGCAGCCTTTCTCCCTAGTGCAGGGACAGTACGGAATGGAGGGAGTAAAGAATCCCCGTCAATGATAAAGTTATTAGCGTCCGAACGTTCCAAATCAATATTTTGAAAGGTGAAGCCTCTTTCATGCATTTCGTTCATCACTTGTAATTCTGTGTAGAGCGTTTTTTCTTTAGGAGTCGCATCCATGCCTTTACTTTCAATTTCTTCTAAACGCGCTTTGATCGCATCTTTTCCGCCGACCATCGCTTGTAAATCAAAATCTTTAGCACGAACAGAAAAATATGCGGTATAGAAATAGAGAGGCATGTGCACCTTAAAGTAAGCAATACGCAAAGCCATGATAATATAAGCGGCCGCATGCGCTTTAGGGAACATGTATTTGATCTTGAGACAAGACTCGATGTACCATTCTGGTACGCCGTGGGCACGCATTTCAGCTTGCCATTCATCTGAAATTCCTCGTCCCTTACGCACGTATTCCATAATCTGAAAGGCGAGGGCGTCATCTAAACCATACCCTTGTAAATCGACCATAATATCGTCACGACAGCCAATCACTTCTGAAAGATCCATGCCTTTATCCCTAATTAAGACCTCCGCATTTCCGAGGTATACATCTGTCCCATGAGAGAGTCCCGAAATCTGAAGTAAATCAGAAAAAGTTTGAGGTTGTGTCTGTTCTAACATCTGGCGCACAAAAGGGGTCCCAAATTCTGGAACTCCAAAAGTTCCTACTTCAGAGTTGATCTGTTGAGGCGTCACGCCAAGCACTTCAGTGCCTGAGAATATTTTCATAACATCGGGATCATCCAGAGGTATATCTGTGCCCTTTATCCCCGATAAATCTTCTAACATTTTTATAGTCGTTGGATCATCGTGTCCTAAGATATCTAATTTCAGGACGTTTTCTTCAATAGAGTGGAAATCAAAGTGGGTGGTTCTCCATTCCGATTCTTGATCATCCGCTGGATATTGAATAGGCGTAAAATCATACACATCCAGCTCGTTCGGGATAACAATAATCCCCCCTGGGTGTTGACCCGTACTGCGTTTGACTCCTTCTAACCCTTTGGTCAGCCGATCGACTTCTGCATTTCTGAAATGTTTGCCAGATTCTTTTTCATAAGCTTTTACATAACCGAAGGCTGTTTTGCTTTGAATCGTTCCGATTGTTCCTGCTTTATAGACATAATCTTCTCCAAAAAGCTCCTTTGTATAATGGTGTGCTTTTGCCTGATATTCTCCAGAGAAGTTGAGATCAATATCTGGAACTTTTTCTCCAGTAAAGCCTAAGAAAGTTTCAAAGGGGATATTATGCCCATCTTTAATCATTGCACTGCCACATTCAGGACACTCTTTGTCTTCTAAGTCGAAGCCTGACTTCACTTCTCCCTCTTCAAAGAATTCGCTGTGCTGGCAGCCTTCACAGCGATAATGGGGAGCGAGAGGATTCACTTCAGTGATTCCCAGTAAAGATGCCACAAAACTGGATCCCACTGAGCCACGCGATCCTACAAGGTAACCATCCCCTTTACTCTTATCAACAAGCTTTTGCGAGATTAAGTAAATAACAGAGAAACCATTTCCGATGATACTATCCAATTCTTTCTCTAATCTTTTCTCTACAAGTTCAGGTAGTTCTTCTCCATAAAGCTCATGAGCCACTTGATAAGAGGTGTTTTTAACTTCTTCTTCAGATCCTTCTATTTTCGGAGTATATAAATCTTCTTTAATAGGGGCAATTTCCTCAATGGAGTTGGCTATTTTTTGTGTATTAGCTACAACTATCTCTCTTGCCTTTTCCTCTCCTAAGAAGGCGAATTCTCGCAACATCTCATTCGTTGTTCTGAAGTGATTATCTGGATAGACACGGTCTTCTTTATACCCTCTCTGCGTCCCAATAAGAACTTCTCTATAAACGTGATCTTCAGGATTAATATAATGGACATTACCTGTTGCCACCACAGGCTTACCAAGGTTATCACCGATTTTAATCATTTTTGTCAGAAGTTCTTCTAATGTTCGGTTGTCTTTTATTTTTTCGTCGGCAATCAGATCCTTATAAGAGTCTTTAGGCTGTACCTCGATATAGTCATAAAAGTCAGCTTTGTCTAATGCTTCGTCAAACCCAGTCAGTAAAAGTGTATCGAATACTTCTCCATCACTGCACGCAGAACCTATTATCAGCCCTTCACGGTGTTTTTGCAATTTAGAGCGCGGAATTCTCGGTGTCCGATAGAAATAATCAATGTTACTCATGGAGACTAACTTAAAGAGGTTTTTTAACCCTGTATCATTTTGGACTAAGAGCGTCGCATGGAAGGGGCGCACGCGTTTGAAGGAATCGCCTTGACCGATATAGTCGTTCAACTCCTTATGATTCACTATGCTGTACTCTTCTTCAGCTTCTTGCAAGAAAATCCATGCCAAGTACCCTGTGGACTCTGAGTCGTAAACAGCACGGTGATGTTGTTCAAGATGAACATCATATTTTTTTGCTAAGGTATTCAATCTGTGAGACTTGAATTCAGGATGTAGGAAACGAGCAAGCTCTAGAGTATCAATGACCGGATTGGTAAGCTCTTTCAATCCATGACGAACGAGCGCCTTATTCACAAAGCCGATGTCAAAGCTCGCGTTATGAGCGACTAAGATTGCTCCATCAATAAACTCTAAAAATTCTTTCAGCACTTGTTTTTCTTCTTTGGATCCTTTTAACATATCGTCTGTGATACCTGTTAAATTAATAATAGTTTCACTGAGTTTCCGACCTGGATCAATGAGTTCTTCAAAGGTACTCTCTACGTTTCCTTTGGCCATGCGTACTCCTGCGAGCTCGATGATATTGTCGTAGACAGCGGAAAGTCCTGTCGTCTCAACGTCAAAAGCGACAAATTCTGCTTCCGCTAGGTTAACATCTTGGAGGTTGTAAGCGATCGGCACACCATCATCTACAATATAAGCTTCCATCCCATAGATAGGCTTAATATCATGTTCCAGTGCTGTGAAATGAAAGTCGGGAAATCCCTGCACATTAGCATGATCCGTGAGAGCTATAGCCTGATGTCCCCACTTCGCAGCCTGATTAATATAATCTGCAGGTGACGCTGTCGCATCGAGATGGCTCATCGTGCTGTGGGCGTGCAGTTCGACACGTCTCTCTTCTTCAGGAGCTGTGTCCATACGTTCTTGGTGCGCCCACTCATTAATATCTTGCGCCATCACAACTAAATCTCTCATATAAGTATCCTCTTGCACATTCCCTCTTGCTCTGACCCAGCTTCCTTCTTCAAGCTGTTCAAATAAAGCTTCGTCCTCTTCATTATTAGAGAATTTTTTGACAACGAAAGAAGAAGAGTAGTCTGTTATTTTTATTTGAAGTAATTGTCTGCCCGAACGGAGATCGCGCACGTCTTTATCAAAGATATAACCCTCGATAACTTTACTACGTTCTTCTTCTACAATTTCTGACATCCGAGTGACTTCTGCATCGTTCGCTATTTTTCGGCCAATAATAACAGGCTTGGAGCTGTCTCTGCCATTATTTGTCTGTCTTTCTTCTATCACCTTAGTCGCGATTTCAGCTTCTTTTTCATCGTTTTCTTGTTTTTCTTGTTCTAATTGAGAAATGTTACGCGCCTTTTTTTCTTCATCGATGACAGGATGAATGGTGAAATCGGGAAAGCCCATTTGCATGAAACAAGCGACCAACTCTGGAAAAAACTTTTTCCGCGTCTGCTCTTCTAGTATCTCGTTTTCGACATAGAAAATAACCTGCCCCTCTTTAAAGAGTGGATACTGTTCTTGCAATGTATTAGCAACCATCGGCGAGGAGATGTGACATACTTCTACGACAAATGGCCAGTATTCTTTTATATTCTCTTCGCTTACAACAGCTTCGGTCGTTTCTATTGTTAATTTGACTTCAGCTATGTTTTGAAAAGAAGATGTCAACGCTCGGACAAATTGTTTATAAATTTCTAATGGTAATATATCATTGACTCGTACAACAAAATGCCATATTTTCTGTTCTTTGTTTACCTTTACAGCAAGGAGTTCCCCCTCTGTAAAATATTGCACTAAATCTGAATCATCAGATAACCCAATCTGTTCTAATAATGTTTCTAGTAGTTTCTCGTTGCTCAAACTCATTAGAAATAACCTCTCCTCTTTTAAATGAGAAAAAGGAAGACCATCCGCAGATAACACTTCCCTTTTCGACACCACTTATATTAATTATTCTGTAAGATGAATTCAAGTGTTGAAGTTAACTCTTCTTTTTTAACTTCCATCATCTCTCTTGACTTACGATTGGTGACTTCAACAACGCCTTCATCGGCCCTTTTTCCAACTGTTATTCTGAGTGGGATACCGATTAAATCTGCGTCTGCAAATTTAACTCCTGCACGTTCATTACGGTCATCCACGAGAACAGCATAGCCTTCATTTTCTAAAGTTGCTGTAAGTTCGTCTGAGAGTTCTTGTTGTTCTTCTTTCTTGTAGTTGACAGGGATGATGTGGACATCGTAAGGAGCTACAGCTTTTGGCCAGACAATCCCCTCTTCATCATGGGATTGCTCGATAATCGCTGCCAAGAGTCTTGATATTCCAATACCATAGCTTCCCATTACAATAGATTGTGGTTTCCCATTTTCATCTAAAACCTCTGCTCCGAAGCTATCACTGTATCGAGTACCCAGCTTAAAGATATGACCGATTTCGATGCCTTTTGTGAACTTGAGGATTCCTTTTCCATCAGGAGAAGGTTCGCCCTCTTTGACAAAGCGAATGTCTGAAAATTCGCTGATATCCATATCTCTTTCGACGTTAGCATTGATATAGTGGTATCCTTCTTCATTTGCTCCTACTACCGTATTCATCAAATTCCCAACATCTAAATCTGCAATAATTGTCAGCTCTTCAGATGTATTGACAGGCCCGATAGAGCCAGGGGCTGTATTCATATACTGACGGGTTTCTTCATCTGTCGCCATATCTAAAAAGTCCGCGTTGAGCGTATTGGCTAACTTAACCTCATTAACATCGTGATCTCCTCTAACAAGAGCCAACACAGGTTTTTCATCTGCAATATAAAGCAGGCTTTTGATTGTTTTTTCTAAAGGAACATCTAAAAATTCAGATATATCTTCCATAGTTTTTACTCCAGGAGTTTCAACTTTCTCCATCTCTCTTTCTTCTTCTAGAGAGTGGTTTTCTCGGTTCAGGGTCGTCGCCATGTCCAAGTTAGCAGCATAATCGCTTTCGCTTGAATAAGCAATCGTATCCTCCCCCGTTTCAGCAATGGCCATAAACTCTTTAGAATCTGAACCTCCCATTGCTCCACCGTCACCAATGATAGAACGGTAGTTGAGTCCTAGACGTGTAAAAACATTATTATAAACTTGATCAAATTTCTTATAAGATTCGTCTAAACCATCTTCATCTACATCAAACGAATAGGCATCTTTCATTAAAAATTCTCGTCCGCGTAATAAACCAAAGCGTGGGCGTTTCTCATCACGGAATTTAGTCTGAATCTGATACATCAGAAGCGGCAGCTGCTTATAGGATGTGACCTCATCACGGATAGTATAAGCGAATGTTTCTTCATGAGTCGGACCTAAAATAGAATCTCTTTCGTGGCGATCTTGAAACTTGAATAGTTCCGGTCCATAAGTTTCATATCTGCCTGATTCACGCCATAAATCTGCAGGCAACATGTGGGGCATTGTCAATTCCACAGCATCAATTTTCTCATGTTCTTCACGAATAATCGTATTGATTCGGTTGATCACACGATGAGCAAGCGGCAAGTAGGTATAGACCCCACTTGTAATCTGACGAATATAGCCTGCTCTCAGTAAAAGCTGGTGACTGATAATATCTGCGTCACTTGGTTTTTCCTTCAATGTTGGAATAAACATTTTTGATTGTTTCATAATTTATCTACCCCTCTAATTTTTATTGTAAAAAGAATCTTTGAATATCGTTCCATGTTACTGCAATCATAAGTGTAAATATAAAGGCGACGCCAATTAAAGTGACAATGACTTCAGCTTTTTCACTGACAGGTCTTCCAAGGACTCCTTCAATCAGATTTATAACAATCTTTCCACCGTCTAGGGCTGGAATGGGAAGCAAGTTGATAATTCCCAAGTTGATACTGAGATAAGCCATCCATGATAAGAGCCCTGCAATTCCTCCCGATACAGCTGTACTCGTCGTCGCGAATATCGCAACGGGTCCTCCCAGCATATCTAGTGAAAAGTTTCCGGTAACCATGTCCCAAATAGCTGTAAACAAAGCACCAATGATGGACCAGGTCTGCGTCCAACCATAAGACAGCTTAGACCAAAAGTCCTCTGCCATAGGAGCTTGGATTCCTACAAGACCGATGGTTTCTCCACTTTCAACTTCTTGTTCTTCTGGGAGAACAGTCACTGTTTCTCTTCCACTCTGTGCATTTTCTATTTCTATTACAATTTCTTCTCCAGGTCTCTGTTGGATATAAGCTGCGATCTCTTGAAAAGTTTCCATCTCTTGTCCGTCGACGGCTAAGACCTGATCTCCTTCTTGAAGACCCGCTTCCTCTGCAGGGCTGTTTTCTATGACTTCTCCGATTTCGGGTTCAGAGGTGAATACGCCCCCTTGGATGAAAGCGATAATCGAAAAGATGACCATCGCAAGAATGATGTTGTTAAAAGGACCTGCAAAATTTATGAGCAGACGATTTAACAGAGACGCAGATTGAACTTGGCGCTCAATAGGAGCCACTTGCACACTTGTTCCGTCTTCTTCGATCACATCCGCATCTCTCTCCACCGAATAACGCGTGACCCCTTCCTTGCCGGGCACGACTCCTTCAATATACATATCATATTCTAAATCAGCATCTGTCACTTCCATAGGCAGACCAGTTTTTGTCTGTAATTCTTGCGAGACATCGATAGTTTTTATTGTGTTGTTCTCTGTCAGCTCCAAGGTCGCGGGAAGACCGGGACGAAATTCAAAATCTTCTTCCCCGCCCGCCAAACGAACATAACCTCCAAAAGGAAGAATACGAAGCGTATAAGTAGTTTCTCCACCCTTGTAGTTGAATAATTTGGGACCAAAACCGATTGCAAACTCTCGAACAAGAACACCGGCACGCTTAGCCAAGATGTAGTGTCCAAACTCGTGGGCGATGACTAAGATACCAAAAACAAATATAAAAGCGATAACAGAAGTCATATACTTCTCTCCTTACTTTGCCTTTTAATCAAGCGGCAATAAAAGTCAACAATAATTTGACAAGATTCATTACAAAGATACTACTGTCGAACCTATCGAACATCCCGCCATGTCCAGGCAGTATGTTGCCTGAATCTTTAAAATCATATTTTCTCTTTATTGCTGATTCTACAAGATCTCCTAATTGTCCTGCGATTGAAATAATCATAATAACAAAGATGTTAGAAAATAATGGGATGGTTGCAGGAATCAGAAACAGATAGATATTAGCAACTATCACTGCCAATAAAATACCGCCTAAAAATCCTTCCACAGTTTTATTAGGACTGAGCTGTGGGGCTAATTTTCTTTTGCCCATTAATTTTCCAAAGCCGTATGCTCCTGTATCGGTGCTCCAAATAACAATAAAAAAGTAAAAGAGGAGGTAGAGGCTTTCCATACGGACAGTGAGCATAGTCTGAAAGCCGTTACCGATGTAAAACACTCCAAACAACATATAAGCGACGTCTTCAATATTTATACTCTGCTTTGAGAACAGCATGACTGTCACCAGCAATGTTAAAATTAAAATCAAAATATTCATATCTGTCAAAAAATAAAGAGCCGCCGGCACACTGCCTGAAAGTATATAAGCAATCAATCCGATAATTGAAATGATCGCTGGCAGAGAAAGGAAAGGTATTTCCTTCATTTTCAGCATCTCTAAGTATGTGATAACCGATAAAACTGCCAACAAGACAGCACTCGGAGCACCACCTATCACCATTAATGGAATAAATATTGCAAAGAATATTACTAAAGTAAAAATTCTTAAAGTCATTTATTTCACCTGACCCTCTTCCTCAACACCACCAAAACGTCTGTTTCTTTGTTTGTAAGACGCAATAGCAGCCTTAAATTCTTCGACAGTAAATGCTGGCCAAGGTAAATCAGAGAAATAGAATTCGCTGTAAGCAATTTGCCACAAGAGAAAATTACTCAATCTTTCTTCTCCACTCGTTCGGATGAGCAAGTCAACATCTTCATAGGGCTGAGCTGCTTGAGTTGTCATTAAATACTGGTTGATAAATGCTTCGTCTATATCTTTTGCTCTTACTTTTCCCTTTTCTGTATCTTGCACGATCCTTCTAACTGCATCAGTTATCTCTGCTCTCCCGCCGTAGTTAAACGCTATGTTTATAATAAGGCCTGTGTTATTGGTCGTAAGCTCTATCGCTTTATTTATCGCATCTCTTGTTTTACGAGGAACACGATCAGGAAACCCTGTTATTTTAACCTGGATATTATTCTCCATAATTTCTTTCATGTAGTCACTAAAGAAGCGAATAGGCAGACCCATGATAAAGCGGACTTCACCCAGTGATCGCTTCCAGTTTTCTGTTGAAAAGGCGAATAGCGACAGAACTTTGATATCATTCCTAATCGCCTCTTTAACAATAGGACGAATGTTTTTCATCCCTTCTTCATGTCCATCTGAACGTGACAGCCCCCTGCGCTGAGCCCAGCGGCCGTTACCATCCATCACGATAGCAACATGGTTTGGGTTCTTTTCATTTTGTTCAGATACTTCTTCATTCATATTTCTTCATCTCCTCGTAGAACATCTGTATTATTGTACCAAAAACAGAGTGTTTTTCATATATTTGCAGCACATTACTCTGTCTTTTCTACTTTTTCTCTATAGAAAACCGTCTGCTATGTTTTTTTCGCACTTTATTGCTATACTATTTATACAAACAGAATATAATAAACAGTATAGGGTGATAGGATGAATCGTATAAAAAATAGAATCAAAAGATGGGTAGTTGGAGCTATTGTTACATTTCTGGTGACTCAAATTGTAAACTGGATTTTCAGTCCGGATGAAAATTAAATAGTTTTATCAGAACAAGATATATTTGTCTTTTTAGGATTTCTCAGACTTGTAAACAAATAAAAAGCATTCTCCATGCGATTTTCTTCTCAACTTGGGAAGAATAGATCGGAAAGAGAATGCTTTTTTTACTATACGTTTAAGATTTCTTCTTCTTTTTCTTCTGCTATTTTGTCGATAGAAGCGACACTCTCATCTGTTAAATTTTGTACTTCATCTTCAAAACGTCTGAGTTCGTCCTCTGTAATATCTCCACTTTTTTCGCTTTCTTTCAGCTCGTCCATTGCATCACGACGAATATTTCGGACAGAAACTTTAGCTTGTTCAGCTTCTTTTCCGACATTCTTCGCTATTTCTTGACGTCTTTCTTCTGAAAGAGCCGGGATGGAGAGACGTATGACTTCTCCGTCATTTTGTGGAGGCAAGCCAAGATCACTTTCATTAATTGCCCGTTCGATATCTCCCAGCGAACTCTGGTCATATGGTTTGATCATCAATAAACGTGGTTCAGGCACAGACACCATAGCAAGCTGGTTCAATGGTGTAGGGACTCCATAATATTCCACTTGAATATGATTCAACAAACTAGGGTTAGCATTACCTGCGCGAATTTTTCCTAATTCTCTTCTCAACGCCTGTTCTGCTTTTTCCATTCTCGTCTTTGTTTGATTAATAATTGCTTTACTCATTTATCTCGCTCCTTCTCACAGTAGTTCCAATATCTTCACCAGTTACTACTCTTTTAATATTTCCATCTTTATTAAGGTTAAACACAACTAATGGAATATCATTATCCATACTTAGAGAACTTGCAGTAACGTCCATCACTTTTAAGTCTTTGTTTATAATGTCAAGATATGAAAGTTCATGATACATGACCGCGTCATCATTCTCTTTAGGATCAGAAGAATATACTCCATCCACATTATTTTTAGCCATTAAAATAACATCGGCATCGATTTCCGCTGCGCGTAATGCTGCTGCAGTATCTGTTGAGAAGTAAGGGTTTCCCGTTCCTCCTGCGAATATTACAACCCGGCCTTTATTCAAGTGGGTGATTGCTCGGCGTCTGATATAAGGCTCAGCGATTTCACGCATCTCAATCGATGTTTGGACCCGTGTTCTGACATCTTCATTCTCTAGAGCATCTTGAAGTGCAAGTGCGTTCATAATTGTTGCAAGCATCCCCATATAGTCCGCTTGTGCTCTTTCCATGCCTAACTCTGAACCAACTTGCCCTCTCCATATGTTTCCTCCACCGACAACAATCGCAATCTGGACGCCTAAATCATAGATTTCTTTAAGTTGGACTGCGATATTTTTCACCTCTAGCGGATTGATGCCATAGCCTTGATTTCCAGCCAGTGCTTCTCCGCTAAGTTTTAGTACCACACGTTCATATTTTGGTTCTGCCATAATGACCTCCATAATGTATTTATTTTATCATAAACCCGGAAGATTGAACAATTCCGATAAGTTTAGACCTACAAAAAAGGAACGCAAATGAATGCGTTCCAAAGTCTGAATGAAGCTTATTTGTTCAACTCTTTTTTGACTTCTTCTGCAAAGTCTTCTTCACGTTTTTCAATACCTTCTCCAACTTCAAAGCGTACAAAGTTTGTAACGGAAGCATTGTTTTCATCTAAGTATTGTTGAACAGTTTGATCAGGGTTCTTCACAAAGTCTTGGTCTACGAGTGAAATCTCTCCAAGCCATTTGTTCATGCGTCCTTCAACCATTTTCTCAACGATGTTCTCAGGTTTACCTTCTTGTTTGGCCTGTTCTACGAGGATGTTTTTCTCTTCTGCCTTTACATCCTCTGGAACTTGGCTGCGGTCTAGGTAACGCGGGTTGATCGCTGCCACGTGCATTGCGATATCACGGGCAACATTTTCATCTCCACCCTCAACAACTGTAAGAGCACTGATTTCACCGTTCATGTGAATGTATGGGCCGAAGTGCTGGCTATCTTCTTTTTCAAAGCGAGCAAAACGACGGAATGTAATTTTTTCTCCAATCGTATTTATCGCATTGGTGATAGCGTCTTCGATAGTCTCTCCATTCATATCTAATTGCATCGCTTCGTCCATGTCTGCTGGATCATTAGCTGTGATAGTTTCGCTAATGTTTTTAACCAGCTTTTGGAACTCTTCGTTTTTCGAAACAAAGTCAGTCTCTGAGTTTACTTCAACGACTGCTGCGACATTTCCAGCTACATGAACATCGGAAAGTCCCTCAGCTGCGATACGCCCTGCTTTTTTCTCGACTGCTGCTAAACCTTGTTCACGTAATAGAGTGATGGCTGCTTCCATGTCCCCATCTGTTTCAACTAGTGCATTTTTTGCATCCATCATTCCAACACTTGTACGATCGCGCAATTCTTTAACCTGTGCAGCTTTAATCTTAGCCATTAAAAATCCTCCCATATTGTATTAAATTTCTAATTGTTATGTCTCATACATTAGTATAGCAAACTACTAATTAGTTATCCCCTTCAACAATTTCAGTTAAATCTTCTAAGGATTCTTGTGATGGAGCTTCGTTTTCTTCATTTGATTCAGTGTTTTCTGAAGTTTCTGTACTTTCTTCAGCTTCTTCTAGCATTTCTTCTTCAACACTCTGGTTTCCTTGGTTACCTTCAATGTAAGCATCTGCCATTGTCTTTGTGATAAGTTTGATCGCACGGATTGCATCATCGTTAGAAGGAATCACGTAATCTACTTCATCTGGGTCACAGTTCGTATCCACCATAGCAATAATTGGGATACCTAATTTTTGAGCTTCATTTACTGCGATATATTCTTTACGTGTATCTACCACGAAGATGGCGTCTGGCAGACCAGGCATATCTTCAATTCCACCAAGGAACTTTTCGAGACGGTCGCGCTCTTTAATGAGTTCACTTACTTCTTTTTTAGGAAGCACTTCGAATGTTCCGTCTTTTTCCATCTGTTTAATTTCTTTTAAGTAATCGATACGCTGGCTGATTGTTTCATAGTTTGTTAATGTTCCGCCTAACCAACGGTGGTTGACGTAGTATTGGCCTGCACGTGTCGCTTCTTGTTTGATTGATTCTTGTGCTTGCTTTTTAGTTCCTACAAAAAGAATATTTCCACCTTCTGAAGCAATGTTTCTTACAAAGTTGTAAGCATCATCAAGCATACGAACAGTCTGTTGTAAGTCTATGATGTAAATTCCATTTCTTTCTGTAAAAATATACTGTTCCATTTTTGGATCCCAACGGCGCGTCTGGTGACCGAAGTGGACTCCTGATTCTAATAACTCTTTCATTGATACTACTGACATAATATTTCCTCCATTTTGGTTTTTATTTTCCTCCCCTGTCTTCCACTGCGAAGAGACTCTCTTTTGAGCACCTTCTTCTACATCAGACAAGGTGTGAAATAGATTTTAATACCGTTAATAATACTACTACACATCACTATTTAAAGCAAGGAGGTGTTGAAACGTTTTATAATTTAACTGATGTTTTCTCTCCTCTATGACCTCTTTGTCTTTATGCTTCTTTT
>JBHWPB010000010.1:0-14536 GCA_043424675.1 Carnobacteriaceae bacterium | reverse complement strand
AAGCACCTTATAAAATTGAATAAAGGGAGGGGAGGTAAGGGAGGCAAGACTTTAGTTTTTTCACAGAAATAGAGTAGGAAATGCTTTAAAAAGAAAAAAGATGCATGGATATCCATACATCTCGATCGGTTGTTTGTTTACTTAAACCCTTATTTATTCAACAAAAAAATAATTCCAATAATTGTATACAAACTAAGGGTCAATAAGTCGGTAATTCTTATAAATCGAACAAAAAAGCGCCGATTAAGCTTTTGTTTCTTTTTAAAAGTAAGGATGGAAGCAAAAAGGATGCCAAGAACCCCTAATAGAATTAAAAAGTGAGGAAGTACAGAGATTTCGAAAACATTGAAACTGTAGACGTGAATCCCTATAAAAAAATAAACTAATAAAAGATCAATCGTCCGAATTGAAAGTCCTTGTCTCTTGAAAAAACAATTCAAGAAATTTCCGAATAATATCATTATAATATATGGAATAAAAAACATGATATTTAATATCATACTGCCCTCCTCCTTCCAACTTACATCTTTGCCTTTGTATATGATATAAAAAAATCCTCTCGCAGGGCGCCTGCCTACTACAAGAGGATTCTATACTGGTCCTTATTAGTTATCTAAAACTTGCTTACCTGCGTAATATCCACATTCGCTGCAAACTCTGTGGTTTCGTTTCATTTCACCACAGTTTGGGCATGATGAAACAACAGGTGCAGTCATTTTTTTGTGTGTACGACGTTGATTTTTAACTGTTTTTGAAGTTCTTCTTTTTGGTACTGCCATTTGATTGACCTCCTTATATAGTGCTATTCATTACTTGAACTCTCTTCATCTGGGAAAATTCCTTTTAGTTTAGCAAACGGAGAATTTTCTCCTGTGTTTTGCTCAGACTGTAATTCAGCATATTCATCTTCACTGATAACTTCCCAGTCTTCTCCTTCAGGCATGACATTGTCTTTTAATTCTTCTTGCGTGAAAATTTGAGTCGGCAAGGATACAACAATATTATCCACAATCATAGGCTTGAGATCGATAAAATCATCTTCTATTAAGAACACAATTTCGTCTGAACCTTCTTCCTCTTCTGTTGAAGGAGGAGTTGTAACATACAATTCTAAAACCTGCACTTCATGAGTGTAAGAAACAGGTTCTAAAGAACGAGAAGAACGCAGGATCAAATCAACTTTTAAATTTAAATCAACTGCATACTCTCCGCCTGTATTTGTTATATAGCCTTGAACATCTATCTCAGAGGCTTCAATAATCCGATTTGTTCGATGAACAAGTTCGCCTTCCAAGTCTATTTCACCAGCAACTTCTAAGGGAACATCTACATAAGCATTGAGTTCTTTAAAATAGAATTCTGTCTTCAATGTTGTCCCTCCTAAAGGGCGATAACAATTATACTAATACTCTCTATTTTTGTCAATATAGCCCAGCAAAAGCACTTTACTAGTGTATCGCATTTTGTATAATTTTCAAGTTTTTTATTCTTCTTTTTTATCTGAATTCATGATAATGGGTTTTCTAAAAAAATCTTGTGAAGGAAGAGCATCTTTTGACCCGAGTTGATAGATTTTTCCAGCTCTTATATCAACATGACAAAACTCGGCCTTGTTCTTAGATATATTAGTCAGAATCTGACTATCGGTTTGGTGTTTGAGATCGGATAAAATTTCTTGCCCTCTTTCTCTGAAGCCCAACACACGAATAAAGACATCGCGTCTCAGTTCAGTCTCCATCATATGACTCTCCAACCCCAAAAGAATGTAAGTCAGCATCCGATTGAGTCTCGCCTTAGAATACCTTTTAGTCTCAAGTTCTCGCATAAAAGAAATATAGCTTAAGTCTGGTTTAATTTTATCTTTTAACCGATTTTCCAACCCTTCAGTGACCTGATAAATAGAGCGAAGCTCTTTTTTTGATGAAACAAGCAATCTATATTTCAGATAAGGCCACAGTCTCTCCCAGTTCATCCCAGAGCTGTCTGCTAGCATCGTCTTTGTGAGTGCAGGGAGTGACCGGATTTCCTCGATTGAATCTTTTTCAAAAAAATGTTTACGGATAGCTGTGGCGCTGTTAATCTTCGCTTCTTTATTTAGAACTGTATCGCGATGTCGGCTCTCTTTGCGGGGAATCGAAAAAAGTTCCAAAGGCTTTTCATAAGCAGCATTTTCCTTTGCATAAGCTAAAGCTAAAGTATTATTAGGCTGGGTAAAATCAATACTTGTATCTGGAGCGATTTTCCGCAGGGTCTCGCTGTAGAGCTGCTTATAGTTTTGATTGTTCTGTGAATCTTTCTCTATAGCCTCGTTGACTTGCTTTTCATTTTGCTCCAACCACTGTCCTAACTCTTGGAACTCATAACCTTCTCCATTTTCTACTCCAAAAGCCAACTTATCACACCCTGCTTCTTGGAGTATAGCTACTGCCCCTCGTGCAAAGATATCAGCTGGCTGAACAGCAAAAGCAACAGGCAATTCGATGACGAGATCCACACCATACGCAAGAGCCAGCTCTGTGCGCTTCCATTTATCTAATAAAGCAGGCTCGCCCCTTTGTACAAAATTTCCACTCATACAGATAACAATGGCTGAACAATCTTTTTGATTTTTAATCTGTTGAATTTGCCAGAGATGGCCATTATGAAAAGGGTTGTATTCTACAACAATTCCATATATTGCCATATTCAATCTCCTTTTTCACAAACGAAAAATACTCTTTCTGTTTTTTCTTGTACAGGACTTAAGCCATAGTTTCCTGTTACTTCAATGTTTATAAATCCACTCTCTTCTAACATCACGACATAGTCCTCTATTGGAAAACTGCGTTCTGTGATCAAATGTTGACTTCGCTTATAGAAGTGAGCTCTGTCATGTTCAAATAAATCCAAGTAGTGCACAATTTCTCCACTGCGCTCACCTTCGAGAGCAGACCAAAGGAAAATATCTTCTCCCATTTCGCCAAAAAATTGATAGCCTGGAAATATTTTTCCCATTTTATAGAGAGAATGGACATCAAAAAGAAAGAGTCCCCCTTCATTGAGATGTTTAAAAACTTCGGTGAAGGTCTGATGAACATCTTCTTTTTCTCTAAAGTAACATACAGCATCCAGCGAGCACGTCACAAGGTCGTAAGTTCCTGCATCTTCTAAATTTCTCATGTCTGCTTCTATTAAGGGAAAGAATGTGCCACTTTTTAATTGTTCATTGTAGCAGAGGGCCAGCATATCACTTGATATATCTAAACCCGTCACATCATAGCCTGCTTCTAGAAGACGAAAAGTTAACTTTCCTGTGCCACTTGCAAGATCAAGTAAGGTCTTCTTAGATCTAGGAACAGTACGTTTTACGAAATCTGTCCATTCCTTGTATATCTGCTCGTCCATGAAATAATCATAAATCTCTGCCCATTTCATAGAGCTAGCTTTCGTTCACATAGGATGACACATCTAAAATTTCAGCATCAGACCATAACTTTTCAAGGTCATAAAACTCACGATTATCTTCACTGAAGATATGAACGATAACGTCTACTAAGTCAATAAGAATCCAATTTTCTGAATCAGCTCCTTCGACTCTTTTTACTGTAATGCCTTCTTTTTCACTGTCTGTGATAATGCCATTCATAATGGCGCGAATTTGACGTGAACTTGTTCCATTCATAATGACAAAGTAATCAGATAAAATAGAAATGCCGCGGACATCTAAAGCCACTATATCTTCTGCTTGTCTGTCATCGGCCGATTTTATTACTGTTTCTAAAATTTCTTCTGGTGATTTTCTCATTCTTCGCCTCCTGATCTTTCTACATGCCAATAATTATAAGTAGGGATTGCTTTTGGATAAATTTTAGCTCTCTTTTCCAATAGATAGTCTAACTGATGGGCGCTGTAGGCTCCTATGTGCTGATCGATATCGTTATAAGCTAGGTTTCGCAGCTCTTCTATTCCAGGATAATCCCTTGCCGGCTCTACCTTATCTGCAGCAAATACTATTTTTTCTGTTAAAGACATAATGGGAGACCCCCAAGTGTGATCATGGATAGCTCTCAAGATCTCATGGTTTGTTATCTCTAATTCCTTATGAGCATAATCAGAAGCAATCGGCCCATGCCATACACCGTTCCCATAATCGATCAGATCTAAAGAAAGGGTTTCACTAATAATATATTCGCGCATTTTTTTGTCTGGTTGTTCTTTCATGATGTCATGTAACAAGGCAGCGATACTAATCTTTTCACTTTCGCCTTCATATATATCACTTAACTCTAAGGCTGTTTCTTCTACTCTCAGGACATGATGGAAGCGATCTTTTGACAGGTAAGAGTGAACCAACTCTGTCAATTCTTCGCGACTCATGTCTATATATTTTTTAGAGTATATGACTTTATTCTTCATCGTCTAGATAAAGTCCTTCCTCAACAATGTAGCTGACCACTCCACTTGGCATCAGGTATCTGACAGGATTCCCTTCACGAATAGCCTGTCTAAGTTCTGTAGAAGATATATCTACATTAGGCACCTTTACCCATATAATAGGATAATCTGTCTTTTCTTCATAGTGAAGACGGTTGACTCCAACAAACTGAATCAAGTCCATGAGTTCCTCAATGCGATACCATGTCGGTAAATCCTGTACCATATCCGCTCCTACTATAAAATAAAATTCTTTATCTGGATGACGTTCTTGTAGGGCTAGAATAGTATCATAGGTATAATTCTTTCCACCATTATCTACTTCAATCGTGTTTAAATCGAAATAGGAGTTCCCAGCTATAGCACGAACCAGCATATCTAAACGGTGATCAGAATCGATTGTTTCTTTACCATCTATGTGAGGCGGTGTGGAAGTAGGTATAAACCACACTTCTTCTAATCCTAGTTGATTGCGTACTTGATCTGCAATAACGAGATGTCCCATGTGAGGTGGATTGAAGGTTCCTCCTAAAAGTCCTATTTTTTCTTTCGGTTTATCTTCTGTTAATGAGGTTTTAGTTTCCTCGATTGTCAGTGATTGTTGTTTAACCATCGTCTATCTTCCTTTGCATTTTTAAGTCTTAAATCTTCTCAACTTCTAATGATATTCTGTGATTAGCGGGTTTATTGGCCTTCTTAAATAATACTATAACGTTTCCAATAATTTGTACCGGTGTTGCATCTAACTTTTCTTGAAGAACCTTCGCCACTTCTTTTGGATCTTCAGCTGTATTTTGTAATAGAGATATTTTAATGAGTTCTCTCTTTTCTAAAACATCTCTTATTTCACTCATCTGTTCTTCTGTTAATCCTTTTTTTCCAATTTGGAATACAGGCGATAAATCATGAGCCTGCGCCTTTAGATATTGTTTTTGTTTTCCTCTTAATTTCATATTCTACTCCTTAATTATATCATAGCTTGACGTCCAGTAACTAAGATTCCTCTGGGAGCCCAAGCTGTCACCGTTGTACCCGGTTCGCAAGTTACCCATCCTAAGCCAGCGATTGTAATATCACTTTTCTCTTTGATTTTGAAAGTATGAGAAGCTAATTCTGGCAAATCATTTACGTTGTCCATCGGAGGAGTAAGATAGTCACCTACTCCAGTTTCGTAAATACCTTCAGCATTTTCTGTTTTCGTTCTGTGGATATTCATTTTATTGGAAGTATAAACGACAAAGGACTGGCGTTCTTCCGCGTCGACAACATCGAAACGACCCAGACCTCCTATAAATAAAGTTTGACCTTCTTCTAATTGAAAGGTTTTGGGTTTGATCCTCTTTTTAGGGACCGTTTCACTTATTTCTTTGGGTTTCAGATAGTAAGATATTTGATGTTTCTGAATAATTCCAGGAGTATCAATAAGATCCCCCCCATTCTCTAAAGGAATTTCAATTTTACCAAGCGTAGTACCCGGAAAATAAGAAGTCGTTATAACTTCTTTTTCTTCTGTTCCATATTCTACAATCCCATTTACAATGGTCGATTTTCCTACGTTTGTAGTTCCGACAAAATAAACATTCTTATTTCCTCGATAGCGTTCAATAACTTTTAACAATGATTGAATATCCTCTTCGCGTTGGGCACTCATCACAAGCACTTCATCTGGACGTATTCCTTGATGAGCGAGATACTCGGCGAACCATTGCCTGATACGATTAAGTTTACTGGATTGCGGCAGTAAATCTGTTTTATTCCCTACTATGATAAGTGGTTGATTTTTAGAAAACCTTTCAATCCCACTTATAAGACTTCCCTCAATATCGAATAGATCCACAATATGGACAGTAAGGGCTCTATCCTCTGATATTTCATTCAATACCTGTTTAAAACCATCTTCATCCCACTCTACTTCTATCAAATCATTGTAATGACGCAGTCTGAAACAGCGTTGACAATACAAGTCGCTGATGTTTTCTTTATTCTCTAGAGCTGAAGAAGGCACGTACCCCTCTTTTTTCTTATCTTCAGATTGGAGTGTTGCTCCACACCCTATACATCTAATCTCCTCGTTGTTTTCTTGTGTCATCTAATGTCTCCCTCCATTTCATCTGTGGGTTATCTTGCGTAATATATTCTAACAGCCATTTTTCTATTCTCCTATTGAATAAGGTGACAACTGAATCTGTCGCCACCAACGGTTTGACCAATATACTTTCTAGGCCGGCACGATTCGCTCCGTGAATGTCAGTCATAACTTGATCCCCTACCATAATGGCTTCGCCCTCTGGCTGTGCAAATTTTTCTAGCGCCTTATCAATGCCTAAAGTCAGAGGTTTCATAGCATTAGGAATGAAATCAACGTCAAACATATCTGCAACGATCTGTACTCTTTTTCTTGTATTATTTGAAATAATAATGACATGGATGTCTTCTTCTTTCATTGTTTCGATCCATTGAGCTGTCTCTGCAGTGCCTGACGGATTATCCCACGCAATTAAAGTGTTGTCTAAATCTGCTAGTATAGTTGTGATATTGCGTTTTTTAAGCTGGGGAGGTGTGATCTGGTAAATCGACTCCACCATCCATGTGGGCTCAAACCGCTCTAGGATTGCATTCTTATCTAACACATCGTCCTCCTCAGTTTAACAGTAAAAGAGGAGTACTCATAATTGAAGTACTCCAGTCATTTACTGATTTTTTATCCGTTTTCCAAACAAGGATTCAAAAACTTCTATTGCAGCCAAGTCAATATTATCAAACCGAAAAGTTTCATTCGTTTTAACAAGCGTCACATCAAACAGTCCTGACATATGATGGTAAAAAACTATTGATTGTGGCAAGCTATTTTTTTCGAACGTTCGTTTTTGAACATCGTCTGTTTCATCTTTCATCATAGCATCTAATCTCTCTATGATCGGTATTAATTGTGATTCATTCATTTCTATCATCCTTCTATTTCGGCTGTATTCATTAATTTAAACTATCTTATAAACTTACTCTACTAAAAAGTTTAATCTTTGAACAACCCTCATTTAAACAGAAGGAATCCTTACCTGTTCCACTCAAACCAGTGAGAGCTTTATTCGCTATCGATAAGCGATTCTTTTATAAGTGTTTCTTCAAGCGCTTCAATCGCTTCTTCTTCGTCGCTGCCTTCGACAGTAATCGTTACATCAGCATTTTTTCCTGCTCCCAATGACATAACTCCCATAATCGATTTCAAGTTAATAGATTTCTCATTGTATTCTAAAGCAATTTCGGAATCATAACGACTCGCAGTCTGAACAAGCATCGTAGCTGGTCGAGCATGGATTCCTGTTTCTGCTATAATGTGATATTCTCTTTTTTCCATGAATGCCCCTCTTTTCCTTCAATTTATTTTTTATTAAATAAGAGTCTGATTTAATCTCTATGTATTCCCTTACATAGAATAGCATTTTTCAATATTTTTCACAAATATATATGGTTGATTATACCATAGATTAAAGCTTTTTAATGGACATCTGCTATCTGGTTTATCCTATCATGAAGTGACGATAGTAAACGACTTATCTATAATATAACCTTCCCTCCTTAATTTAAAGAAAAATGTGGAATTTTTAATTTAAACGGAATAAATCTAGAAGCTTATTACTTGAAGCTCTATGACTCAGGATGTATAATAGTCATACAAGGTCAAGAAAGGTCAGACGAAAATGCATATTTTGATCTTCCCTTATTTTGCTTACAGATAAGATATAATCGAATAAATAACAAAGGAGTGTTGTGTATGTTATGTCAACGTTGTAATGAACGTGATGCGACCATACATTTATATACAAGTGTGAATGGCAAAAAACAGGAAGTCAACCTTTGCCAAAGATGCTATCAAGAACTCAATAATAAAAAGACAGGTGATAATATGAATTACAATTCTTCAAATGATCCCTTTGGATTTGGCAATTTTGATGATTTGTTTCGTCAGATGAACAGACAGAGAAATCCATACTCTCAAGGAAACCCTAGACAGCAGAATCCCTTCCAAGGCGGCGGGGGCCAGCAACCTCCTCAAGGTGGTTCCGGCGGTCCTTCTGGCGGAGGCGTATTGGATCAATTCGGAGTAAACATGAATGACCTCGCTAAAGAAGGAAAAATTGACCCGGTTATCGGCCGTGACCAAGAAATTGAGCGTATTATTGAAATACTAAACCGCCGACAAAAGAATAATCCTGTTCTGATAGGTGAAGCAGGTGTTGGTAAAACAGCAGTTGTGGAGGGACTTGCTCACAAGATTGTTGAGGGTGAAGTTCCAGCTAAGCTGCAAGGTAAAGAAATTATCAGCTTAGACGTGGCTTCTCTTGTTCAAGGTACTGGTATTCGTGGACAATTTGAAGAACGTGTACAGCAGCTTGTCAAAGAATTAGAAGAAAATCAAAACTTAATTCTTTTCATTGATGAAATTCACGAGATTGTGGGTGCAGGAACTGCAGAAGGCAGCAACATGGACGCAGGAAACATCTTAAAACCTGCTCTAGCCCGTGGCGACATCCAACTCATTGGTGCTACAACACTAAATGAATACAGACAGATAGAAAAAGACGCTGCTCTAGAAAGACGTCTTCAACCCGTCCGAGTCGAAGAGCCTAATGTTCAAGATACCATCAAAATTATGGAAGGTATCAAACCATACTACGAAGATTACCACCATGTGACTTATACAGACGAAGCTTTGGAAGACGCTGTCACTCTATCCGACCGCTACATCCAAGACCGTCAATTGCCAGACAAAGCGATCGACTTGATCGACGAAGCAGGTTCTAAGAAAAACCTTACTATTCGAACAATGGATCCAAATACTATTAAAGAAAGTATCAACTACGCAGAAGAGCTCAAACAAAAAGCGACAGAAGAAGAAAACTTTGAAGATGCTGCTTTCTATCGTGACCAGGTAGCTAAATATCAAGATATGTTAAAAAATCAAAGCAGTGAGCAAGAAACGCCTCAAGTCACGAGTGATGATATTGTCCGTATACTAGAAAGACAAACAGGGATACCAATCGGAGACCTTCAAGAACAAGAAAGTGAACAGTTGCGTAACTTAGATGAAGAGATTAAAGAAGAAGTTATTGGACAAGATGAAGCGATCGATCAAATTGTGCGAGCGATTCAGCGTAGCCGTGTAGGCTTAAAACGTCCAAATAGACCAACAGGTTCTTTCCTATTTGTTGGACCTACGGGTGTTGGTAAAACAGAAACCGCTAAAGTATTGGCTGACAAGTTGTTTGGAAGCCGTGATGCTTATATTCGTCTCGACATGAGTGAATATATGGAAAAACATAGTACATCCAAGCTTATCGGTTCTCCTCCGGGCTATGTTGGTTATGATGAAGCCGGTCAGCTTACAGAACAAGTCCGTCGTAACCCTTACAGTCTGATTTTAGTTGACGAAATTGAAAAAGCGCATCCCGATGTGCTAAACGTCTTCTTACAGATTATGGACGATGGCCGTCTGACAGATTCTCAAGGGCGTACAGTTAACTTCGAAGATACTATTATTATCATGACAAGTAATGCGGGGACAGGAGATGCCGAAGCAAATGTAGGATTCGGTGCTCAACAAGAAGGAAGACAAGGAACTGTTATTGACCAATTGACAAATTATTTCCGCCCTGAATTCCTCAATCGCTTCACAGCAATTGTTGAATTCGATCCTCTCTCAAAAGAAGATCTTCTAGAAATTGTTGATCTCATGATTGGTGACGTGAACCAGCTCTTAGAAAAGCAAGATGTACACATCGAAGTGAGAGATGACGCGAAAGAAAAACTCGTCGACTTAGGATACGATCCTAACCTAGGTGCACGTCCGTTACGTCGTGTCATCGAAGAGCAGATTGAAGACAAAATCGCAGAGTATTTCTTAAACCATACGAATGTTGATAATATGGTCGCTATTGTCAATGAAGATGACGAAATCGTTATCGGAGAAGAGCAAGATACAGACAAAGATGAAGATGTAAATCGAGATGATGAAAATTAATCGTTTAAGGCGATAACTTTTAATAAAAAGCCTCCTAAGCAGGGACTTACTAAACTAGAGACTGCTGAAGGAGGTCTTTTTTGTATCTGTTCACTTCTCAATCACATATTAAAAATACCAGTGACTGTTCCCTCTAAATTAAAAAGTAGTCCGACATATTATTATGTTTTATCCCGCTTTTCATGTTTAATATATTTAAGAATGTTCTGTTCCTTGCTAAACAGTCTATTTTTATTTTATAATACCAATTTGTGCTTGTCTCAAGCACCTAAAATACACAAAGGAGGATTTAATCATGAAGAAAAATACAGTGGTAGAAAAGAGGGATTTTCTATGGAATTGCTAATTGTTGCCCTTATTTTAATCTTAGCACTTATCGCCATCAGAATTTCTGATAAAATAGGAATTCCCGCACTTTTACTCTTTCTATTACTCGGAGTAGTTTTTAATTTTACTAGAGCGGATTTTGATAATTTTGAATTTGCAGACTCATTTGCATCACTTGCTCTGATGGTCATCATTTTTTACGGTGGTTTCGGAACAAAATGGAAAATGGCAAAACCTGTAGCTAAAGAAGCGATAACATTAAGTTCCTTAGGTGTTTTCGTGACGGCTATACTGACGGGGTTGTTTGCTCATTATGTTTTAGGTTTCGAACTCATCGAAGCTCTTTTGCTTGGGTCAATCGTCGGTTCGACGGACTACGCTTCTGTTGCTTCTATCTTGCAATCAAGGAACCTCAATCTCAAATACAATACGGCACCTCTTCTGGAATTAGAAAGTGGCTCTAACGACCCCTCTGCATATACAATGGTACTTGTTTTCTTATCTCTCCTCCTCGGTCAAGATGTTTCTATACCTCGCATTCTTATCTTACAGATCGGGTTAGGAGTCTTATTCGGGTTTTTAATAGGTTACATCTTTATCAAATTACTAAATCGCTTTGCTTTCGATGAAGGTTATCTCGTAATATTTCTAGCTGCTTTTGCTCTCATCACTTATGAGTTGACCAATCAATTCAGCGGAAATGGTTACCTCGCGGTTTATATCTTTGGTATTTATATAGGAAACCAAGAATTTACAGGGAAAAGAGAAGTTGTCTTTTTTTTCGATGGGCTCACCAATATCTTTCAAATCGGCCTCTTTTTCATATTAGGTCTCCTCTCTAATCCTGCACAAATTATAAGTGCCATGCCAGTTGCTTTAATTATTATGATATTTATGACTTTAATCGCTCGTCCTCTTTCGGTATATGGATTAATGCTGCCATTTAAGCTGGAGCCAAACCAGCTGGCAGTAATTTCAGTAGCCGGCTTGCGTGGAGCGGCTGCGATTGCCTTTGCCATATTTGCTGTGAACTCAGCTGCTCCTCTGCAATCAGATATTTACCATATCGTCTTTGATATATGTCTTTTATCTTCTCTCATCCAAGGAACATTATTGCCAATTGCTTCAAGAAGATTAGATATGCTCGACCCATCTGACACTGTTCTTCGAACTTTTAATTCCTATCAGGACAAAAGTCCAGTTGGATTTTTCAAGACGACAGCAGAGGTAAATGGAAACTTGGCAGGTAAAAAAATCAGCGATTTGAATATCGAATTCGATTTTATTGTTGCCAAAATTATTCGCGACAATCAGACGATTATTCCCCGAGGAGATGTAGTACTCGAGCCAGGAGACCGAATTATCCTCAGTGCAGAGCAATACTTCGATCCTCAAGGAGAAGATCTCACCCAATTCACAATTAATGATATGCATCAATGGGCAGGCAAAACTCTGTATGACTTAGATTTTGATGATAATTTTCTGATTATCATGGTTCAGCGTGATAACGGTGATATTTTAGTACCATCTGGCAATACTCGTCTGGAATCTGGAGACACAGTTATTGCATTCGACGCAACGTGATTCAAGAAAGAATCTAAAAAAACCTCCCAGAATAGGAAATATATTCTGGGAGGTTTTTTAACGCTCATTTACTTCTATTCTAAAGACAGGCATTAACCTGCCTTTTCGTAAAATATCACTATTGAAAATACACCATCGCCTCTTTACTTTCAACGGTTCAATTCAGAACAGCTTTCACCGCATCCTCTCTTTACAAGAGGGTTTTGAGTTCTACTTCCGGATATTTTTCTTGGAACCATCTTGTAGCAAATTCATTTTCAAATAAGAATAAAGGTTCGTCTTTTATATCTTTCACTAATATATTTCGACTGGACGACATTTTAGGGTCGAGGTTCTCTGGCTCAATCCAACGCGCCACTCTTGAACCGAGAGACTCCATCACAATTTCAGAATTGTATTCATTTTCCATGCGATATTTGAAGACATCGAACTGCAACTGTCCGACAGCTCCTAATATAAAATCTTCTGTGTGGTAGGTGCGATAAAGTTGAATCGTTCCTTCTTGTACCAGCTGTTTAATCCCTTTGTAGAAAGATTTTTGTTTCATCGCATTTTTAGCTTTTACTGTCATAAACAATTCTGGCGTAAATTGCGGCAATTCGGGGAAGACGATTTCAGCTTTTCCTTCATAAATCGTATCTCCAATTTGAAATTCACCCGTATCATAAAGTCCAATAATATCTCCCGCAACTGCTGTTTCTATGTTTGCTCTTTCTTCAGCTAGAAACGAGACGGAGTTAGACAAACGAACTTCTTTGCCTGTTCTTGCTAAAGATACATCCATCCCTTTATCAAATTCTCCTGAAGTAATCCTCAAGAAAGCAATACGATCGCGATGTTTTGGATTCAAGTTCGCTTGAATTTTAAAGATAAAGCCTGAAAAAACTTCAGCTGTTGCTTCAACTAATTCACCTTTACGATCTTCGGTATCACTTGGCGAAGGTGCGTATTCTAGAAAAGCATTTAAGAAGGTTTCGACTCCAAAGTTAGTGAGAGCTGACCCAAAGAAGACAGGAGTAAGTTCTCCTTTTTCTATACGTTCTTCTGAAAATTCATTTCCTGCAACTTTTAAAAGCATCGCTTCTTCCACAGCTTCTTGGTAGGATACGTCCTCTTTCAACCAGTGGTCGCCTGCTATCTCACCCTCTTCATTCAATGGGATGAAACGGTCTTCTTCACTTTCTGGTTTATTCAATTCAATCCGGTTGTTATAGATATCATATATACCTATCAAAGTCTGCCCTCTGCCTATCGGCCAATTCATAGTGTAAGCATCAATCTCTAGCACTTCTTCTAACTCAGTAACTAAATCCATTGCATCGCGCCCATCACGGTCCAACTTATTCATAAAAGTAAAAATTGGAATTCCTCGCATCCGGCAAACTTTAAATAATTTTTCAGTCTGCTCCTCAATACCATTACCTGTATCCACAACCATCACAGCACTATCCACAGCCATGAGCGTACGGTAAGTATCTTCTGAGAAATCTTCATGTCCCGGTGTATCTAATATATTAACGTGATTGTCTCGGTAGTCAAACTGCATGACCGAACTCGTCACGGAAATTCCTCTTTGTTTTTCAATATTCATCCAATCAGAGGTCGCGAATTTTCCTGTTTTTCTGGATTTTACAGATCCTGCTTCATGAATTGCGCCTCCATATAAGAGCATCTGTTCGGTTATAGTTGTCTTTCCGGCATCCGGGTGAGAAATAATGGCAAAGGTTTTTCGACGGTTAACTTCTTTTTCTAATTCTTGTTTATTTAATGTTTTTTCCATGGTACCCCTCTAATATAATTGTGAATTCTCGGCATTAACTGTATTATTATATCATCACAGTACTATAAAGTAAAAATCTTTCATTGAGGGGTGATGCTACAGTGTATAAATGGGCGAGAGGAACAGATCATCAGGTTTATGAAGATGCTCTTCGATTACGAAAAGAAGTTTTTGTAGAGGAACAAAAGGTCCCTTTAGAAGAAGAAATAGATGGAAAAGATGAAAATGCTTTGCATGTGGTTTTATACAAAAAAAATCAACCTGCAGCAACTTCTCGATTGCTGTTAAAAGAAGATGGAACTTATATTTTGCAGCGGTTTGCTGTTTCAAAAGAACACAGACGACAAGGGTTAGGTAAAAGTCTTCTCTCTGAAATTATAAATAGAGTGCAAGAAAAGAAGGGAAATTCAGCT
>JBHWPB010000009.1:0-7947 GCA_043424675.1 Carnobacteriaceae bacterium | reverse complement strand
AGACTTAAAGGAGTGAAGGTAGAGAATGGATTTAACTCGGCAGCGAATTCAGCGTATTTTAATGGTATTAGACAGCCTGCTGATCGCTTTAAGCGGTTTATTAAGTGTTTATTTTTTGCAATATTATATCGCATTTGAATTGACCTATGTCATAACTTCGGTTATTTTAATGGTTATCTTTTATCTTATGATTGGAAATTATTATAGAATATTTTCAAAGATTAATCGATATACATCGATTCGCGATCAACTCGATATCTATATTACGACATTTTTTGCAATTGTTATCAGTATTGGCATTACTAGTTTAATTTTCAATGCTCTCCCCATGCGATACGCTTTATTATTATATGTATTTTCCACGCAACTGATTACTTTTTCAAGAATGTCGTGGCGACGTTATAATGAATTTCAAAGACGAAAAGGTGAGGAGGGGCGGACACCAGAAACTGAAAACAGGGTTCTGGTGGTCGGTGCAGGAGAAGGCGGCCAGCTCTTTATTGACAGTATGAATAAACAGCGGGACGATATTGATGTTTTTGGAGTGATAGATGATGATCCGAATAAGTTAAATACTTACCTCAATAGCATTCCTGTACTCGGAACAACAGATAACATCGAGCAGATTGCTAAAGAGAATAGAGTAGATGAAATCGTCGTCGCTGTTCCCTCTCTGCCTCCTGAAAAATATGAAAAAATATTAGATACTGCTAACTCTATCAATGTCCCGGTCAAAAAAATGCCGTTAATCGAAGATGTGATGCTAGGGAAATTACAGGTATCCAGCTATGTCGATGTCGACATTACCGATTTGCTAGGACGAGAGGAAGTCAAATTAGATACAAGTGAAGTGAGAAGAATCTTACAAGGCAAGACTATACTGATAACAGGTGCAGGTGGCTCGATCGGATCGGAGCTTGTCAGACAAGTATCGAGATTTCAGCCTGCTCGCGTCCTTTTGCTGGATCACGGAGAAAATCCCACCTATCAGATCAATAGAGAAATGCACGCGTATCATTACGCTCACACAGAATTTGTGCCTATTATCGCTGATGTACAAGATAAAGCACGTATCGACCGTATTATGGCTGAGTACAAACCCCAATACATTTTTCATGCCGCTGCTCATAAGCATGTGCCGATGATGGAGTATAATCCAACAGAAGCTATCAAAAACAATATTTATGGGACACTCAATGTAGCACAAGCCGCAGTTAAACATGATGTTGAGAAATTTATCATGATCTCAACAGACAAAGCCAATAATCCTACGAACGTTATGGGGGCGACGAAAAGGGTTGCTGAAATGATTGTGACAGGGATGAACGAGCAAGGTAAAACCAGCTTTGCTGCTGTCCGTTTTGGTAATGTGCTTGGCTCTGCAGGGAGCGTCATCCCTCTATTTAAAGAGCAGATTCAAAAAGGGGGACCCGTTACTGTAACTGATTTCCGTATGACCCGTTATTTCATGACCATTCCTGAAGCGGCTCGTCTCGTTGTGCAGGCGGGAATTTACGCCGATGGTGGAGAGATATTTATTTTAGACATGGGCGAGCCTGTTAGAATATACGATTTAGCTAAAAAGATTATAAAGCTAAGCGGTTATACTTTGGATGATATTGAAATTGAAGAAATTGGTATTCGTCCTGGTGAGAAGCTTTATGAAGAACTGCTGCTTGACGATGAGACGACAGGCGAAAAAATATACGACAAAATCTTTATAGGAAAAATAAACAATACCTCTTTAGAAGAAATCAGAGAATTTGTGACTGATTTAGATTTATCTGGCAATAGTGACGACCAGTTAGCTGAACAACTCATTAATTTCGTTACGGAAGAAAGACAACATGGACCAGAGCACATGATAGAATATGAAACTGAATATGAAACCGAAAACCTCAAGGTCCAGGAAAATTAACTTAGCTGTTTAGATATTATAAATATTTGATTGAATTATTAGTTAATGAGTGAGGCTTTGTTTATTACGTTAGAAAAAATAAGAAAATTAAAAAGGCTGAATTGAAAGCCTTAAAAGAAGCAACTCAAAATACGAGCTGCTTCTTTTTGCTTAATCTTCCAACATTTCTTGACCAGAGAAGTTTGATGGCACAGCACTTCAAAAGAAACGAACAGGTTCGGCGATATTTTTCAAGAGAGCGATAACGCTCCAAGGGGTAATACTACTGGTTTTCGGGTTATCACTTGGCATGCCTGCGACGCGGATATCAGCAGTTCCTTGGTCATTTCTGAGAGAGATCTCATGGATGTTAGCTTTGAGTTTAGGGTCGGAATGTATCACTGTATGTGTCTCAGAAGGACCAACGGTTGCAAGAGCGGTCATCACTGCGACATTGATATTTTTAGGAAACCCTTTAATGGCTTCTTCAGCACTGCCTTCGAAAATGACCTCCACTTTTGAGTCGGAGAGTTGTTTATCTTCTAAGTAAGGCGCTCCTTTTAAACTGTCTGGTGCTTTATAGGTATTAATTTTAACTTCTGTGTCTGCTGCAAGCGTCATCTTGCGCATAAGATCTGTCCCACCGATCGCTCCAGAAGGAATATATAAAACAGCATTGTTTTCTTTTGCAGTATCCTGTAAGACTTTATAAAATGTCGGGTCGGCTAAACCGCCAACAGATAAGGGGATAAAGTCTATACCTTTTTTTAAGATATCTTTGCCATATGCTCTGACCATATCACCAGACGCTGCTTCAATGATGAAGTCAGGATCTGTATCTAATAGTTTCTTAAAATCAGTGACGACCGGCACGTTGTATTTTTGAATTAATTCTTCAATTTGACTCTCTCTGTTTTTCATAATCCCTGAAAGCTCATAGTATTCTGATAGGCTTTCTACGAGTTCATCTGCAATTGTAGTCCCGATTGAACCTATTCCAATCAATGCGACCCTTTTTTTACTCATATCAATAAGCACATCCTTTTTAAATAGTAAGTCTCATATTAAGGATATCATATACTGAATCAAGAGAGCTGTGTTTCACCTTGCCGTTGCTTTTTCAAAAGAAAAAGGCTATACTATTTCCACGAAGATGTGTTTAAGCTGACAAGAGTAGTGAATAAGACAAGCGAGGAACACTCTTTAAATATAAACGATAATAAAATTTGGAATCCAGTGAGAGTCTGGAACGGTCCCGCCACTGTAACAAACGTTTACGTTTGAAGTCAGATCTTAATTTTATTATGCGTACTGATCTGTATGTTTCGAGGCAAGGCATACGTCATGGATCTATGAAGTATATTGCCTTCATAGTTTTTTTATTTTAAAGGAGGAAATTGGAAATGAAAAAAATACTTTCTTTACTCATTGCTCTAATGTTTTTAGGGGGTTGTGCCACAGACACAGCAGTTGAAGATGCGACGGGTACGACGGATACAACGGTTCAAGAGACAACGCAAGAAGAGACGCCAGACACTGAAGAATCAGCTGAACCAGGGGCCTCGGAGTCAGGAACAGATAGTGCAGCAGAAACTATCGAAGTTTCAACAACGTTTGAAATTAACGGGGAAACAGAAGACGAGCTGACTGGAACTTATGAAGTCGAAGCAGGCACAACGCTTCTCGACTTCATGAAAGATGAATTTGAAGTAGAAGAGTCAGATGGTTTCATTGAATCCATCAATGGCTACTCACAAGATCCTGAAGCCAATGTCTATTGGCTCTATGAAATCAATAGTGAAATGGTTTCAGTCGGAGCTGCTGAGTATGTTTTAGAAGCAGGCGACAATATTTCATGGACCTTAAACCCTTTGGAATAAGATGAGAGTTTATGTCAACCAAACGTATTGCTTTATTAGGTTTATTGACAGCATTCTCTCATGTGGGACGCCTGATGTTTGCACCTATCGCGAATGTACAGCCGGTATCAGCCATTCTTATCTTGCTGACTTTGCATCTGGGAGTGGTAGATGCACTGATTGTAGCCACCTTGTCTATGCTCATCTCTAACATCACCTTAGGAATGGGAGTATGGACCATTGGGCAGATCGGGAGTTACGCTGTTGTCATTTTACTGACAGCTCTTGTCAAACAAGTACAAGACTACCTGCCAGAAATCATTTTAGCTTTGTATGCAGGCTTTACTGGCTACGTTTATGGCTTTCTAATCTCTGTATTCAGTGCTTGGGTCTACCAATTGCCTAGTTTTTGGGTGTACTATATCCAGGGTATTCCCTTTGATACCATGCATGCTGTAGGAAACTTTTTCTTTTATCTTATTCTCTCACCCATCTTATCCCAGCTCATTCAAAAAATGTTGAGAAAATATTCTTAAACTATAGAAAAGTGTTGGACTAACAGTTCCAACACTTTTATTTTTTAACACTATTGAAAAGATCTTCTCAAAAGGTTAGGCTGAAAATATTGAGAAAATATTTAAAAGGAGACGAAGATGCGAAAAAGAAAAATATATTTAGCGATGACTCTTATTTTGATGGTCTTTTTAATGGCTGCTTGTGGAAATCAAAATACTATAGAAACTCAAAATATTACTGATCAAGCTGATAGCAGCTTAGAGGAAGGGTATCAGCTGTCAGAGTATACGGACTATATGGAACACGGGGCAGAAAGAGATGCTTCAATTGAAGAAGAGTGGAAAGATGGAGAGTATACTTTTGAAGATCCTTTAGTTATCCAAAATCCTTATGAAATCAGTCCGCTTACAGCGCTTGTGCTTTTCGAAACCGACCAGCCTGTGGAGATTGCCGTTCGCGTGCCAGGAACAGCTGAACATACAACACTGGAACATACTTATGAAGGTTACAATACTCTTCATCAAATTCCTGTCCTTGGACTTTATCCCGATACTGAAAATGTTGTGACACTCACAGCTCAAACAGAAAATGGACAAAATGAAGAAATGGAACTCATATTTGAAACTGAACCTCTTCCAAAAGAGTTTTATAATCTGACTTTACAAGAAGAAACCAGTCCCGAACAGATGGAAGAGGGATTAACGTACGTGATTCCTTCGGCTGGCGAGCTCTTTGCGGTCGACAGTGAAGGAGAGATTCGTTTCTACTTTACCACTTGGATGGCAAATAATTTCGAAGCTTTAGAAAATGGACATGTTCTTATGGATTTAAGGAAAATTGATGGGAATGCCGAAACAGGGGCGGATGATTATAATAATTTAGTAGAACTGGATTTACTCGGCCGTCCTTACCATTCGCATCTTTTAGAGATCGCTAATTTTAATGGTTTTGAACCTTTCCACCATGATACGATCGAACTCACCAATGGAAATTGGCTAAGTTTAATCCATGAAGGCTCGGGTGACTATCTGGAAGATGAAATGATTGAAATCGACAAAGAGAGTGGAGAAATTGTACGCGCTCATAACTTCAAAAACATCTCCCCTGCTCCCTACTATGAAGAATATAGCGATGACCCTCAAGCTGATAATGTCGATTGGCTACATCCTAATGCCGTCTGGCAGACAGCAGATGGAGAGCACATTTTACTATCAGGGCGAAATCAAGACATGATTATGAAGATGACTTATCCTGAATTAGAGGTGCAGTGGATTCTGACAGCAGATGAAAATTGGCCTGAAGGCGAACGCCCTGACCAATACTTGTTAGAGCCAGTGGGGGATGTGAAATTCCCAATGGGCCAGCATGCTGTAGAAGAGTTGCCAGATCAAGACAGCAATCCAGAGACTATGGACATCATGTTATTTGATAATAACCGTTTTATTACACGCGGCCATAAAGAGCTTGAGGCTCAATATAGCCGTGCAGCACAATACCGTGTTAATGAAACTGATGGAACAGTGGAAGAGATTTGGTCCTTTGGTGAAGGTTACGGGGCTGATATGTATGCTCATATTGTGAGTGACGCCAACTTTTTGCCAGAAGAAAATAATGTCTTAATAAATTATGGAAAAGTCATGGATGAAAATGAAGATCCCTTCACAGTCATACAAGAAGTGACAAAAGATGAAGAGCAAGAAGTCGTTTTCAATCTATTGATTGACAAGTACGATGACGAGTATTCTCACCGTCATCAAATCTACAGAGCAGAACGTCATGCTTTGTATCCAAAGAATTTTAATTTCCAGCTTGAACTAGAATAAACTAAATGATTCCTTTCATATGATATGAAAAGATCTTCGACTCACCTTATATAGTGAGTCGAAGGTCTTTCTTTTTGTCACTTTAATTTTTTTCCAGTCCATGCTCTTCAAAATTACTATCATATAATTGTCTGTATATATTGTAGGTCTCATCATCATAAGCAACAAAAGCGACGGATTGAATCCCATCATACAAGCCATCGTTGAGCGTATTAACCACTGTATAGAAAGCTATTTCTGCTGCTTCTTGTTTAGGGTATCCATAAACACCGGTGCTGATAGAAGGGAAGGCAATGCTTGTAATCTTATACTCTATAGCTAGATCAAGTGCACTTCGATAGCATGAGGCGAGAAAATCTGCTTCGCCGGATTTACCATCTTTGTAAACAGGGCCTACAGCATGAATGACATACTTTGCATTGAGATCATAGCCTTTAGTAATAACTGCTTCACCCGTCATAGCACCTCCAAGCTTCTTGGTTTCTTCAAGTAGTCCAGGACCGGCTGCTGCATGAATAGCTCCATCGACTCCCCCGCCTCCTAGCAGCGACTTATTGGCAGCATTGACAATAGCATCCACGTGCATTTTAGTAATATCTCCTTGGACAATTTCAATGCGCGCTTGTTCTAAATCAGACATTCTAATGACTTCCTTTCTTTGCTTTAGTGAGCTTTTTATAATTGTATTATATGGGATATGTCAGAAGCTGTTAACTAAAGTGATCAAAAGAATACGAGAAAAAGACATTTTTAGTTCAATATAGCTCTCTCAATAAGTAAACTGTCTTAATCAAATATTTCAGTCAACATCCATATTATGTAGTTTTTTACCTTTTATTTACATTAAAAACACTTTCAAAGCGCCTTTTTCCTCTTTTATTACAACACTGTAATATAGATTGCAATTATGAGCAGAAGATTACACAAGAAGTCAAAACAAATACGATGCCATCACAATACGATAACTTGCGACATTTCCAGAAATAGACGTGGTAAAGTATGAAGCGTGATGAGGAAAGACCTCATTTAAATGTTACTGACACTGAATAAAATAAAACACGAAACCAAAACAAACTAAACAAAGAAAAAGGAGATTTTCTCAATTATGAATTTCATCAAAAAAGGTTTATTTACTTTAGGAACGACAGTTGCCCTTACAGGTGTCTTTGCGATCGGTGGACAAGACGTTGAAGCAGCCTCATGGGAAGCACGTACAGTTGAAGAAGTTCAAGCAGACTTTGCACAATCAGAGAATGGAGAAGAAGCGTACACGATTCAATGGGGAGACACCTTAGGTGTTATCGCAAGTGCGGCTGAAGTAGACGTTTCACGCTTAGCAGCAGTCAACGACATCAACAATGCGAACCTGATCATGCCTGGAAACACGCTTCGCTTCTCAGCGGATCATACCACCGTATCGGTTGAAGACCAAGTGACTCACGAAGTAGAAACTTATGACGTGGCGCCAGAAGCTCCTGTCGAAGAAGTTCCTGCTGAGCCTGTTCAGGAAGCAGCTCCTGTAATTGAAGAACCAGCTCCAGAAGCAGCACCTGTAGTTGAAGAGCCAGCTCCAGAACCAGCTCCTGCACCACAACCGGAAGCTCAACCAGCAGCAACACAAGTATCTGGTTCGGAAGCAGCAGCAAAAGAATGGATCGCACAACGTGAATCAAACGGTTCATACACAGCAGTTAACGGACAGTATTGGGGACGTTACCAGCTCAACCCTACACTAGTTGCTCATGGTGCTGGGCCAGCTGAACAAGAAGCTGCAGCAGACAAATATGTATCAGACCGTTACGGTTCATGGACAAACGCAAAACAAGCGTGGGAACAACAAGGTTGGTACTAA
>JBHWPB010000008.1:0-15581 GCA_043424675.1 Carnobacteriaceae bacterium | reverse complement strand
TGTCTGGAATAAGAGGTGACATCTAGCTTTCCTTTTTATCTTAATAGCGGTCACTCACTTTTACCAGAGAAGATATAAAAATAACCTGAAACATTTTTGTTTCAGGTTAAATAAAATAAAGTTATTCGGACATTATCTCTTGAAAATCTTCATAGGCCGTATCCGCGTCTTCCCAGATCGGAATACTAGAGCCTTTTGAAATCTCTTCAATTTTTTCAGCCGTCTCTGAGCTCTGGTATTCTTCGACCACGCGCTGGAGTACTTCTGAATCACGGTCCTCTTCTTTCACTGCAATAATATTTTTCTTTTTAGGATCAATATTTTCTACCTGTTCTGTGTCCACATAAATCGCTTCAGCGGGGTCCATCCCAGCATCTGCTAACATGTCTCCTCCGATAGTAATGATATCGGCATCTCCCAGAGCACGCGAGAGCTGGTTGGGATCCACTTCCATAATTTCAATATCTTTATGATTTTCTGTGACATCATCGATTGTCGGGGCAAAGCCAGCTTCATCATCTAACTCAATCAATCCGATTGCTTCCAATCCCAAGAAAGACCTTTCTGCACTGGTTGGGCTGTTGGACACGGCCACTCTTGCCCCTTCAGGAATACTTGCCACATCCGGTATCTCATCTACTGAAAAGATGTACATGGGAGAGATGATCGTATAGCCCATTGGAACAAGTGCTTCCCCTGAGTCCGTCACATATTCTTGCAAAAAAGCTTGGTGCTGGAAAGCATTTAAGTCGAGTTCCCCATCTGCTAGCGCACGGTTAGGCTGAACATAGTCAGCAAATGTCACTACCTCCAGCATAATTCCATCCTCTTCTAAACGGTTTGCGACATCCTCCCAGATCTCACCAGAAACTTCTCCCACTACTCCCACGCTGACTTCATTTGAATCAGAGTTTTGTGTATCTGTCTCGTTCGCTCCGCAAGCTAACAAAAACAAACTCAAACTTGCGAGCAGTACTCCTTTTAATTTCTTCATTATTTTCCCTCCATTATTTATTTTTAATATACAAATATAACATTTTTGAATTTTATTCTCACTGCAAAAGTAACTTCACTTACAATTAACTGCGCTCTGATTTTAATCCTGCCCCTGTCATGGGTAGGAGTGCTTCTTCGGGTTTGCTGAATTCTGCCACATATTTCCAATAGCCAGCCATTGAAACAGCAGATGTTTTTTCAACAAAAATGCCGCGTTGAGCTAAATATGTCTGCCCTTCTAAGATTCGATCTTCGGGCGCTTGAATAAATTGGACCTTATATTTTTCACTATAGTTCAGTATTTCCCGAGCTCGCATCGGCTGGCCGATGGCAATACCTTCTGCAAGTGTCGCTTTATCTGAAGACTTATCTTCTTTTGAATAGAGACTATTATAAATAGGAGAAACTTTCTCTGTCTGAATGCCTACAATCTGAGGAAAAGCAGCGATGACGCCGCTCCTCAAGAGATGCTCTAATCCTTTAACCACTCCTAGAAAGAGTGTACCGTTACCTACGGGAATGAAGAGGTGTCCAGGGATATAGCCTAATTCTTCAAATACCTCATAGATATAAGTTTTCGTTCCTTCATAGAAATAGGGGTTATAGACATGACTCGCGTAAAAGCGGCCTTCATCTTTTACTTTGTGTCGAGCGACGTCTGCTGTCTGATCTCTCGAGCCGGGAATAATACGGATATGACCACCATGTGCTTGGATCATGGCGACTTTTTTGTCCGAGGACCCTTCAGGAACAAAAATATCACTCTGAATTCCACTTTTTGCAGAATAAGCAGCAACACTGTTTCCCGCATTCCCGCTGCTGTCTTGAATCACCTTCTCCACACCAAGCGAGGTAGCATGAGCCATCAAAACAGCTGCCCCTCTATCTTTGAAAGAGAGCGTTGGCATGAAATAATCCATTTTAACAAGCAGGTCGTCTTTCAAACGAACCAGCGGACTGAGTCCCTCTCCTAAAGTCACTTTCTTAAATGAATCGTCCAGTAAGGGCATAAAGCGCCGATATCTGAATATATTCCACTGCTCGTGGTCGAGTAAATGATACTCGAAGGCCGGAGGAATAAAGTCCAGGTCCCAGAGACCTCCACAATCACACCCAGCTTTTTGAGTAGTGACCTCCTCTTTCCATCCGCAAGTTTGACAAATATATTGGTACATCCTACTTCTCTCCCTCTTTATAAATCGATCAGCTCTTTGAGAAACCGCCGTGCAGATTGAGTGTGAATGGTGTGGGGATATTCTTCTATTTTTGCTTCTAAGGTGCGCCCGCTGAATTGTGCGACCCCTCTCGAGTTCCTCCCTGCCCAGTGGTGTTGAATAGTTGTTCCTGCAATCATCGCTTCATCGAGAACAGAAACAAGCTGAGTCTTAATTTCCTTGGTATCGGGATGAACGGAAATGATAAAAACCATAAAAATGGTATCGTCTTGAGACAATAATTCGAGCAGCTTGTCGACGTTATATCCTTTAGGCTCGCTGGCTTTATTGGTTAATTTTGTTTTGATATCTACTTCTACTGTCAGTTGAGGTGTGTGGTAAGTGAAGTCGCCCAATCCATTAGGCGTATGGATAGTGGGGATAGGTTCCTCATTCAATATAGCGTCTCGGACAGGCTGAGTCGCTTGGTAGTCTGTCGTCACCAGATACTCTATCCGTCTGCCGCGCAGATTGACATTATCGGTATGGGCCAGCAGGTTGATCTCTGTGTGTACTTGCTGCACCTTGTCTTCTAATATTCCCTCTAATTCTCTATAGTATTCTGAATCGATGAAATCTTTACTTCTTTGGACAGCGTTTAAGATGTTTGCTATTCCCTCTTCATCCAGAAATGTTCTTTTATCTTGAGGGGTGATATTATTTGTTTCTTCCACCAGTCTTTTGAGATTTTCTTCAAAAGAGAATCCTTCATGGATGGCAAAGAGCTCTTCAAAATGGGCAGGTGTATTCGCGATCCCGATATATTCTTTGAAAATATCACTACCATTGAAACTTCCTCGGATATTATCTATCCGCAGCTCTTTTGATGAGTGGCTTACTTTTTTTAGAAAAGTAGCATTGGCGAGAAAGAGGTGGTTATCTTTTTCTCCCACAAGACAGACGATGAAAGGACGTTCATCATATTTCTCCAGTTTCGATAAGGCGAGAACAGTATTATTAAATCTGTTACATTCACCCTTGCTGAAACGGATAGTAAAGTGCTCACCTATATAGACAGGCTTTTTATAGGTGAGGTCAAATTCAGATTGAATGATCCGTCCCAATTCCTCTTTGTTCTTTTGGCCAGCATAAGCACTAACGACTTGTGTCAAACGTTCTATTTCATTTTTATTATACATGGTGTCATTCCTTTACAGAGTTAGAATAAAGAGGTTTGCTTAGTAGATTTTTTCTTCTTTGTCTGGACCGGTTTGGTATTTCTCTCCCAAAAGACACCATCTTCATAGCCTTGTATAGAAGGGTCCTTTTCAGCCATTTCTAATCTCTTTTCTGCCCAAGCACAGTATTGCTCTTCTCTTTCGATACCGATATAGTTTCGATTCAATTTTTTCGCTGTGACGCTTGTGGTGCCTGAACCAAGGAAAGGATCGAGAACAACATCTCCTTCGTTAGAACTGGCAAGGATGAGTTTTGCAATCAGTTTCTCTGACTTTTGTGTCGGGTGAGCGGTGTTTTCTGCCATAGACCAGAATGGGATAGAAATGTCATCCCAAAAATTAGAGGGATGGGTGTCTCGAAAGTTTCCTTCCGCTGTTTCCTCCCAGTCTTTGGGTTTGCCATCTTGCTTATAAGGTGCAAGGACCTGGCGTCTCATTTTGACGTCATCGACGTTAAAGGTATAGTCTTTTCCCTTCGTCGCAAACCAGATATCCTCCATTCCATTCTTCCAGTTGGTTTTCGCTCCACGTCCCTTCTCGCGCTGCCACGTGATTCTATTTTTGACATTGAGTCGTTCCATGAGCACATTCCCAATAATCAAGCTGGATTCCCAATCACAGCAGACATAAATAGTGCCGTCTTCTTTCAGTAAGGGAATAATCTCATCCAACCATCGCTCTGTATATTCTTCATACTCTTCTCTCTTGACCTTAGCAAACTTTGTCGTGCTATAAGTTTTAGCTAGATTATAAGGAGGGTCCACCACAATTAAATCGACAGATTCTTCAGGCAAAAGCTTGGCTATTTCTGAAGTATCTCCTAAAATCGTTTTATTTAAGACACTGTCTAAGTCTGAAATGTCTTCTTTTGTAATCACTCTGTCTAAATACTCTTTTCCTTCTGCTACTTCAAAATCGATCGTTTTATTTCTTCCTGCTTTTTTCTTGGCCATAATATCCTCCAAATTAAAATAATTTATATCGTATGATAAAGAAATTAAGATAAGATTCCTTATCAGTTTTTCTTTCAGTTCTTGAAAAACTTACTCAAGAGATAGTATAACATATTGGAAGAGATGGAACGTGATAGTGAAAAAATATCTTTTGCGAGTTCGTGAAATTATCATTGCATACAAAAACCACACGCTCGAGCGTGTGGTTATAGTGATAAGACTATCTGTTTTACTCTTTTAAGGAGTCATATTCGACAGCTTTTGTATTGATTTCGATATTTCCTTTTACTGCTTTGGAGTAAGGGCAGACCTCATGAGTCTTTTCTGCGATTTCTTGAACTCTGTCTAAGTCGAGTCCTTCGATTCCTACTTCAAAGTCTGCAGAAAGTTTGAAATCGTTTTCTGGACGCGAGTAGAAATGAACGGTTGTTTTAACTAAAGAATCTCCCTCGACACCCTCATCTGCTTTCACAACATCCATCGCACCGTTGTAGCAAGCACTATAACCTAAAGCGAATAATTCTTCTGGGTTATGGTCTTTCGCGTTTATTTCCAAAGAGCCATCTGTCAACGCACTTTTTCCATCTCGCCCACCTGTGTTAAGAGCTGTTGTTGAAAAGACATTCTTATAATCAGCCATAAATATAACCTCTCCTTTTTTATTCATTCATAGTATTGATTCTATATCCAGTTTTACACAAACGAAGAAAAATGTCTTCTAAGTTGATTCCACACTCATCCCTCAACTTATCTTGATGACTGTTCGTCCGAGGTGTTTCCCCATTTTAAGAGCCTCAACCGTCTTGTGGAGGGCTGCCAGCTTAATTTCTTTCGTGACTAACGTATCGACGACATTCCACTCATTGGCTAACCTCTCCCATATTTTTTCTTTCTCCTTCTTCGGATAATCGACAGAGTTTATCCCTAAGATATTGACTCCTCGGAGAATCAGCGGCAGTACTGTGGTGTGAAAGTGATTGCCGCCGGCGTTGCCGCACAGCGACATACTCCCCTTCTCGTATATCTGGGCCAGGGCATGTGCAGCCACATCACCGCCTACAGTATCGAGGACATAGTTGTATTTCCTAGAAGCGAGCGCGGGGGACGAAACCAACAATTCTTCAGCCTGTACAATATGATTCGCGCCCAAGTTTTCTGCTGCTTCAATTTGGTAATCCTTGCGCACAAGGGCGTGAATATCTCGATAACCTAATTTAGATAGAATGCTGAGAGCGATGCTTCCGACGCCTCCTGTCGCACCCGTAACGAGAATACTGGGGTTATTTTCAGCAGACATCCCGTGCTTTAATAAAGCATCGATAGACAGTGCAGCAGTAAACCCAGCTGTACCAAAGATCATCGCTTCTTTAGAAGATAACGCTTCAGGTGTATGGATGGCATCTTTAGAAGATAGACGAGCATATTCAGCATAGCCTCCTGTTTTAGCTACTCCTATATCTGTACTGTTGACAAGAATGCGGTCTCCTTCTCTAAATTCCGGAGCTTGGGACGAAACTACTTTGCCTGCAAGATCAATCCCAGGAATCATAGGGTATTCTCGAATCACTCCGCCATCTTTTTGAAACGCCAGCATATCTTTATAGTTGACCGTGGAATATTCAACTTTAACCAGCAAATCTCCATCAGATAATTGATCTATTTCTATATCTTCTAATTGAGGAACAATCTCATCTTCTTTTTCCCTCAGGACGATTCTTTTGAAAGGTTTCATGCCACCCTCCTAGACTACGAACCTCTTTTTTCTATAGATCTCTGGATCACCTTTAATCTTTTTTACGTCTCCAAAGCTCATACGTGTGAGGATAGATGTTTTTTTCATCCACAACGCCCTCTTCTGATTTCACCAGTTCAAAGCGACTATAGTCGAAATCCTCCGGGAACCACTGATCTCCTTCGAAGGTGTCATGTATCACCGTTCGGTAGAGCTCGTCTACCTCATCTTCGAATTGTTCAAAGAGAGTGGCACCTCCAATAATATAGAGAGTATTATCGGTATTTTTTTCGATTTCAAGCACTTCGTCAATAGTGTGAACCACTGTTGCGCCTGGCGCTTCGTACTCCTCATTCCGTGTCAAAACGATATTCTCCCGACCAGGAAGTGGACGATTCGGAATAGATTCATAGGTTTTACGTCCTGTGACCATATCTCCACGCATGGTTACTTTCTTAAAGAATTGGACATCCGCTGGCAGACGCCAAGGCAGTCCGTTCCCCTTACCAATTAATCTGTTTTCATCTTCCGCCCATACATAAGCTAACATTGTCTTGCCCCTCTCTCTTTAACAAAAACTCCAGTCGAATTATTTTCTTCTCTTTAACTTTACTATATCTATCATCAAAGCCTGTGGCAAACCAAAGGGCTTCATTTTATCTCGCAATATAAAAAACTTTAGAGCGAGACTGAGATCTCGTTCTAAAGTTTAATTTATCTGTCAGGTATTCTTATTTTTTTAATTGAGAAATAAAATCACGGCTGAAACGACAGTGAGCACCTTTAACGCCGTTTACCAATTGTGTTGCGTGGAAGTCGGCCTTAAGACTTAATAAAGAGTAGGCTTCTACTTCATTAATGTCAAAGTTGTTCTTCATGAAGGCGATCGCTTCACGACCTGCTTCTTTAAACGCTTCTTCTAAGTCTTCGTTGAATCCATGTGTATACCAATATTCAGGTGTTTCCAATACTGGGTTCTTTTCAAGAACGAGATTTTCTTCAGCTTCAAATTGAAGTGTGGCGTTCACGTGCGCTTCAAGAGCCGTTCCATTTACTTCACCGTCTCCTTCTGCGAAGTGGCTGTCTCCCACGTAAAAGTGTCCGCCATCAACATGCACAGGGTAATACATGGTTGTTCCTCTGACGAAGCTGCGATTGTCGACGTTTCCGCCGAAGTAGCCTGGAGGTGTTGTCGAAACGCCTTCGTTATCTTTTGGAGCCACAGCTGCGATTCCCAAGTGTAGGTTTAGAGGGATAGACAAGTTTTCTAGTGCAGCGTGTTTTTCAACCTTTTCTGTGTCGATAACTTCTCCGATTTCACCCGTTACTGCATTGAACTCGTAATAGTACATGGCTTTGGCAGTGTAGGTTTCTTCATCCACCTCATAAGCCACAATATAGTGCGTATCATCGAAATCATCGTTTAAGATTCCGTGTCCTGCGATCATGTTTGAGCCGTAAGGAAGACGTGGAACGAGATCTAAAACATTAACTTTTAGAACGCCACCTTTTTTCACTCCGTTGATATGAACAGGTCCTGTTACAATATGTTTCCCAGGCCCGCGGTCGCCCATGTTATCATAAATCTCTTGGACTCCTTCGTCCATCATTAAATCCGGCAAGTCTCCGGCACGGTGTGAGATAGATTCCATCTTTACGATGTCTCCAGACTCAACAGTCAACACAGGTTCACGATCTCCGATAACACCCCAATTTGCTGTATCTAAATTACCAGGTAAGTAATGAAACTCTGACATAAAATCAATCCTCCTAATTAATTTGTTAACAAGCTAATTATAACTGATTCTTTAATTATTGTAAAGCGTTTTCAAGACCACGTCTCTCGAATTTAAACTTTTATTTTCGGTCAGAAATAAAGAGTTTTATTCTTTTTTTGTTGAATTTTGGATATAATCTAATGTGAAATAAAAAGTAATGATGGAAAGCAATCTCAAAAAAGAAAGAGTATTTCGAAATACTCTTTCTTTTTTGAGGAATAAAAGCTTTTTATTATAGGGATTGGATTTGTTCTCTCTCTTGTTGAGACAATTCAAAGTCAAAAATATCCAGACTTTCCGCTTGGTGTTCTTTGTCATGGGATTTTGGTATGACAATGACATCCCGCTCCACTTGATAACGCAGAACCACTTGTGCTGCACTTTTATCGTAGGGCTTACCGATTTCTTCTAGTACCTCCAGTTTGCTTCCCTCAATTCCAGCTAAAGGTGACCAAGCTGTTGTCAGGATATTATTCTTTCTATTGTATTCGATCAGCTCGTCGTTCCATTTGCCCACGTGTGATTCAATCTGATTGACAGCAGGTACCACATCACTATTTTCTAAAATAAGATCGAGATGCTCTTTTTCGAAATTGGAAACGCCGATTGCTTTGAACGTTCCTTGTCTATAATAGTCTTCTAAAACCTGCCAAGCTTCTACTATTTCTTTTTCATTATCCCATGGAAAATGGATGAGCAAGAGATCGATATAATCTGTTTGAAGTTTCTCCAAACTTTTCTCTATTTCTTTTTCAGCCCAATCTCTTCCTTGAAAGCCTTCATAAGTATTCAGCTTTGTGACCAGAAAAAAGTCACTGCGTGGAAGATTTGATTCAGCAAGAGCATTTCCTACTATTTCTTCATTATGGTAGATTTGAGCAGAGTCAAAATGTCGGTAGCCATTTTCAATGGCCCATGCCATCTCTTTCGTATCTCCATCCAAATCCCCATTGTAGGAATTTCCTTTTTTTCCAAATGTGTTTGTACCCGAACCCACTATAGGAATACTTATCCCATTATTTGTCTTAACTTCTTTCATCTTTGGTCCTCCTTATTTTTTACTCCCTCTTAACGTACTGTATTTGCCTTTTTTCTCTATTCTTTTGTTTATAAAGCTCTTATTTTTTCTTTGTCTGTTTCTGAGAGTTCAAAATCAAAGATATCCAGACTTTCCGCTTGGTGTTCTTTATTGTGAGATTTTGGGATGACAATGACATCGCGTTCGACCTGATAGCGCAGAACAACTTGCGCCGCACTTTTATCGTAGGAACGGCCGATCTCTTCCAGTGTTGCTTGTGCTTCTCCTTCCATCCCTGCTAGAGGCGACCAGGCCGTTGTTAAAATATCATTATTTTTATGATAGTCGATTAAGTCCTCGTTCCACTTCCCAACATGAGATTCAATCTGGTTGACAGCAGGAGGAACTGTTGCCTTGTCTAAAATAAGATCTAGATCTTCTCTTTCAAAGTTGGAGACCCCGATCGCTTTAAATATTCCCTCTTCGAGATATCCTTCTAAAGCCTTCCATGCTTCAATATTGTCTTCTCTCTTGTCAAAAGGAGCGTGGATGAGGAAAAGATCGATATATTCTGTTCGGAAATTATACAAGCTTTCTTCTATCTGCTGTTCCATCCAGCCTTTTCCTAGATAATCTGGAGCTTTCTTGAGTTTTGTTGTGATGAAGAATGCCTCTCGTTCCAGATCTGAATTATAAAGTGCTCGGCCAATAATTTCTTCATTGCGGTAATTTTGAGCCGCATCAAAATGACGGTAACCACTTTCAATGGCCCATTCCATCTCTTTGGTACTCCCTGTTAATTCTCCCTGATAGTCATTGTCTACTTTTCCAAAAGTATTCGTACCGCTTCCCACTATAGGAATACTTATCCCACTATTTGTTTTTACTTCTTTCATTCTCTTCCTCCTAGGTATGGTTCTTTCTTTTGACTTACTATATCAAACTTCTTGTTTATTGTTAAAATAATAATTCGAGATAGAAATATTAGAAGATAACAAAAAAACAAGTAAGATTCACTCACTTGTTTTAGCCGTCACTCATTTATAGCACTTCAACGACACGTTCATAAAGACGATTGAGCTGTTTTTTTCCTGTAGAGAGTAATGTGTCGACATAGTCCACTCTTTCTTGGCGCTTATCAGCGTCTGCTAGTAAATCATAATTCGTGCGCGCTCCAATATGCGCCACCTGTAAAGAAGACTTTGCAAAAAGAATAGATTCTGCAAGATTAGTCACGATAGCACCTTGTGGCTGCAGTTCGATGATGAACAAGTGAATCTCTGATAAGTTGACGATGGTCTCAAGGAGTTCTACTTGAGGACCAGCTGCTTCTTCGATCCCGTTCTGAATAGCGTTTTTTCGATATTCTTCTTCCTGAGCAGATTCTTTTGGGAGTTTGTAAGCATCGATTAAAGGTTGCAAAGCTTTGGGATCTTCTTGACTTAAACCTTCTAACTGTTGGACCATCTCTTCTAATTCTATGGCCTTCTGATTGATTTCTGGAAGGTTTTCTTCCTGACTCTCTCTTCTTTTTTCATTGTTTAACACTTTCAAGGCAAGTGAGGCGGCCATACTGCCTATCAAAGCAGCAGCGCTTCCTCCGCCTGTTACATCTTGACTGTCGCTTAACTTCGCTAAAAAATCTGTTAAATGAATACTCAAATTACTCTTTCCTTTCTTGGATGGTCTCTCTCTACTTTACCACGCAAAGAGAGGTTTGTCTTTCACAAGATTTTGAACACGCTTTTTAATATCAGGAAGCTCATTATCCTCTGCCCTTAACGCTTCTATGATGAGATGAGCGATCTCTTCAGCTTCTTCCTCTTTCAGACCGCGTGTGGTGATAGCTGGGGTTCCGATACGTAAGCCACTGGTGACCGTCGGTTTTTCGGGATCATTTGGGACAGTATTTTTATTGACAGTAATGGCTACTTCCTCCAGACGATCTTGCGCTTCGTTCCCTTTCACACCTAGAGGACGGACATCAAGCAGAAACATGTGATTGTCTGTTCCCCCTGCTACAACGTTGATGTCATGCTCCATAAAAACTTTCGCCATAGCTTGTGCATTTTTGATAACTTGCGCCGCGTATTCTTTGAATTCAGGTTGACTTGCTTCAAAGAGAGCCACAGCCTTTCCTGCAATGACATGCTCGAGAGGGCCGCCTTGGATACCTGGGAAGATAGCACTATTTATCTTCTTGCGGAATTCTTCTTTCCCCATGATTATCCCGCCGCGCGGTCCTCGTAAAGTTTTATGAGTGGTCGTCGTCACAACATCGGCATAAGGAACAGGGTTTTGATGCAGACCTGCTGCTACCAGTCCTGCAATATGAGCCATGTCGACCAGATAATAAGCACCGACATCTTTTGCGATTTTCCCGATTCTTTCAAAATCGATCTTACGAGAATAGGCAGTTGCACCTGCAATAAGCATATCCGGCTGAACGTCGCGAGCGATTCTCTCCAGCTCATCATAGTCGATCTGCTCAGTTTCTTCGTCTACTCCGTACGCATACATATCATAGGACTGACCGCTGAAGTTGACAGGAGATCCGTGTGTCAAATGGCCGCCATGATCCAAGTTCATACCCAATACTTTATTCTCTGGTTGCAATAAGGCTCTGTACACTGCCATGTTGGCATTTGAACCAGAATGGGGCTGTACGTTAGCAAACTCGGCTCCAAAGAGCTCTTTCGCACGGTCGATAGCTTCTTGTTCAATAATATCGACGAATTCGCAGCCACCATAATACCGTCGGCCTGGGTATCCTTCGGCGTACTTGTTGGTCAAGACACTGCCTTGCGCTTCTAAAACCCCGTCTGACACGAAATTTTCTGAAGCAATTAACTCAATCCCCTCTTCTTGTCTCTTTTTCTCCTTTGCGATAGCATCAAAAACCAATGAATCTTTTTTCATAACCTGCTCCTCCTGCATTCTATTCTACGTTGAATCAAGCTCGTGAATAAATAATCCACTCAATAATTTCGGTTCAAACCACGTCGATTTTGGCGGCATGGTTCTATTTAAATCGGCAACTTCTAACAAGTCTTCCATGACAGTGGGATAAAGGGCAAGAGCAAAGCCAGCTTCTCCTCTATCTACCGCTTCTTCTAACACATCCAAACCTTTAATTCCTCCAACAAACTGAAGTCTCTCATCCACCCGAGGGTTTTCGATGCCAAAATTTTTTTCGAAAATATAGTCTTGAACAAGAGAAGCATCGAGATCGTCAACCAGATCGTCAGTAAGGATATCAGGTTTAACCTTCAACTCATACCATTGTTTGTTGTAATATAAAGATAAAACATGTTTTCTTTGTGGCTTTCTTTTATTTCTATCGACTTTCTTAACCTCAAAGTCCTCTGCAAGTTTCTCGATAAAATCTGCTTCAGGCTGTGAGTGAACAAGACGATTGTAATCGTATATCGTTAAATGACTGGCTGGAAATAAGACACTCAAAAAGTAATTTCCTTGTTCGCTCAGTCTCCCCTCTGCTTTTCTCTGTTGGGCAATTTTAGCAGCACTCGCTGTCCGATGATGACCATCTGCGATGTAGAGAGCAGGGACATGTTCTTCAAACAGTGCTTGCAGGCTTTGGTTCATTTCCGCGTCATCGATGATCCAGATGCGATGTCCTGTCTCATAATAACTTTCAAAATCATAAACAGGATGGTGTGTCTCTTTCCAGTCTTCGATGATGTCACTGATCCTTTTTTCATCGCGGTAGGTGAGAAAGACGGGACTGGTATTAGCATCCGTCGCGTCCATATGATTGATCCGATCCGTTTCTTTATCGTGTCGGGTGAACTCATGCTTTTTAATCGTGTTTTCTAAATATTCTTCTACACTTGCGGTGACGACTAACCCGGTCTGGCTCTCTTCTCTGTAGGTGAGCTCATAGATATAAAAATAAGGAGCTTCTTCTTTTTTCAGCCAGCCCTTTTCTTGGAAGTCTTGAAAGTTTTCATGAGCTTTTTGATAGACCTTTTCATCGTAAGGATCGCTTTCATCGGGTAAATCAATTTCGCTGCGGTCAATATGTAAATAAGAATAAGGATTATTTTTTACTAAGTCTGCGGCTTCTTGGCGATCAACAACATCATAAGGGAGACTGGCGACTTTTTCTGCTAACTCAGCTGGCGGTCTGACCGCTTGAAAAGGTTGAATATCGACCATTGTTTCCTCCTTGAAATATCTAAGATTTAGGGTTTTTGATAAGACGGGCGCTCAAGATATTTTCTTCTGCATCTATCGCTTGTTGCAAGGCAGTTAATACCTCCGGGTCTTCTTCATCTATATCTATTAAAGTGTATGCATAATCGCCGCGAGATTTGTTGATAAAACGCTCGATATTTATTTCATAGCTTCCGATTTCATTGACTAAGAGCGTAATCATATTGGGAACATTGCGGTTGACAATGGCAAAGCGCGTAGGCGCCTCCATCGACATCTCGACGTCAGGAAAGTTTACCGAGTTTTTGATGACACCGAGTTCTAGAAACTCTGTCAGTTGTTCAGCTGCCATCATGGCACATGTTTTTTCTGCTTCAAGTGTCGACGCACCGAGATGCGGGAAGACGATACAGTCCTTTCGCTTCGCTAAATTCTCGTTTGGAAAATCAGTGACATAGGTGGCGACTTTATTATCATCTAAGGCTTTGATGACAGCCTCTTCGTTCACTAAAGTGTCACGCGAGAAATTGACCAGAACAACGTTATCTTTCATCTGTGTGAGTGCCTCTTCGCCCACTAAATGATGGTTTTCGTCAACTGCTGGAACATGGATGGTAATAAAATCCGCTTTTTGATAAAGTTCTGTAATGTCTTCTGTTCTTTCAATATGATAGTTCAATTTATCGAGGGCGTCTTTTTTAATATAGGGATCGTAGCCCACAATTTTCATGCCCAGATCGATGGCCGCATTGGCGACCAAGTGGCCGACAGATCCCAGCCCGATGACACCTAGAGTTTTCCTTTTTATTTCCGTTCCTTTGAATTTCTTTTTGCCTGCTTCGACTTGCTGGGCAAAGGACTCGCCGTTCCCCCTTAGTCCTTCTACCCAGCGATTCGCCGAAATCATATGACGGACAGACATAATGAGGGAAGAAATGACCAGTTCGCCGACGGCATTGGCATTCGCTCCAGGTGTGTTGAAAACGACCACGCCCTTTTCAGAACACTCTTCTACCGGGATATTATTGACTCCCGCCCCCGCTCGTGCTACCCCTAAGAGATTATCCGGCATTTCCAAATGATGTAAATCTTGACTTCTTAAAATGACGGCATCAGGATTATCAGTTTGATTCAATGTGTAATTATTATCCGCGAAAATTTCTAAACCTTCGTCTGCAATCTTATTATAGACTTGAATATCAACCATGTTGACTGGCCCCTTTCTCTTCTTCGAATGCTTTCATTACCTGAATTAAAGCTTCGATTCCTTCCATGGGCATCGCGTTATAGATAGAAGCTCGCATGCCGCCCACTGAACGATGTCCTTTCATATTCTTAATCTGATGCTGCTCACACAAGTCGATAAATTCTTGGTCCCACTCTTCATTCCCTGTCACAAAAGGCACATTCATACAGGAACGATAGCGTGGCGGAACAGGTGCCTTAAAAATTGGAGAGCGGTCGATATAACGATAAAGTCTCTCAGCTTTCCTTTCATTCAACTCTTTCATTTTATCTAAACCGCCTAATTCCTTCATCCATTTGAAAACAAGACCGGAGATGTAGATGGCAAAAGTGGGCGGTGTATTATAGGTTGACCCTTTAGCAGCATGCGTTTGATAATTTAACATTTTAGGTAAGTCGGGATTTTTATTCAAAAGATCTTTGCGAATCATGACAAGCGTCAGTCCGGCAATCCCGAGATTCTTTTGAGCGCCAGCGTAGACGATACCAAATTGCTCGATATCAAAAGGACGAGATAAAATATCCGAACTCATATCAGCAACGAGCGGAGTTTTTCCAGTGTCTGGGAACTCATCCCATTGCGTTCCTTCGATGGTATTGTTTGATGTGATGTGAACGTAATCGTATCCAGAAATCGTTTGCGTATCCTGGGGTATATCGGGAATTGCTGTATAGTTCTGCTCTGCACTGGAAGCTATAAGGTCTATATCTAGCCCTGTACGTTTCGCTTCATCTTGAGCTTTTTGAGACCAGTTGCCGGTATCGATATAAGCGGCCCGTCCTTTTTCTTTTAAGTTCATCGGGACCATAGAAAACTGGAGACTTGCTCCGCCTTGCAGAAAAAGAACATGATAGTCTTCCGAGATATTTAGTAAGTCACGCAAATTTTGTTCTGTTTCTTTTAAGATATCGTTGAAATCAGTAGAACGGTGGCTCATCTCCATCACAGACATCCCTGAATCCTCATAGGAAGTCAGCTCTGCCTTTGCTTTATCTAGTACAACTTCTGGCAAGGTAGCCGGACCTGCTGAAAAATTCCAAACCTTTCTCATTATGAAAGCCTCCTTTTGACAAAAATCATTTTAAATATAAAAAAACTTACCCGCCTCAAAAGATATCTTGTATCTTATGAGACGAGTAAGTTTTGAATTTCCTTATTCGTGGTACCACTCAGTTTCGGCAGTCATAGCCGCCGCACTCGAACCTTATTAACGCTAAGGGAACGAGATAGATTATCTCCATCTGATGATAAGAGGGGTGGAATTCCTTTACATTGCTGCTAATTCGCATC
>JBHWPB010000007.1:0-4044 GCA_043424675.1 Carnobacteriaceae bacterium | reverse complement strand
AGACTGAGAAAAGAACATGGTTTAATTTCATGGCCAATGAAGAACAAAGTATATTATTCTTGAATCTAGATTTATAATTAAACATGATCTTTCCTCCTTTTTTGTCGAATTAATAAAAGTATAGCAAGATTATTTTTTAATGCAAGCCTTTTCTCAAATAAATCAGTAAGGAAGAGCAAAATAATACTAAAATACTCATACACTAGCTTTTCCTTGCAAAAACAAACCCGCTACCTCAAAGAAAAAATAGCCAACTTCAAGGGTAATCACTCTATTATGAACTACACACCGACTAAAGTCGGCGGTTTCTAGGAACAACAGTGCGTGAGAGAGATATCCATCCTTGAAAGGCGGGTAATCCACCAGCACGTCTTACGTGTCTATATTACTAAGGTCTGTCCCAGACCAGTTGGTTGAACGTTTGGTTTTGTAAGAAGCAAGCTTGGTTTTCGCAAGCTTCATTACAGTTAGTTTAGCTCAATATGAGAGATTTTCCACAGAAACCCTTTAAGTTTTTGGTCGCTCATTTCGTGATTCTTCCGACGACTAAAGTCATCGGTTTTTTCACGAGCGACCTTTTTAATTCCGCATCACTATAAGATTACTTTGATTCTTTCTTCTCAGGAAACTCTACGATAATATCTGTATCATTATCTTCTAAATAAGCATATTTTTTGTAATCAGGTATCTTTTCATTCGTCATGACACTGACCAATTCTCCTAACTCTTGATTACCTGAAGCAAACATTTCTATAGCAGCACTATTAGAAATAGATTCTTTGAGGATACTTTCAAAGGTGAAGAAACGGACGATTGTCTCTCCAATACTCTGACCTAGTTGTTTTTCTACAATTTTCTCAAAAAATCTGAATTTTCCATCCGTTTCAATTAAATCTTCCACAGTGGGAGACAAGACGAGACGATTTGTAATGTCTTCTAAAATTTCTCCGATTCTAGGAATGGCTTGTATGTAAACATCCCGCAGCACATTATCATTCGAATCTAACAAACGTGCTATAGCATTGTTCATCCATTGTGGGGGATCTTCATCTCCTTCTAAAAATATCAAATAAGAGACATTGACAAGTTCGTGGAAAGTCCTACCTTCCCCTGTATCAGAATCTACAATAACTTGTGCATCAAAGAGAGCACGGAATATTTCCGTGAGCCAACGATTGAGTAATTCCGTATTATTCAATAAATGATCCACTTGGTCCAGCAAATTATCGATAAGTTTTTCCACATTTTCTTCACGAACCATTAATCGGAAAGGAATTAAAGCGATGCGACCATCGATACCAATTTTCTTCCCTTCTTCACTATGATTTTCTATTTCATCATAGTAAACATGGAGATAAATTGTTCCAATTAGAGGCAGTTTGAGGGGAACAATTACAGGATTTTCCTTATTGCCTAGACGATATAGAAAATGAGTCAGATGCTGACTGAGCTCACTCGCGGGGAGGCCAAGCTGATCAGCTAAGTAGTATCTCAAACTTTGCTCTGCATAAATATCAATAAAGTAATGCACAATAGAAACCATAAGATCAGGTGTAATCAATCCATCTCCACGGATAGAATGTTCTTGTAGACTGCCAATATAAACCTCTTCTTGATTGGCATTGACAAATGAGACACTCTCTATTTTTTCGGAACGTATTTTTAATCTGTGATAAGGTGTTTCGTTATTAAGAGCGTTTGTCAAGGTCATATGACGGATAGGGGAAGGGTAGGACACCGGACTCCCCGTCATAATATTGTACAGTCGCTGACCTTCTTTGGTGTCGTACTTAGAGATGTCTTGCGCGTGCATATGTCCCGTAAAAAGATAAGAGACTCCTGCCTCTGCCAGAGCTTGTGCAGGATTTTTTCCATTCAAGCGACTATCTTTAGAAGTAAAGGGGAGATCCCAATTTTCCAACAAGTAGGGGGCCATAAAATGGGACTGCTTGTGAAAATGGGGAACCAGAGCATGGTGTGCGAGCACCAAGACAACATCTTTTCGTTGATGAGCTTCTTCTATATGATCCAGGGCCCAAGACAGCGTATATTGATTGATGCTGCCTTCCGTATTTTGGATATTATCTTCATGCGTCTTTGTGTTGTCAGCAGAATAATGGGCGGTGTCTAGCGCAATGATTGTCACTCCATTTGTCTCTTTTTGAGAAAGAGGATAACGAGAAGCATAGCTCAAGTAGCCTGCTGCATAATATTGATTTTTTTGAGGTCTGTCATATCGTTTATTGACGGATGCAAGATAATCTTGAAATATGTGTGAATCTTTATAGAACTGGTTCTCTCCATTCCCATAAACAAAATGATACAGGTTTTCAAAATCATGGGGATAAGTTGTTTTCGCTTCTGACGTCACTCCCTTATCATTGGTATTGAAATTAAAACTGTATAAATTGGTTATATCATGATTCCCTGGTATAACATATACCGCACGGCTTTCATCTTCTTCTATGAAGTTGTTTAATTGCTTGGAAACATATTCATGACCTTTATATTCCGCGTCTTTTGTGAGGTCGCCCGTGATAAGTAAGAGGGAACTATCTTGGTCTTTCACCTTTTGAATGGCTTCTTCAAAAATGAACGTACTTTCTTCAAGCATTTTTCGGTCCGACCGAACAGCACGATAAAAATCCTCCGTGTACGCGATCATGCTAGTCGGCAAGACATGAAGATCACTCATGACAGAGATTTTTACAGTGTTGTTTTTTTCTACTGGATTAACAAGTTTATTCTTCATAATTTTTTGCCATTCCATCCGTTCTAAATTAGTCATCTCTTCGTCAGCTCCGTTTGACAGAGACTTGTGATTGGTATTCTAATAATAACAAAAAACGAAGAGGAGAGGAAAGAAGAAGTGAGCGTTTCTTATTCTTCTAATATACTATCGACGGCTTCAAATATGGAGCCTCTGAAATTATTCTTTTCTAAAGCACTGACCCCTTTAATTGTGGTGCCGCCAGGAGAGGTGATTTCATCTTTTAACTGACCAGGATGTTTGCCGCTTTCCGCTTGTAATTCAGCTGCTCCGCTTATCATATAACTGACAAGCCTGTAAGCAGCCTTCCGATCCAACCCATACTTGACACCTGCATCGGCTAAAGCTTCCATAAAAATATCGACAAAGGCGGGAGCAGACCCTGTGATGACTCCTGCCACGCCCATTTGTTCACTTGGAACCTCTTCGATATGAGAGTGAATTGCGAAAAGGTCTTTTACAAACCTATATTGTTCTTCATCTAAAGAGTGGTTTTTTTCAAAAAGAACGACCCCTTTGTTAATAGAAACGGGGGTGTTAGGGAGAGTGCTTAAATGAGCGGTTTCTTTTTTTAAGATTTTATCAAAGTCAGCAAATAAATAATTGACAGCGACAGAGATTACAATTTTATCATGCAGCTGTGTCTTGAGAGGTTCACAGACCGCTTGAATCTGATGGGGTTTAACCGCGATTATGACAATATCCACTCTATTTACGAGTCCTTCATTAGATTCTACTGTCTGAACTCCCAAACGCTGCGCATTTTCTTGTAATTTAGTTAAGTTACGCGCGCTTGCATATAAAAGAGAAGGATTGATTTCTCCTGATTTTATCCAACCTTTTGCTAGTGCTTGTGCCATATTTCCAAAACCTAGAAAACCTATTTTTATTTTTTTAATATCCATATAGTCTGCCTCCATAATAGCTTTGAATTGTTCCTATTTTACCATACATGCCAGCAATAAAGATTAGAGGAAAAGCTAGTTTCTAAAGAGAGATTTAATTGGATGATTCTAACTTTTATATAGGGAGGAGGACAAATAAAATCATAGTAAGGGAGGGTATAGTGGGTAAAAGACGTCCTCTTTAAAAAGAGGCTTGCTTTTATTTTTTGTTTTCGTATAATGAATGTTGTCGAAAAAAATATTGCACCAGAGAAATGAATCCTTTTTAAGAAAAAACTTGCATTATTTTAGAAGGTTTGGTACTATATAAGAGCGACATTTTTCGAGAATATAATAAGAAATGGCCCCTTGGTCAAGCGGTTAAGACAC
>JBHWPB010000006.1:0-9361 GCA_043424675.1 Carnobacteriaceae bacterium | reverse complement strand
ACTGTGTGTGCGTCTAAATATCACTGGAGTAAAAACTGTAAATGAAAAGGCAGCATACAACACAAAACCCCCTCAAAACTGATCTCCAGCTTTGAAGGGGTCGGTTTTATCTATTTAATTGTCCTGGTTTATTTGTGATATTCGTTTTGAATATAGAAAGTGATTATAATTAAGCTATAGTCCTGCAGCTTCCATGGCTTGGTTTAATGCTTCTGTAAAGGCGTTGGATGTGACCGTTGCACCTGTGACGACAGCCAAGTCTGAAGATTGGTCTTCGAGAGCTTGTTCAGCGAGTTCATCAATGGCTTCCACACCGATGCCTGCTGTTTCGGATTGTTCTGTGATTTCGATATCTGTCATTTGGTCGTTTTCTACAGTGATTTCTACAACGATGCGTCCGCCGTAACCGTCATTAGATTGTCCTTCAAAAACATTATTTTCTGTTTGTTCTTCTGTCTCTGCTGTGTCGTCTTCATCTTGCGGGCTCTCAGCACCTTCTGCCTCCCACGCTTCAATTTCAGCTTGTTTTTCAGAGTGGGTCATGGTTTCTTGACTGAGGCCACGGTCAGAGAAGTACTCAGCTTTGTTTGTCTCTGTGAGGTGATTTGTTTCTGCACCTTCATGTTCTGGGTTGAGAGAAGTGTCAGCTGTTGCTAATCCGTCTCCATCGATCGAAGCTGCGGCACGTCCAGCAACATATCCACTTGTCATGACGCGACCCAGACCGTGAACTCGCATCCCTCCACTTGCTTCGCCGACAGCGAACAAGCGAGGAATTTTCTCTCCGTAGATATCAATCACTTGCATATTGCCATCGACACGAATTCCAGCTTGAGTATCGTGCATACTTGGCGTCGCCCATAAAGCATAGTAGGGGCCTTCTGCGACTGTATGGACGAGCGTTTCTTCACGTCCCCAATCCTCGTCATTGTCATTTTCAACAAACTGATTATAACGTGTGATGGTCTCTGTGAGGATTGCCGGATCCATTTCAACATCTTCATGGTATTTATTGACCACCATTTCAGCTAATTCTTCTAGAGTATCTGCTTTGAATGCATAGCCTTCTTCATAATCGAGAACGCCTTCCGCATCCATATCCCAGCCGTTACGTTCGACAGCTGCTTGGTCCATGATCGCCCATAAAGGTCCACCATAAGTTTCAGCGTTTCCATCACCGTCAGGGTCAACAACCGTTCCCGTCAAGGCTTGGTTAAAGAAGGGCTCACGAGCGGTATCCATTTGTGGTAGAGCGTACTGATCTTCGTTACCAATTCGTTCTCCTAACATATTAACGATAACTAAACTGTCAAAGTCCGGCACAATACCATTGGTTCGAACAAGAGGCCAGATGACACTTTCTTCTGTCCATCCGCGACCATAACCATACTGTGTTCCGAAGCGCTGCGGGGCTGTAATATTCGCTCCCACGACAGAAGTATAGTTACCCAGACTTCCTAAGGCAGCTCCAACTTCCATGGCTGCATATTCTCCGGAAGCGTCTTGGTCTGAGAAGGGCATACCGGCGAGTCCGTCCATGTACTCTTCAAGACGCGGATCCAACATGGTTCGGAATTCCACGTTTCCGGTCGATCCTCCTGTCGCCACAATTACAGCGTCGTTCGCTTTGATGTTGACATTGTCTTTGGTTTCTTCAATATTTCCTTCATTCATCATGCTTTCTAAAGGTTCATCTTCTCCTGGAAGAATAGTAGGGGAGTAGCTGGCTTGAATCCCCAGGACCTCACCTTCAAAGTTACCTTCGCGGTAGATTTTATCCATGTGATAGTTCATGAGGAACTGAGCGCCTTCTTCACGAAGGGTCTGTTCGAGTGGGCGGCTGATTCCGATACCTGCAGCTTCTGTTCCTGTGTAGGTGTTTTCCCAATCTGAACCATCCACATAGGTCATACGTCCCACGCTATCCCCGTCATTCCCGCCATCGCGGTAGTAAGCACGAACCATGGGCTCGACATCTAAAGTTTTGATTCCATTCTCTAACATCCAATCATAGGTCTCGGCCATGGCATTGGCAATGGAGCGCGTGTATTCTCTATCATTGTAACGCGAGTTGATAGAAGTTCCACGGGTATGATCATAGTAATAGAGGTCTGCGGAATCATCGATATCCCATTCTTCTTGATCGACTGTTCCACCTCCTGAGTGAAACTGACCTTCACTCACTGCAACGTGCCCTCCAACATCAAAGTTAGCTTCGACGAGAAGGACAGAAGATCCTTCGTCTAATGCTTTGAGAGCAGCGGGCAAACCAGATGCTCCAGCACCGACAACGACGACATCTGCTTCATAGTCCCATGCCATATTTTCATCAGCGGGTTGGTTTCCTCCTGAATCCGTACCTCCAGACTCCGTACAGCCTGTACTGATAAATAACGTAACAATTAGAGTGATAATTAAATAAAAAGTTTTCATCGAATGTGTGCGACTATTTGCTATCATTATTTTTTCCTCGCTTTCTATAAAATTATATATTTCACAATAAAAGATAAAAAAGTATGTTAATGATGTCTTTTTCCCATCTGTTTATAACCATAAAGACTGTAAACGAAGTCTCCTTTCTTTTTTGTTATTTATTTCACAATAAGTATACCAAACATTAAGGTGTTGTCAAAGTGTTTTCCAGAGAATGAGTGTGTGGAAAAGTAGCTCTCAAAAAAATATACGATGCAGCACTGAGATTTTATTGGGCAACATCAGGCACGTGAAAAAACGATTAAAACAAGGTGATGGTCGCCCATCACTGTTTTTTGTCAGGAGCCGTGCCAAAATCTAAAAATTTGGCACACGATCCAAAAGTCTTATTTTTAATGCATGACACTTCTCTATGTATGTCGTGCTTCCATAAAGTTCATATTTACATCGTGAAAAAAGTCACTTATAATAGATGAGCAGGTTATTGCGAGGGTTTTTGAGAGGAGTTTAATATGTCGAAAGAAAGATTTGTAGTAGAAACAAAAGGATTCCATGGGCCGATGAAGGTGGAGACGGTCCTCGATGGGGATAAAATTGTTTCTGTAGCAGCAGTAGAACATCGTGAGACGGAAGGAATTGGTACACGCGCAATTGATAATATTCCAAAAAAAATGATAAAAAATAATTCTTTCAGTGTCGATGCTTTGTCAGGGGCTACGGTAACTTCCAATGGAATTAAAAAGGCGGTTGAAGAAGCAATCGCTGAAGCTGGAGCAGATATCGCTCACTTTGATAAAGGAGAAGAAAAACCAGCTCCTGAATCTCAAATATATGAAACAGATGTCGTTGTAATTGGTTCTGGGATCGCAGGTTTGGCTTCTGCTATTGAAGCAAAAGATAAGGGAGCGGAGGTTTTAGTTTTAGAAAAACTAGGTCTTCCAGGCGGTTCCTCAGCCATGTGCGGCGGCAAAGTTTTAGCCGCTGAAAGTTATATCAGCGAAAAAGTGGGGGAGCAAACAACAACAAAAGAACTAGCAGACTACTTTTACGAAGTCTCCGAAGAAGAAGGCGACAGAACCTTCATTGACTATATCGCTGAAGAATCACCACACACGATTCAGTGGATGACAGATAATGGCGTTCAATTTAAGGAAGAGTTAGAAAAGCTGCATAGTTCACATGTCCACGCTACAGGACATATGACAACGAATGACTTTGGGACAGGCTTTACTGAACCGTTATTTGAAGCATTGAAGAAGCGCGGTGTCGATGTCTTGCTCAATACGACGGTTGAATCTTTGATTGTAGAAGAAGGTGTCGTTACTGGCGTAAAAGCTTCTGATAATATTGGCAATGATATCAAAGTTAACGCCAAAGCTGTCGTGATTGCGAGCGGCGGTTTCAATCAGAATCCAGAAATGATTAAACAACATCACCCTTATCTCGATGTTTACTACTCCAATGGTGCTAAAGGAAACACAGGAGATGGAATTCAAATGGGCGAAGAAGTGGGAGCAGAGACCTTATTCCGCGACGGAGCCATTAATCTAGCGGTTAATATTCCCACAATGTATGGCTACATGGAAGGCTATAAAGGCTTATATGTCAGCGAGGAAGGCAAACGCTTCATTGATGAAACCTCCTTCCATTTTGTTCGCTCAAGAATCATGCGTGATAGGGATGAAACCGTGCTTTATGCAATCACAACAGAATCTAATGAATTGGTGGAAGCATCCGTTCAAATCGGACAAGCTTTTGTTGCCAATTCCTTAGAAGAATTGGGCCAAAAAATCGCTGACAATCAGGCAGAAGGTGAAAAATCTTTTGACTCGAACGAACTCCTCCAAGCCGTTGCAAGATACAACGAGCTAGCTGAAAGTGGGAAAGATGAAGATTTTGGTAAGGACGCAAACTATTTAGAACCTGTTAAAGGTGACCGATATTATGGACTGCGCATGATGACTTCTAATAGTGGGACACACGGCGGCTTAGTCGTCAACCTCGACGGACAAGTGCTAAACAAAAATGGTGAAGTCATTGAAGGACTTTACGCAGCGGGAGAAGTGGCTGACGGGCAATATCTCAATATAGGTTATCCAGGCTCTGGGACAGCCATTTCGAGCTTTGCAACACTTGGACGCCGCACCGGTCAGAAGGCAGCTGAAGAAGTCATACAATAGACAGCGTAGCTTTAATGGTACTTTAATCTTAATCGCCATACGGGTTGCCTTAATGCTAGCTCTATCGGTCTTCGTTCAATAGACACCCAAACGCTCGGCATCACAGTGTCCCTATTTATAAAGACACAAAAAGCATTGCAATTTCTTACAAGAAACTGCAACGCTTTTTTTCGATGATATTTATTAAATTTGAATTTTATAGCTATTCATTTGCTTCTTTTGGTTTTGGTGCTAAAGCTAATTTTCGAAATATCTCATAAAAGTTAGACATTATTGATGATTTATCCATTCTTTTGCATCCTATATAGGTGTATTTGTATAGACGTCCGGCTCGATTGGCGTATTTTCATATTCTTTTCCAGTTCGATCGAGAATAGTAGAGGTAGTCAACTGCATAATTGTCCCATCGTAAAGTTCCATTTGCGAATTGCCACTCGTATAGCCTAAGGTGTTTTCGCCAAAGAATCGCACATTTTCTAAACCCTTAAAGGCCAAGGCGGTCAATTCGCCTGAGCTGGCGGTTAGATCATTTATAATGACAGCGATGGGCACATCTCTTGTCTTTTTACTATCTGCAACCGTTACTGAGCTTCCTCCCCCTGTGAGTGTGCCATCTTCCAGGATAACTTGATCTTTTAAATCATTGGAGTATTGAAATTCCAGCACGGTTCCATCTGGTAACAAACTCGATAGGCCGGCTATCATCGGTCCCATGTCGCCACCTGTGTTATCCTCTAAGTTTACGATGATTCCCACATAACTTTCATTCTGAATAGCTTGGTTTAGTGTATCTGCATAGCTTTGAATATCACTCATATCTGAACTTTCAAAAGCCGGAAGATTCAAAATAAGAATATCGTCTTCAATAGAGACTGTAGGCATATCAGCCTGTTTGTTTTCACTGTATTCTTCTTCTGGGTAGACAAAAAAGGAATGTTTTCCTCCTGCTACCTGAAGTGCTTCTTCTAAAATAGAATGAGTATCTTCGTATTCTTCAGCATTCTCCATTTTTTGAAGCGCATTTTCTTTTGCTTGATTCCATTCTTCGCCATGAGCATACAATCCATTTTCCATACGGTTAATCGCTATCTCACCATATTTTTGAGCTGACGGTGGGAAAAGAAAAATATTAAAATTTGGTCCATACTGATAAACTAAAAATAGAGCACCTATTAAAAGAACAACAACCAAACCGGCTAGAATTTTTAATAATTTTTTCAAAAAACCAACTGCTTTCTCTTTAAATTAATATTTACTGATTTTCTGAAATAAGAATATCACATTTATCGAATCTCAGGATAAAAATTTAAGGCACATTTGAGTATAATTACAATAAAATAAGCTGCTTTCGCTTCATGGGAAGCTTTATTGATGGTATCACAAGAGGTGATCGTTTCTAGCTTAAGTTAACGAGTGAAATGATATAATAATACAGACATCACTAGGAGAGAAATGGGTGAGTAAGATGACTAAGTTTTCACAAGACTATCTAGACGATCTTCTCGTTCGAATGTCCTATCACAATAGTGCGATTGAAGGAAATACGATGACACTTCCGGAAACGGTTTTTATCATTTTAGAGGGGACAACCCCAGGACATAAAAGTATTCGTGAATTTTATGAGATTGAAAATCATAAAGAAGCCTTCCGCTATATATTCCAATTATATACAAATTCAGAAAAATTAAGCGTTGCTATAGTAAAAGATATTCACTCTTTCTTGCTTGACCGTCTGCAGCATGACAGGGGTGAATTCAAAACAAATCAAAATGCAATTGTTGGTGCTGAATTTAAAACGGCTTCGCCAGAAGCAACACCAATGCTGATGAATCAATGGGTAGAGAATACAAATTATCAATTGGATCATGCTGAGGCAGTTGAAGACAAACTGAATATACTCGCTGAATGCCACATCGATTTTGAACGCGTTCATCCATTTTCAGATGGGAACGGGCGGACAGGGCGTATGGTTTTAATGTACCAAAGTTTGTTAGAGTTTGAAGTTCCAATTGTGATAAGTAATAATGAACGAGCGTTGTATATCCAATCTTTAGCAAATCAAGACGTTGAGACGCTTGCTCGTCTTTTTCAAGATTCGCTTGTTTATGAGAAAGAGCGTATTGAAAATTTTAAGCACTGAACCATAGTCAAATTAAGCAAAAACAAACAAGCCACAACGTGATTTGTCTGTAAGATTAAAAAAGTAATGAACGACACCGTTATCAAAGTAGCGGTGTCGTTCAGCAATTTTTATGTTATCCTTACTCATTTTCTGGATATAAGGACATTCGTTCTGCGCGATAGGTTTGCAGATATTCGTTGCTGCCGAAGGGGCCGTATCTCAATTCATAGATGATTTCCGGCTCTTCTTCTCTTGTGACCTCGACAATAAAAGATGCTCTTTGATTCCTTGCTTCGTTAAGGACATGCCCTGAATTAATCAAAACATGATCGGACTCTGGAAGATAATCTGCATCTCCGACAATTCTTGAATAAAAAGCTCTGCCGCGTTCTTCCCCGTATGACCAGATCTCTTCCACAGTTTCTTCATCTTGATTGATTCGGAACTGGACAGCTCGGCTGTATTCTTCACTCAGCGCTTCATCGCCGCGTGTGTAGACTCTGTTGTTGTCATAAAGCATAATATCAAGGGTCGCTTCATTCCCGTCTTGGTCAGGAAGTTCCTCAACAGCATGCGGACCGGCATGAAAGGTGAACGAATCGCCCACTGGTTCTAAAACATATTCTTCCAGTTCTTCTGGCCAATTTTCTGGATAGCCAAAGAGCCACTCGACCTCGCCTTCTGGATAAGAAAGTTTGAAAACAAGATCCTGATTGCGCGGGGTTAAAAGCAGGGCCTCTTCGTCTTTTAATTTCCAGACACTGTTGACATGCGCCCAATCACCTTCATCCGCACTATGTCCAGTGTAATCTTCGTACATCATATCTGGAAAAACATCTTTGAGATTGATACGGTGGACAACTTCTCCTGTTTCTCTGTCCAATTCTGCTATCTCATCTTCCACATACTCCGCACTCCCATCATGTAGGAGAGCCAGATAGTTTCCATTTGGAAGGATGATAGTATCGTGGTGGAGAGGTGGGGTGCCGGCTGCATGTACCATATCAATCGTGACAGACTGGTGGACTCTTCCTAACATATCCATTTCGGTCAGATGATCATAATCCTCGCGGTACGGCTCTAAAGTCGCTAACAACATGTTGCCATTTTCTAAGCGGTTCAGATGATTATAAGTTTTAATAGGAGAATACCAACGCACATCCCCATTGTGGTCAACAGCTGTTGGGTAATAGGAAGGAGTAAGGAAAGTAAGACCTTCTGCCATGCGCTCCGGTTGTGCAGTTTCTACTGTAAATTCAAGCATATCTGCTGGAAGGGGGGCTGTCGAAAGACTTAAGCGCGTCTCCACAGTGTCTCCATTGTCCTTTTCTCCTGTAACCGTCACTTGGTTTTCCATATCAGGATATAAACCCAACACGGGCACTTCATGCTCGGTTTCATGCCCGGAATAGGTGTGAGAAAGGGTTGTATCATCTGTCTGTCCGTCCACTGTAACAGTGACTTCCATCGGCTCATCCGTTTCAAATAGGACGAGCCCAGATAAAGGCGCTCTGCCATAAGGATCTTGAATCACCAAAGGATTTTCCAATGTATAATCATCTTCTTGAAAGTCTTCTAAGATTGCTTGGTGAAGGCTGTCGTGTTCATCAAGTAAAGTTTGGTTAACCTCGGTCGTGTATTGCGCCTCCACATCGTTCGCCATTTCAACAGAGTAGGGTGGTGTATCTTCTTCTGTCTCATTTTCTGCAACGGAATCTGTCTCTTCATATGTTGTTTCTTGAGCTGTTGTATCCGTTTCGCTTTGATCGATGGTTTCTGAAGTATCAATTGCGTTTTCATCTGTAGGGATGCATCCTATCAGTACAAGTGTTCCAAACGACAATAAATTATGTAGTAAAGACTTTTTCCTCAATTTCCATTCGTACTCCTTCTCTCTTATCATTTTATTTTTGTCATAACTAGGGAAAGTATATAATGAATGCAGGCAGCTTTACAAATGAAAAAGAAACAACTTCCTAGCAAGAATTAATATCTCTTGTTTACTATATTTTTTCTTAAATAGTATACGAGGGATGAGGAGAGCATGTAAGTTCCAAATCAACAGAAGGAGGAGTTACATGAAGCCTATATCAAGGAAACAGAAATAGATATTTGATCAATAACGCGAGCATCGGAGGTGGGCCAAACTCTCAAAAGAGCAATAAACAAGTCAGGACGGTTTTGAATTGAGGCGGGCTGTGAATTCTCTGGCCCAAGTTCTGATCACGCAGAAACTGCTCCCCATCATTCCAGACTACTCAAGAATTGTAAATGTGGCTTCTGGTGTCTAGGCGGAACTTAATTTTGATGATATTGCTATGGAGGAAAAAAATATGAGGGCTACTTGGCTTACAGCTGCAGCAAACTGGCCTTCGTCATGTTCACCTTTGATCTGACCTCTGAATTGAAAGACAGAGGAATCACTGTTAACACATTGCATCCTGCATAACTGATGAAGACCAATATGGTGAGGGACCATTTTGGACCTCCAAGAACAACAATAGAAGAAGGCTTGGAAGCGATAAAATATCTTGCGGTTTCAGAAGAGTTGGAAGACGTGACGGGAGAATATTTTGAAGAAAAAAAGGCTGCCAAAGCTTACTCGCAAGCCTATGACGAAGACTCC
>JBHWPB010000005.1:0-14474 GCA_043424675.1 Carnobacteriaceae bacterium | reverse complement strand
AGTCTGCGGACGAACTGCACAGCGAGGATGCAGGAGTAACAATTCAAACTGCGGAAGGACAGAATACTTTGACGATTGACACCGATTTACAACCGTCAAGTGTTACAATTACATACATGAAAGAAAGACAATAAAAAAAACAAACGTTGAAAAGATTGCTCTATTTTCAACGTTTGTTTTTATACTTTTTAATAATTAAAGAAAGACATTATGAAAGTTCAGCGTTATGGAAAACTTCGTTGATATCTTCGTCATCTTCTAACATATCGATAAGCTCCATCAATCGCTCTTTGTCTTCTCCTTCAACAGAGACTGTTGTCATCGGAGAATAGATAAGTTGAGCTTCCTCGAAGGAATACCCTTCCTCTTTCAGTCCATCCCGCACGGCTGCAAAGTCGTCTGGCTCTGAATAAACTTCAAACACTTCATCAGAAGTTTCTATATCAGAAGCGCCGGCTTCTAGTGCTTGAAGCATCATATCGTCTTCTGAAACATCGAGATCTTCACGTTCGATAACGAAGTAGCCTTTTCTCTCAAACATATAACTGACTGAACCGGGTTGACCGAGATTGCTGTCATGCTTAGAAAAAGCATGCTTCACACTTGCACTCGTGCGGTTTGCATTATCTGTTAGCCCATCTACTAGAATAGCAGTCCCATTCGGTCCGTATCCTTCGTAGGTGACGTCCACATAATCATCACCGACACCAGATTCTGTCGCGCGTTTGATGGCACTTTCAATATTTTTATTTGGCATGTTTTGAGCTCGAGCATCTTCTATTGCTCCTCTTAAACTGGCATTTTCCTCTGGATCTGGCCCACCATCTTTGGCTGCTTGATAAATCTCTTTAGACAGTTTTTGGAAAATTTTACCTCTTTTAGCATCTTGAGCACCTTTACGCTCTTTTATATTGCTCCATTTTGAATGTCCAGCCATGTGAACATCACTCCTTGTTAGATAGTTTCTTTATCCTATCAATTATACAACCTATTGCTCTTCTCTTCAAGTTTTGGTTTGTTTTCCAAACTTTTGAAAAATTATAAAGATTGGATGTTTAGATGGCTAGAACTTTCTCCAAAAATTTAACTGTTCTTTCACTTTGAGGATTTTCAAAAATCTGTTGCGGAGGGCCCTCCTCAACGATCACTCCTTCATCCATAAAAATCACTCTGTCCGCTACTTCATTAGCGAAGCCCATTTCGTGAGTGACAACGACCATCGTCATCCCTGATTCTGCTAATGACTTCATGACTTCAAGAACATCTCCCACCATTTCAGGGTCAAGTGCACTCGTCGGTTCATCGAAGAGCATAACTTTTGGATTCATGGCCAAAGCGCGAGCGATAGCGACTCGCTGCTGCTGACCGCCAGATAAATTATTAGGGTAAGCCTCTACTTTGTCTGACAACCCTACTTGCTCCAAGAGTTCTTTTGCTTCTTTTTCTGCCTCATCGTCATTTGCTGATTTTACTTGTTTGGGCGCCAACATCAGATTTTCTAAAACAGTTTTGTGGGGGAAGAGGTTGAAAGATTGAAAGACCATCCCCACCTCCTGTCTATAATCGTTTAATTGCTTTTCTGTTAACGATGTAACATTCTTCCCTTCGAATAAAATATCTCCTGAAGTTGGGTTTTCAAGCAAATTGATACAGCGCAGAAAAGTACTTTTTCCCGATCCTGATGGACCGATTACCACCACAACCTCACCCTGTTCGACAGTAGCAGAGATACCTTTTAATACTTCATTATCACCGAAAGATTTATATAAGTTTTCGATTTCAACAATATTTTTTTTACTCATAAGCCATTTTCCCTTCTAAATAGTTCAAGAGTTTGGTTAGTGAAAAAGTTAGAATGAAATAGATAATCATGGTAACAAAAAGACTCAGAATTCCTTGGTAAGAAATCGATGTGACCGCACGTGACTGGAAAGTTAGTTCTGCAACACCGATAACGGAGACAATAGAAGTCTCTTTTATCACCGTTACAAGTTCATTTCCTAGGGCAGGCCATATGGTGCGCAAGGCTTGAGGAAAGATAACATGTCGCAAAGTCTCTCCCTGGCTTAATCCTAGACTTCTCGCTGCTTCTGACTGGCCCACATCTACAGATGCTATTCCAGAACGGATGATTTCAGCAACGTAAGCGCCACTGTTCAGTGACACAGCAATAATCCCCGATATGATGGCCGGTATTTCAATAAAATAACCTACAGCGAAGAAGATAAACATCACTTGGATCATAAGAGGAGTTCCGCGTACGAACTCAACATACATTTGCGATAAAGCTCTCAGGAGAGATACGCCACTGAGACGTAATAAAGCAAGCAGGGTTCCGATAAGGACTCCGAAAAAGACTGAGATAACAGTAATGAATAGGGTTGTTTCAACACCTTCCCAGAAATATCCTCCAAACTGCTGTAAAAAGGACTGTTCTTCTCCTGCTTCTTGTATCTGCGACAAATGAGCGCCGGCTTCCGCCATCCAGTCGCTGTGTAAATCTTGCTCATACATCTCATCGATCACGCCATTCGTCACTTCGACTAACTCTGGAGACCCTTTCTGGAAAGCGACAGCCATACCTTCGGGCCCTTCTTCCAATTCAGCGTCAAAAGTATAGAGGTCAGGATCATTCGCTACAAATGCTTCTGCTATCGCAGATTGCATCACAATTCCTTCAATTCTGCCTGACTTAAGAGCGATGACTAAATCATTCCAAGACGATAAAATAAGGGGTTCTGCGTCAGAAATATTTGGAATATGCATTTCCTGAGTCGATCCTTGCTGAGCGCCCAAAGGTTCATGCTGAAGGGATTCACTGTCAGGATATAGGTCTTTCTTTTCTTCTAGGATAAGAACATTCTGCTGGGTTTCATAGTAATTTTTTGAGAAGTCCACACTTTCGGCACGTTCTTCTGTAGGAGTCATCCCTGCAAAGATCGCATCGATACTGCCCGTTTCTAACGAAGGCAGCAAGCTGTCAAAACCTAAATCTTGAACGACAAGTTCGACGCCCAGTTCATCAGCAATTTTTTGAGCGAATATAATATCGAAGCCTACTATTTGGTCTTCACCGTCCACCATGGCATGAAATTCAAAGGGTGGGAAGTCAGCACTTGTTCCTACATTAAATGTTCCTTTTTCTTGTATATCTTCAACAGTTGTTGCTTCTGCTTGACTTGTTGTTCCTAAAATGAGTCCAAAAAAAATGAATATGGGAATTAACCATTTCTTCAATTTATTATTCATAGCTCTCCTACTTTCTCTAATCGCGGGTTATCTGGGTTGAATAACTTGATGTGATTTCCATTATACTCTTTTAGTATTTTTATGCAAGATAAATATGATTATTTGTATATTAATCTCAAAAAACTCTCTCTCATTTGCAAATCGGAACTATATATAGAAGATATTTGCTTGAAATTTTTTCTATACAGATGAATATCTCTGATATGATTGAACTATGAAATAACCAAGGAGGAAAGTCATGAAAAAGAAAATTATTATGGATTGTGATCCGGGGCATGATGATGCTATTGCGATTATTCTTGCAGCTGCAGCCGAAGACAAACTTGACTTATTAGGGATAACGACGGTCGCGGGGAACGTGGGAGTAGAAAAAAACACTCTCAATACATTGAAAGTATGCGATATTGTTGGATTAGACGATGTTCCTGTCTATCAAGGAGCCGATCGTCCTATTGTAAGAGAACCTGAGATTGCTGGTGAAATTCATGGCGAAACTGGTTTAGATGGGCCGCAACTGCCTGAAAAGCCTAAGAAAGAAGCAGAAGAAGGACATGCTGTTGATTTTATCATCGACACATTGTTAGAGTCTGAAGAGAAAGTAACGTTAGTCCCTACAGGACCGTTGACAAATATTGCGATGGCCCTTCATAAAGAACCAGCTATTAAAGAATATATCGATAAAATCGTTTTAATGGGTGGCGGAACTTATGGCAATTGGACACCTACTGCTGAATTTAATATTTACGTCGATGCAGAAGCAGCCAAGATGGTCTTCAACAGCGGCGTTGACATTGTAGTTTTTGGGCTGGATGTTACTCACCAAGCGATCGCTTATCCTGATACAATTGAGAGACTTTCAGAAATCGAGAATTCTGTCGCAGAATTTGTCGTTGATTTATTAGATTTCTTCGGTAAAGCCTACAAAGAAACTTTTAACTTTGATGGTCCGCCTATTCATGACGCTTGCACAATAGTCTACCTTATTGAGCCCGACTTATTTCAAGTCGAAAAAGTTTATATCGATATTGAAACCAGAGGGGAACTCACTTATGGAACCATGTCAGTCGATACTTTAGAAAAATCCCAGAAAAAGCCTAATGCTTTGTTTGCGCAGAGCCTTGACCAGGAGGGGTTCTGGCGCTTGATGGAAAATGCTCTTAAGTCTTACGAATAAACAAGAAGGATGAAAGAGCGATCGCTCTTTCATCCTTTTTGTTGTTTACTGAATCATTTGCATGACAGATTCTGTCAGAAAAGCTTCTCCTTCTTTATTTACAACTAGACCATCGATATCAGGAATCGCTCTGATTTTTTCAATGGCTTCGCTGCTGCTCTCAGAGAATAGAATAGTCGTCCATATTTCTCCCTCAATCGACTCCTCACTTATAATACTGATACTCGCAAGATCATTTTCCATCGGATAGCCTGTTTTCCCATCAAAGATATGATGGTATTCCTTGCCGTCAACTTCCATCTTTCTCTCATTGATTCCTGACGTGACGACGGATTTGTCCTTAATTTTGAGAACAAGAAAAGGCTCGCGTTCTTCGACAAAGGGATTTTGGATACCGATGCGCCAGTAACCGTCCTCGCGCGTCGGCGATCCGCCGATAGTTAAAACATTGCCTCCCAAGTCGACAATGCCCTCCTCGACTCCTTGGCTCATGAAGAATTCTTTTAACTCATCAGCGAAATACCCCTTCGCAATTGCGCCTAAGTCTATCTCCATTCCTTCTTCTTTTAAATAGACTTCTTTTCCCTCTTCGTGGAGCATCACTTTCCTTGGATCGACTAACTCTAATTTTTCTACAATTTCTTCATCTGAAGGCAGATGAGCATCATCAAAGCCAATGCTCCATAACTTGATCACAGGTCCAATAGCTAAGTTAAAAGCCCCTTCTGATTGAACACTGACTTCTTTTGCTTTTTTAATTAACCAAAAAAGATCATCATCAACTTTTACAGCTCTCTTGCCTGCATTCAGATTAACTTGCATGAGCTGGGAAGAATCATCATTTGCTGAAAAACGATTATTATAATCCTGAAGCATTGTTTCAGCTTGATCTAGAAGTTCTTCTCCTTTCTCATGAAATATTTTCAATGAAATATACGTCCCCATCAAAGGGATAACACGTTCACTTGACTTCATTTTCTCACTCCTTAATTTCTACTTAGATTAGCACAAAACCCCTATAAAAAAAATGAGATAAAGGCTTCTAAAAAGCACTATTATCCCAGCTGTTTTTAATTCTGTTAAATCTGTACGGATAAATCTCTCTCAAAGAATATCAGCTTTGAACTTTTTGCGTTTTAATATTGTAGACTTCGTAATCTACTTTCTCAATTTCTTCTGCCAGCTCTTCGCTGGAGATCACCGCAGAATCAAATGTCACTATCACCTTGTTAGAATTAAATAGAACTTTAACCTCTGATACACCGTCTTTCTTCTCTAAAGAGCGTTCGATATCCAAAGAACAAGAAGGACAAGTCAATTCTTCAAGCTGAACGATTGCTTTTTCCATCATCACTCTTCCTCTCTTAGGACTCAATGATCCCGTGTTCTCTACACTTTGTTAAGCCGTCCACCTAAACTTCTTCCTATGTTGATAGTATCTCTTATCCTGACGCATAAAGACTTGTTCTCTGTCAATTAAATGATTATAGTGTCACACGATGGGACAAGAGTTTCAAACCGCACAAGTTTGCTTTCTCTAATCTTAATAAAATTAAGCTTCATAAAAAAGAAGTTCATCCAGGTCATTAATCTTTATTTTATTGTTAGAAAGCTGCTGGATAAGCCCTGCTTCTTCGAGCTCTAGAAACTTTCTGCTTAATGTTTCTGGAGTAGTTCCTAAATAAGATGCAATGTCCTTTCTCTGCATAGGCAAATCTACAACCGGAGAATCTCCGTCTTCGGGATCTAAGTTCTCTTCTAAATATAAAATAATACGATTCGTAACACTCTCCACCGCAACCGATGCTGTTTGCTTTTCGGATCGCGCCAGTCGTTGAGACATTTCATTTAAAAGCTGGAGAGAGATAGCAGGATAATCTTGAATAATCTCTTGAAAGTCTTCTTTTGATATAGTGCAAACAACTGTCGTTCGCATCGCTTCTGCGTATTCTTCACGTTCCGAATCTTCTTCGAATAAAGCTCTCTCTCCAGTAAAGTCTCCTGGGTTTAAGACGCGGATGATCTGTTCTTTCCCACTTTCAGACAACCTATAGATACGGATCTGCCCTTTATTTACAATATATAAGGTCTGATCGATATCTCCCGCACGATAAATCAAATCCCCTCTCTCATAATTTTTAGTGATAACTTTTTCGCCAATTTTGTCCATCGCCTCATCTGCTAAATGGTTAAATATAGGGACAATACGAATGCAGTTCGTATGCCCATGAGTCTCATGTTCGTCATGAATAAGCTCTGACATATCTTCCTCCGATCTTCTACGCTCATAAAATTAAATGTCTTAATAGCCTTCTTCCAGATTAACGAGATTTCTCGGCAATTCTTTGCCTTCAAGATAAGCTTCAAGGTTCTCTAAAAATATTTCCACTACACCGCCCATATAATCTTCCATCATACCGGAAGTGTGCGGAGTAATGAGGATATTATCCTTTACCCAAAATGGATGATTTTCTGGCAGTGGCTCTTCTTTGAAAACATCGAGCGCTGCAAAAGCGACGGGGCCATAATCTAAAGCATATCCCAAAGCAGATTCATCGACCGATTCGCCTCGTCCGACGTTGATGAAAACTGAATCCTTTTTCATGGCCTGGAAGAATTCGGCATCATAAAACTTCTTCGTCGATTCAGTCAAGGGAAGTGAGTTGACAATAATGTCCGCTTCTCCGAGATGATCTAAAACTTCATCTTGTCTGTATTGTTTATCCATATACTTTACATCGCTGCCACTGCGGTTGATTCCAATCGTATTCATTTCGAACGCTTTAGCAACCTTTCCTATTTGCTTGCCGATATGGCCGATTCCAATCAGCATGATCGTTTTAGTCGATAACTCCTCTAATTCAGAAGTATCGGTCCAAACTCCTTTTTTCTGGTCTTGATATGCAATAATAAGCCCTCTATAGTAGGCTGTCAGGTAACCAAAAACAGATTCTGTTATGCTTTTTGCGTGAATACCGTTGGCTGCAGTTAATAAAATTCCTTCTTCATGAAAACGCTTGTGGGGCACCATATCGACTCCAGCAGAGGACGCCTGCAGCCATTTTACATTATGATTTTCATTCGCATCTAGGAAATCGATGACTTTTTCATCAAAGCCGAGAATAATTTCAACTGCTTCTGGACCTTTGACCTCCTCAAAGGACCTGGCAACTTCATATTGAGGAGCGGTTTCTTTGATCATAGAAAGTTGTTCATCAGTAACCTCTTTATTAAGAACGATAATTTTTTTCATGCTCTCACCTCTATCTTCATTCTATCACAAGGTTGGAAACTATCTCATATATTTGAATTTTTCAGAGGCTATGTGACTCTGTTCATTTTAGTATCACGACATTTGTTTTTATTTGTTATAATGAATGACATTGTACTGAAAGGTGGTTTTTAGCATGGGTGCTGTAGTGAATGCAATTCTTATTATTATCGCAGGCGGAGTTGGACTTTTCCTTAACAAAGGTATTCCTCCGGATACATCGAAAGCAGTGATGTCAGGGATAGGGCTGACAGTAGTCGTCATGGGGATCCAAGGCGCTCTAACTAGTGATAATCAAATCCTTTTGATTGTTTCGATTGTCCTAGGAGCCATTATCGGTGAGAGTTTGAAGCTAGACCAGCGTACCAATAGAGTCATCGAAAGACTAGAGAGAAGATACAGCTCCTCTCAGGAAGAAGGCGCGCCTTCTTTGACAGAAGGCTTTATTGCCGCTACTTCGATTTTTTGTGTCGGTTCAATGGTTATCATTGGCTCCTTAGAGAGCGGTCTTTTAGGTGATAACACCACGCTCTATACTAAAAGCCTCATTGATGGGATAACTGCTCTTTTTCTCGCTTCATCTTTAGGAAAAGGAGTCCTCCTAGCAGCCTTGCCTGTTCTCATGATCGAAGGCGGGTTGATTCTCTTTGCCAATATGCTGCAGCCCATTCTCACCGCGGAAGTTGTCACCGAAATTGTAGCTGCAGGATCTGTTTTACTCATTGGTTTGGGATTAAACATCATGAATGTGACGAACCTTAAAATATTAAACTATATGCCCGCCATGCTTATCCCGCCCATTGTGATGATATTTTTATAGATTAAGCTTGACATCTTTTTTGAAATTCCGTATAGTTTATCTAATTCATTTATTGCATAGAAGAGATGAGTAGGAATTATTTTTTCTCCAAAGAGAGTCTGAGTAGGTGAAAGCAGACAGAAAAAACTTCCGAATATGGTCTCGGAGCAAATATAGGCGAGCGATCATTTTGTGCTTATTTATACCTATTCAAGCAAACCTATATCGGTACACTCGTTATCGTGTGTCAGTATTTTATAATACTGCTTGAGATAGTAAAAGTGATTTTACTATAAAACAAGGTGGTAACACGATGATCAAACTAACAATTCGTCCTTGGTGAGTTATTTAAGTTAACTTGCCAAGGTTTTTTTATTATTCAAATAACTTAAACATTTTAGAGAAAAGTAATGCTTTATTTTTCCCGACAGAGAGTCTCTTTTGGTGAAATGAGATGTTAAAATACAGCATGAAGATGGCCTCTTAAGCGGATATGAACCGCAGATGGAGGATCGAGTCTTGCGTTCAAGATAAGATCACTACGGATGTACCCGTTATCGTACAAAGTATTAATAAGAAGATACTTAACAAGAAGATAACTGTGAAGTTATCTTAAAAAAAGGTGGTAACACGACGCGAAACGTCCTTTCATTAGATTATTTAATGTGGGACGTTTTTTTATTTAAGGGAGGACGCGAAATGATAGATTTAAAAGACGTTAATGTCAGATTCGACGGAGAAATTCACGCCGTTAAAGATGTCAACTTAAAAGTAGAAAAAGGCGATATTTTCGGCATTGTAGGCTACAGTGGCGCAGGAAAAAGTACTTTAGTCAGAACGATAAATATGCTGCAAGAACCAACCAGCGGCGATGTCTCTATTGACGGTGTTTTACTGAATGAGCTGAGCGATGAAGATTTACGGAAAGAAAGAGAAGACATCGGGATGGTTTTCCAACACTTTAATCTCTTTAACCAGCGGACAGTGTATGAAAATATCGCTTTCCCGCTTCGCCACAGTGATAAGTCGGACGAGGAAAAAGACGAGCAGATTCAATCTTTGATTCGTCTTGTAGGCTTAGAAGGACGTCAAGCTGCCTATCCTTCTGAATTGTCAGGAGGACAGAAGCAGCGAGTTGGAATCGCGCGCGCTTTGGCCAATGAACCTAAGATTCTTTTATCTGACGAGTCAACCAGCTCTCTCGATCCGCGAACGACAGAATCGATTCTCGATTTGTTGAGCTGGGTGAATCAGGAATTAGGCATCACCATTGTTTTGATTACACATGAGATGGATGTCGTCAAGCAAATATGCAACAAGGTCGCTGTTATGGAAGATGGAGCCATAGTCGAACAAGGCGATGTGGTTTCTATCTTTACAGACCCTAAAAATTCTCTCACACAAGAATTTATCCGAACAGCCTCTCACATTGATAAGTCTCTCGAAAACCTGCTCACTCACCCTGCCATACTCGGTTTGACAGACGATGACGATCTCCTGCAGCTCAGTTTCGTAGGCGAAGGAACAGGCGAACCGCTTTTAGCTACACTCAATCAGAATTTTGAGGTAGTGACTAATATCCTCTATGCAAGTGTCGACATCCTAGATAACACACCAGTAGGAGAACTTGTCATCACCCTTAGCGGAGATCTAGAAAACAGAAAAGAGGCCTTTGACTATATCAAAACAAAAGATATCCGAGTCACCGAACTTTTCATCACGACCATCGATGGTGAAAAGAAACTAGCTTCTGCAGAGAAAATCTCAGCCTTAAATGGGAAAGGAGAAAAATAATGAGCATACTCGAGAGAATGATGCCGAATGTTTTGGAAATTACGGACCGTCTCATAGAAGCAACATGGGAGACGATCTATATGACGCTTATCAGTGGAATTTTTGTTTTTATTTTTGGAATTATCATCGGAGTTGTTTTAGTGATAACAAGGCCCGGAGGTATTGCTGAAAATACAACCGTTTATAATGTACTCGATAAAATTGTGAATGCTCTCCGTTCGATTCCTTTTGTTATTTTGATTGCTTTGGTCGGACCACTCACTCGTTTGATTGCAGGAACAACGATAGGTACAACAGCTGCTATCGTTCCTTTGATTATCGGTATGGTTCCTTTCTATTCTAAACAAGTTCAAAATGCACTCTTAGAAGTTGATCCGGGAATAATTGAAGCTGCGCAAAGTATGGGAGCGTCTAATCGCGAAATCATCTTCTCTGTTTACCTTAAAGAGGGGCTTCCTTCCCTTATCCGTACTACACAAGTTTCAATCATTAACCTGATCTCTTTAACTGCTATGGCAGGGACAATCGGTGGAGGAGGCCTTGGGGATTTAGCTATCACACGCGGTTATAACCGTTATCAAATGGATGTCACCATCGTCTGTACCTTAATTATTATGCTTCTTGTCGTTCTCTCTCAGGTTATAGGAAATATATTGGTAGAAAGAGTGGAACATTAATTTTCATCACTCATCACTTATGATTTCAACAAAAAGAAAGGGAGAATTCAAAATGAATAAGATTAAAAAGAGGGCATTAGGTTGCTTAGTTGCTTTTGTTGCTGTAATTTTAGCTGCATGTGGACAGGGGCAAGAACAAAATCAAGAAGGCGAAAGCACTGACTCCCAAGCTGTGGAAGAAACTTCTGAAAGATACGACTTATCCGTAGGAGTGGTTGGTGAAAATGAAAGAGTCGTTTGGGAGGACGTCGCAGAGCGTTTAGTCGACCAAAACATAGAGCTCGAAGTCGTTCAATTTTCAGATTATAACCAGCCTAATGAAGCATTAGCAGGCGGCGATTTAGACCTCAATGGTTTCCAACATGTGGCTTTGTTAGAAGATTTTAATGAAAGTACAGATAACGACTTACAACCTGTCGGCTTCACTTATATTTCTCCAATGGGTATTTATTCCGAAGAGGTCGCAAGTCTTGCTGAAATCCAAGATGGTGCCACCATCGCTATCCCTAACGATGTAACGAATGGCGGACGTGCTTTATTCTTCTTGGATGAACTCGGATATATCACACTCGCTGAGACAGACGGAGAGAGTCCAACTACTGATGATATCGAAGAATACAATACGGATGTCACAATCGAGCCTGTCGACGCAGCACAACTTCCTCGAACTCTGCCTGACGTCACAGCGGCAGTCATCAACACCAACTTTGCTGTGGATGCAGGTTTTGTTCCACAAGAAGATGCTTTGCAGCTCGATACAGATGAGATTGAATCTGTCCGCGAATATTATAAAAACGTTATCGTCGTTGCACCAGAAAATATTGAAGAACCATGGGTGGAAACAATTGTAAATGAATATCAAACCGATCAAACCGCTGATTTAATCAGCGAAACTACTGAAGGGGCAGATGTAGCTGCTTGGTCAGAAGAAGATAATCTTCCTGGAAACAGTTCATCTGAAGGAAATTCAACAGTGGAAGAAGCTGAATAAGTTTACATACGGAAAAGAGCCGGCAGTGTCAAGTCTTAGAATAGCGAGTCTAGTACTTTTATACAAAAAACCGTGCACAACTGTACTACAGAGATATATTGAATGTTAAGTCTTACTACCCTGCTACTATCTATAGTTTGAAAAGATAAGGATGATTGAATAATGTATAAAATAAGAAAATTAATACTGAGTATCCTCCCTGTTCTTGTTGCTGTAGTTTTAGTTGCCTGTGGTCAAAGCCAGGGGGAAGAGAATACTGACTCCGAACAAGCGGAAGCAACTGAAGAGGTATCCGAAACTGATGAGTTGTCGGTCGGAGTCGTCGGTGAAAACGCGCAAATCATTTGGGAGGATATAGCTGAACGTGTAGCTGAGCAAAATATTGAGCTCGAAGTGGTTCAATTTTCAGATTATAACCAGCCCAACGAAGCTTTGGCAGGCGGTGATTTAGACGTGAATGCTTTTCAACACGTGGCTTTTCTGGAAGATTTTAACACAAGTACAGGGAATGATTTAGAACCTGTCGGCTATACCTTTATTTCTCCAATGGGTATCTACTCTGAACAAGTTTCAAGTGTGGAAGAAATTCAAGATGGGGATACAATTGGCATCCCTAATGACGTCACCAATGGTGGACGTGCTATCTTATTCTTGGAACATCTAGGTTTTATCGAGCTGGCTGATGGTCATGCAGAAAGCCCCACAACAGATGACATCGAAGAATATAACATTGATATTACGATTAAAGCTGTCGATGCAGCACAACTTCCGAGAACTTTGCCTGATATTACAGCGGCTGTCATCAACACCAACTTTGCGGTCGATGCAGGTTATATCCCGCAAGAAGATGCTTTACAGCTTGATACTGATGACATGGAAGCAGTCAGCGAATACTACAAAAATGTTATCGTCGTCACACCAGACAACATTGAAGAGCCATGGGTACAACCTCTTGTAGAAGCATATCAGACCGACAGAACAGCTGACTTAATCAGTGAGACAACGGCAGACGCAGACGTTCCTGCTTGGTCAGAAGAGAATACTCTTCCTGGAAATTCATCGTCTGAAGAATAAACAATTTAGAGATAAAAATGAGAGAACCTCTCCTACAAAAAAGCCTCCAGAAAGTTAGTCTCGAAATACTAACTTTCTGGAGGCTTTTCATATTACTCGTTTATCCAATCGTAAGATTCTTCAGTCAGCTCGAAATTCTCTTTTAGCCCCTCTGAAGTATAAAGTTCTTGTTCTTCTGTTATTAAAATACCTTCAACATCATCACGGTTATTTATAAAGTCTAGTCCTTTCTCTAAACCTAATCCGTAAATTACTGTAGCAAGCGCATCAGCGTCTACTGATCTTTCTGTAATGATCGAGACACTTACCAAGCCGTTTTCAATAGGGTAGCCTGTTTCTGGATGGAGTAAATGATGGTAGACTCCACCGTCTTCTGTTTCGAGATATCTTTCGTATACTCCGGAAGTCACAATAGATTCATCAGATTGTCTGGTTGCTCCGATAGTCTCGCCTCTGTCGCTTATCGGATCTTGTATGCCTACATTCCAATACTCTCCGTCTCTTGAAGGCGATCCCCCCATTGCAATAACATTGCCACCCAAGTCAATAATAGCTGTCGTCACCCCCTCTTCTTCAAAAACTTCTCTTACTTTGTCAGCAATATAACCTTTGGCAATAGCTCCTAAGTCAATACGCATTCCAGACTCTGTTAAATAGACTGACTGTGTTTCATCACTGAATTCTACCTTTTGGTGATCCACTAGTGGAAGTGCCTCTTGAATTTCTTCGTCAGAAGGTTTTCTCGCGTCGTCAAAGCCTATGCGCCATAAATCTGTCAAAGCTCCAATAGTATAATCAAAACCGCTTTCTTCAATAGAGCTGTATTCATGGGCTAATTTAAGCAGATCGTAAGTATCATCTGAGACTTCTACAGGTTGTCGTCCAGCATTGTCATTTATCTCACTGATTTCTGAGTCAGAAATTTCCGGACTTAATAAATTTTCGAGTTCCTCTACCTTTTTAAAACCTTTTTCAAGTGTTTCTTCTTTTCCTTCGTCATAAACAGTAAAAGATACATAAGTTCCCATATAAAATTTAGTTTCATTATAAGGGTCCTCTCTCAGATTTGCTGCCTCTTCGCTCTTCATTGTTGAGGTTGAACTGGATGCAGCTTGGTTATTCCCATTTTGCGAACACCCTGTCAAAATGATAAGTCCTGCTATGAATAAGATTAAATATAGACTATACGTTTTTAATTCATTATCTCTCATATTTTACTCTCCTATTTTTGTAGAAAATAATCTTCCCTGCCGCTAAGAGTTTGAACGGAACATTTTCTAGATTCACTGTTTTCTCATAAATTGTATGATAAGTGAAATTCAGAGTTCCAAAATATTCGACTTATCTCTGGTAAAATATAATTCTCTTTGCAACATAAAAAGATCTCCAAAACGCTAGATAGTCTACTCTAACTTTTGGAGATCACTTCGAAGTCCTTTAAACCC
>JBHWPB010000004.1:0-2850 GCA_043424675.1 Carnobacteriaceae bacterium | reverse complement strand
TTTTATGGAATAGCTTTCTCGATTTATACGTTAATTGTTCAAATAAAAAATTTAGAAGATAACGCTCTCTTACTTTTTTATGCAGGAGAATATAAAAGCTCTTCTGGTATATGCACTCCTGGCTGATCGGTTTCTGCGGTCCTCATCATTCTCCGTGGAAATGGATGTGTCAGCCACAACGTCAAATGGTTGCCTGTGCGCCCATTTTATAAGCCATAGCTGCATCTTCTCTGTCTTTTTCATTTTCTACGGTAAAGATCCCCTAGTTTTTCAATTCTTGAGCTACATCCTTAGTCCACTAGAAATTGTAGTATGCTATAGTAAAAGTTTCCACTCAACTTTTGGCTAAACCTCTCGGGAAAGTAGATCCTTCTAAACCCGCTCCACCTAAAACTAATATTCTCATTGCTAAGAGTTCTTCGAGTTTTCCTCCAGAAGCCCTTTGCCCTTGGTTTACTCTTTGTTCGTTACTATATTCACAATAAGACTGTGTTATCAATAAATTAAAGCCTCCTGCTGCTTTTCATAAGAAATTCAGACGATGCTCAATGAATCTTAAGATAACGTCAATGCCAACGCTATAAACTAGCAATGAGATTCCACGACCAGCCGGCATCATAAGCATGAACTGTGCCACCGATATTTTCGTCACACTGCCAGCAAGATAGACAAGCGCTCCATCCGGAAAACCCGGTAGAGCAAAAGTAACAGTTAAGAAAACTGGTACATAATTTAATTCTTCAAGATTATTTTGAAAACGATCGATACGATCTTCCTCAAAAAAGCTGTAGACTAATTTCGTGCCAAACCGTCGTGCAAGCAAAAAAGCAAGCAACGCTCCTATAAGATTGCCGATGAAATTAAGGAAGAACCCCTGCTATGGCCCGTATAAGATTACACCTATTGTGTTTATTACTCCGCCTGGAATAAATGGGATAACAACTTGTAAAATTTGGAGCAGCACAAAAAGAATCCAGCCCCATACGCCTGTGCGGTCGATAAAAGACTGGATAGAGTGAAGAGAGGCAGATAATCCATTTTGCATAACGGATATGGTGAAGATCACAGCCAGAATAAAAATGAAAATATACAATGTGTATTCTATTCGCTTTAGTATTTTTTTCATACGATCCAAGCCGCTTCCTTTCGCAATCATCTGATCTACTCTTACTCTCTTCTAAATATGAAATCTTTTTTTGAGCTCGTTTTTTATTTTATGGCGGTGTCTCTTAAAGGTAAAGATAAAGACAAGAAGACTCAAAAGGACGGAAAAAAGACTCGGCAAAGGATGGACGACCCAGCCTAGGTTTAAGAATATGAAAGGGATAAAACCCAATAAAGCTGCTAATTCTAAATACAGCACATAATCTTCAGCTCTGAGCTTTATAAAGTGAATAGAGATCATCATCCCGACTAAAGTGGAGATACTCAATATTGGGATATTGAAAGTCAGCGACCAACCCTGCCAGCCATTGAGATAATCAAAATAAACACTGACAAAAGCAAGCAGTACTAATAAATAAACAATGGCTTTCGCAATATTTCTTCTTTTTCTAATGAAAGTCAGGATACTCAGCCAGGTGACCATCAAACCAAACATTATATATTCTAATCCGAAAAATTCGAAACTCCATATTGCCTGTATAATAAAGTACAAAATAATCGCAAAGATAGAAATAGTAATAAGCGCTCGATATATATTCTGTCGACTAAAACGTAAGGAGAAGTCCTGTAAGGAAGTGTTCTTGTGAGAAGTGTTTGCAGTCCCCTCCTTTAAAGGTGCTTGACATAAAGGACAAACCTTCCAATCTCCTTTGACAGCTGTTTTACAGTTTTCACAAATTTTCACTACTCGTCCAGCTCCTTTGAAGTTACTTTGTTTACATCTACTACCACATCAAGCCCTTCGTTAGTCAGGTGACGGACAAAGAGTTTGTGGATCTCTGTCTCTATAAAAGGCGTTGTAAAAGTGATATTCAGATTATCTCGGTATGAAATCATACAGAACTGCGGACGGACAACAGAGGTGTAAAATGTAATTTTATCGATAAATTCTTCTGCTTCAGGAGGAAATTTAGCTATACCGAGATTCGACATGGCAACAGTAATGCTGCGGTTATTATACTTGTTTGCCGCCTTCAATATAAAATCCTTTATAAAGCGTGGAACAACCCGCAACACCGGATGACGTTCAAACTCAATGTAACGCTGCAAGCGCTTTTCTAATTCCTCTTTATCAAGCTGTCGTTGGAACTGTTCATTCAATTCTTGACAGATGTCGCTGATCTTATGGTCCTGGCCCTCTTTGAAGGTATAGGAGACAAGGGTCGTTGAGAAAAAATTACGAACGGAAACCGAAGGGAAAAATTCTCTGAGATTGATTGGAATAGAAACACTGATCGTCGTCTTTCTTTCTTTCTTCGCCTTCGCTTCATAAACAGATAAAAGATATAAGGCGGTCATATAAAGCGTCAGCGTGACCCCTTCTTTTCGCGACAAATTGAGGGACTCTTTCACATTTAAGTCTACACTGATGACTCTCGGTCTATAATCAGGAGTTGGTGTCCCCTTGATCCTGTAAACCTTTCCAGGTTTTTCATTTTCTTTTCCTGCATCTTGTCGTCCCATTTCTTTCTCTTCAAAAATATCATCGAGAGATTGAGTTATTTCTCTTTTCTGGACGTTCTTTTTACCGAAGTAACGTCTAAAGCTGTCTTCTAAGTCATTCTTTTCACGTTCAGGCCTCTTAGTATCTTCGTGAATATAACGAATCCTGATATATTCCAATAACAAATCTTGAAAAAACCACAGCGCTCCAGTTCCATCGGTTAAAGCGTGAAAGACCTCCAG
>JBHWPB010000003.1:0-7129 GCA_043424675.1 Carnobacteriaceae bacterium | reverse complement strand
GAACCGTTCCTTTATGAATGGCATTATTGATCGTCTGCGGACTTCGTCCGAGTAGCTCTGCGATCGCACGATTAGAAAGTTCGAGATTCTTATAGGCCTCGATCTGTTTCATTTCACCATAGGTCAGATGTTTTCCTTTGCATGTTTCTGTGGTACTATTTATTTGAGTCATGTGAATTCCCCTTATATTGATTTGGTGGTACTTTCAATATAACACGTTCACATGGCTTTTTTATTTGAAGTGGCTAACTTAATTCTATAATCTTCCATAAAAATAAAAATAAAGGAAAGGCAGAAATTGAAAAAATAAGAGCAGCTCTATTCTCAGGGAATAAAACCGCTCTTGTTTTCATTTATGTAGTGTTTCCACTATATGTTTTCTTTGAAAGTTTGACTCAGGTCTTGAAGCGCCTGCACCATTTCATCTAATTTCGTCTCCATTCTCTGAAGTAAATATAGGGATACAAAAATAGGAAACCCAACATTACTTATGATATCGACAAAAGAAGTGTAAAATTCAGTATACTCCATCACAACTTCATTCCTTTCTAAAAACCCCGTCATCTTTAATAACGTGATGTGAGAAAAAAATGTAGCTTTTAAAGATTAAGTGTTTAATCGTTTTAATCTTTTTGCGAAATCAAAAAGCATCGGTTCGAAGTAGGGACCATATTTATGTGCTCGGTCAAGAGCCAAAGTGTCTTCAAATACTTTTTCTGTCAACACAGAGGTTTCTCTGATCGATTCTTCAATAGAAAAACCATAGTAATAGAAGGACATAATAAGGCTGAACACGATGTCGCCTGTCCCGAATAAATCTTTCGGATAATAGTTGTGGAGCACGAGTCGGCTGTCTTGTTTTTCATTGTAGTAGAAGAAACCAATTCTTTTTTCGTCGTTCTCCACTCTTTTGATGCCTGTGATAACAATATTTTTGGCCCCTAACTCGTGCAGTTTTTTTCCTAGGACTGTTAACTCATCGTCATCCATATCTTCTTTATAAGGATGACTTGTAATAAGGCAAGCTTCTGTAATATTTGGAAAGACAATATCAGCATGTTCGAATAACTGTGCAATCTGGTGTGGGACTCCTGCATCGAAACCAGGATACAGCTCTCCGCCTTCTCCCATGGTCGGATCGACAAAGAGTTTCACCTCTGGGTTCTCTGCTTCTTTTTCTAAATAATACTCTTTGAATAGCTGGATTTGTTCGATATCTGCGAAATAACCCGTCGCATAGCCTGCAAAATCAAAGCCTAATTGGTTCCAATGATTGAAATAATCTTCAAAAAGATGAGTTGTGGATTGAGTGACAGCTGTGCCCACCTCGACATCTGCATTACTTGATAGAAGTAAAGTGGGGAGGACAAAAGGTTCAAACTGAGCGGCAGAAAGTATGGGGGAGACCACATTCGCCGCTACTTTACCTACCCCCGCGTAGTCATTGACAATTAAAATTCGCATATTATCCATCTTACATTCTCCTTCATCTGTCTATCTATTCTAAGTATTATCTGATACCATTAAAAGCATCAGATCTCTAAATAACAATGGTACCAGATGAAAAGGAAGGACAAAATGTTACTCGATATTAATCCTAATCTTGAAACTCCTTTATATATCCAGATTTACCAAGTGATTAAAGAAAAAATACATCAAAAAGAATGGCAAGTAAATGACAGACTTCCAAGCAAACGGCAGCTTGCAGACATGCAGGGAGTCAGCGAGAATACTGTGATGAATGCTTATGACCAGCTCTCAGTGGAAGGTTACATTTATTCTGAAGAACGCAGGGGGTATTATGTGTCCGATGTCCAGTTCCACTATTATGAAAGTCAGAAAAGGCAAGAAGTTTCTTCTCTAAACTTAAAAGCAATCGATTCACAGACTAAGATTAAGTATGACTTAACTCGGTCTGTAGCTGATAAAGATTTATTTCCTTATTCCATTTTTCAAAAACTCTATCGGACAAGTTTCAAAAAATATCACGATGGATTGTTGGAAGAATCGGCAGGACAAGGTCTAGAAGCTTTAAGAGAGGTCATTCATCATTACCTAACGGAAGCGAGAGGTGTCCCTTGTGAAAAAGAACAGATCATCCTAGGTCCGAGTTCAGAGTATCTTTTGTCACTGATTTTGAATTTATTAGATGGAGATCTTTATTTTGGAATAGAAGATCCTGGGTATCCCGGTTTTAAATCGTTGATGAATCGCCATAAAGTCCCTATAATACCTATCGAAGTAGATGAAGCAGGGCTGCGAGTAGATGTTCTGCAAGAAAGTAAGGTAAACTTGATGTGTGTCACGTCCAATCATCAATTCCCGACAGGATCAATCATGCCTCTCAGCCGGCGCTCGGATTTGTTGAATTGGGCGAATGCTTCTTCTGAGCGATATATCATAGAAAATGATTACGATAGTGAATTCCGGTATTCAGGCATCCCGATTCCTTCTTTAAATTATCTGGATCAGAAAAAGAAAGTGATTCATCTCGGAAGTTTCACACGAGTCGTCGCACCTGGTATTCGTTTGAGTTACCTCGTCTTGCCGGTGAAATTGTTAAATCGTTATAATAAACGTTACTTCCATCAATCTGCGACCTTATCTACATTAAACCAGTGGGTCATGTATGATTTTATCGAAGAAGGCCACTTTGAAAGACACCTTAACCGTTCCCGTACTTTTTACAAAAAGAAGCGAGACTCTCTTATCACACTCATTCATCGAAAAGACCCTCACGCAAAAATTTATGGGCAAGCGGCAGGGCTCCATGTTCTCGTACATCCTTCTCGTTCTTTTGATGGTGAAGGGCTGCAAAGTAAACTGGAAAAAGACGGAATAAAATTAAATTTATTGAGCGATTATTCAGTGAAAAAAGAGGATGAAGTTTATAAAAATATAATTTTTATCAGTTTTTCATCTCTAAGTAAAGATGAAATAGAGAATATTTGCGCGAAGATATGGGATTATATTGAAAGCTCTTCTTGATTACCATTATGATAAACCCTAGTTCATTCTTAAGAAAGAGGCTGATTTAATATTATGATACCTGTTGAAAATGACTGGAAACCTATACTTGAAGAATTAACAAACACGGAATCTTATCGAAAGCTTCGTCATTTTTTAGCTGAAGAATATAAGAGGGAAACAGTATACCCGGACATGTACGATTTATGGACAGCTTTCGAGTGGACACCTTATTCTGAGGTGAAAGCTGTAATATTAGGCCAAGACCCCTATCATGGAGCCAATCAGGCTCACGGTTTGAGCTTCTCTGTCAAACCAGGAGTAAACGTTCCGCCTTCGTTGAGAAATATTTACAAGGAGCTGGAAGCTGATTTAGGCTATACACCCGTCAATCATGGCTACTTGAAAAAATGGGCAGACCAAGGTGTTTTACTCTTAAATGCAGTGTTAACAGTGCGCCAAGGCGAAGCTAATGCTCACCAGGGATTGGGTTGGGAAGCGGTGACAGATGGTGTCATAAAAGCTCTAAATGAAAAAGAAGAAAAAATCGTCTTTATTTTATGGGGGAATGCCTCTATAGCAAAGCGTTCTTTAATTGATGAAAGTAAGCATGCAGTTTTAACATCTTCGCACCCCAGTCCATTTTCTGCTCACATCAGTTTTTTAGGTTCACGGCCTTTCTCGAAGACAAATGAAATATTACAAGAAGCAGGAAGAGAACCTATCGATTGGGAACTTCCTGAAAATCCGAATATAGAATAGAAATAAAAATTTAGACGGGGGAAAAATGAAAAATATAGCAATTGTTGGTGGAGGTTTGGCAGGCTCTTCTGCTTTGAAAGAGCTGTTAAACCACCCTTATTTTAACAAAGAAGACCGCATCACAGTATTTGAAGCCCAGCATACATTAGGCGCTGGTATGCCTTATGAAGAAGATAGTCATACTGTTATGCTTAATAATTCACCTGATGCAGTAAGTGCAGAAGGGGGAGATCCTTACGATTTCATAAAATGGCTGGATCAGAATTATGAAAAAAGGACTAATTTTGAAGAGCTTGTACCGAGACCTGTTTATGGAGAGTATCTGAATGAAAAATTTGAACCTTGGTATACTCATAAGCAAGTAAAGGTTATCAAAGCTTCAGTAGAAGATCTTAAGATTATGAATAGCAAGAAGCAAGAAGTGCGGGATGGAGAACCTGGCCCTTATTTTTATGATGTATACACGGCGGAAGGCGGCTGGCTTGGAGAGTTCTTTGACGCCGTATTTTTTGCGATAGGCCATCCGCCTTATAGCGATTATTATGATTTAATGGGAGAAGAAAATTACATACATGATCCCTACCCAGTAAAAGAAAATTTATCAGATTTCAATGGAGATGAAAAAATTGGAATCATTGGAAGTGGCGCTGCTGGAGTCGACGTGATGCGTTATCTCATTCAAGAACAAAATTTAATAAATCCTTTGACTTTTTATGTGCGTAATGAGCCTTTTTATACCCCTCTTATCCCTTTAGAAAGACCTTTTACTAATTTTTCATTTTCTGATGAATGGATTACAGCAGAGTTAGAAAAAGGAAAGGGTTTAATTCCTTTAAATCAGATTTCCGAATTGATTATGGATGATTTTTCAAGAGAAGAGGTCGACCTGCTGGAGGTGTATTCTGACTATAAAGTAGGGAAACTGGTACAGTACCGCTATGCTTTAGATGCACGAGATCAAGATTTAGCTTACACTCAAAAATACATGTCCAGCATGGTTCCCTATCTCCCAGCCTTAATTAATTCGCTGAATCAAAAGGATTTAGAAATATTTAATAAGAAGTATCGCGAGCCTATGGAATTCTTAAGGACGATCACTCCCACGAAAACCTTTGAATGGATACTAGACTTGCTGCAAACTAATGATATAAGAGTAGTTCGCGGTTTAGAGGAGATCAATTCTCTTGGCCATAACGGTTTTAATATCTTAGCAGATCAGGAAGAAAAAGTTGATGTTCTGATTAATGTCACAGGATTTGAAACACGATTCTCCCATGCTAGAAAACTTAATCCTCTGATAGAGAATTTATATCGGAAGAAAATTATTCTCTCTCATTTCGATGGTGAAGGGATTCTAGTCACTTGGCCTGGTCTTCAGCCCATCAATCAACGTTATGGGGTATTAGAGAATATATTTTTCTTCGGTGCATTCGTCTCTTCGACTCACTATCCAAATAATCACGTTGAAAATATAACTAGAAAGTCTTCTGATACGGTACAATATTACATGAAGAAAAATGATCTAGAAAATGAACAGAAGTAAAAGAATCAGGCCCCTAGGACCTGATTCTTTTTTGTGACTTATATTTTATTAGGGGAAGTGTAATAACTTGTTTATTAGTATTTAATTTCTGTCACTTATACTGTTCTTTACTGCACACCTTGTTCTTAGTTACGCTCCTCAAGCGGCTTGAGCGTACCTTTCGGTAAAACACTTTGTCGCTTTAGATCCAAGGTGCTCAAGCCTCGAACTTTTTGTCACACACTCTATTAATACATTCCTTGTTTGTCTTCTGACAGATTGATGTAGATATTTTTTTGTTGTGTATAGGCATCGAGAATAGTTTTGTGCGTTTCGCGTCCGATTCCTGAATTCTTGTATCCACCAAATGGTGCGCCTGCTTCAAATTCAGCGTAAGTGTTGACCCACATACGTCCTGTACGGACTCCGCGAGCAACTTTGAAAGCTTTGTTGATGTCTTTTGTCCAGACACCGCCAGCTAAACCATACTCACTGTCGTTAGCGAGCTCAATAACTTCATCTGCATCTTTGAATGTGATCACTGTTCCAACAGGGCCGAAGATTTCTTTTTGGGCGACTGTTGAATCATTAGTTGTTTTCAGAAGTGTTGGTTTATAGAATGCACCATCAGCAAGATCACCATCTTGGTAGCGTTCGCCACCTACAAGAACCTCTGCCCCTTCTTCAATTCCTTTTTCAACATAACCGTGGATTGTCTCAAGCTGCTTTTCATCAATTTGAGCTCCCATCTGTACACCGTCTTCCCAAGGCAGCCCAACCTTCACTTTTTCGAATTCTTCGACCAGTCTCTCCATAAACTCATCGTAAATAGATTCTTGAACGAAAATTCTTGAACCTGCTGAACAGACTTGTCCTTGGTTAAAGAGAATGCCCAGTTGAACTCCTTCTAAAGCCATCTCCATGTCCATGTCTTCGAAGAAGATATTCGCTGATTTTCCTCCTAACTCTAAAGTTGCGGGAATGAGGTTTTCAGCTGCTGCAATACCAATTTCGCGGCCTACAGAAGTTGATCCCGTGAAGGCGACTTTGTCTAAACCTTCATGCTTTTGGAGATAGTCTCCCGTTGTTGACCCTCTCCCAGTAATAATATTAATGACGCCATCTGGCACAATGTCGCCTATGAGCTTCATAAGTTCAAGTACACTCAATGAAGTGGATGAGGAGGGTTTCAAAATTGTTGTATCCCCTGCTGCAAGAACAGGAGCAAGTTTCCAGGCTGCCATTAAGAAGGGGAAGTTCCATGGAACAATCTGTCCTACAACACCAATAGGCTCGCGCAGAATAATAGACATTTTTTCGTCTTCTAGCATTTTTACGGAGTCTTCTTCACTTCGGATAACGCTTGCAAAGTAACGGAAATGATCAGCTGCTAAAGGAATATCTGCGCCGGAAGTCTCGCGGAAAGATTTTCCGTTCTCTAAAGTCTCGACCATTGCTAAGTGATCAGTATTCTCTTCAATGATATCTGCTATCTCATGGAGAAGTGCCGCACGTTCTTTTACAGATGTACGTCCCCAAGATTTAAATGCTTCCTGTGCTGCTTTAATAGCTGCATCTACGTCTTCTTCAGTAGCACCTACGATTTCAGAAAGTCTCTCTCCGTTAGCAGGATTGTATGTAGCAAGTCGCTCATCGCCTGAACCATCTGTCCATTCACCATTTATATACAGTTGATACTGATTATCAATGTTTAAGTTATCCAGCTGGTGTTGATTATCAATTTTTACTTCCATTACTATAATGACCTCCATATAATTTCTTGAGTAACATGAGTGTATTGAATATAGCATGAAGAAAATTAAAAATAAAGAGATATAATCTCGAAATTCCAACTGGGATAAAAATAAACCCTATTAA
>JBHWPB010000002.1:0-6567 GCA_043424675.1 Carnobacteriaceae bacterium | reverse complement strand
ATGTCCAGTTATGCGAACAAAAGACCTTACAACCATAGCGTTTATGACTTCTTTATTAGTGGTTTCTTCCCAGCTTGCTGTTCCGATCGGTCCTGTCCCTCTTACCCTTCAAACCTTGGCAGTGTTTTTAATTGGTTTTTTACTTTCGCCAAAAAATGCTTTTCTTTCTACCTTTCTATTTTTAAGCCTCGGCTTGCTCAGCCTCCCCGTTTTTTCAGGCTTTGCAGGAGGTATCCAGTCAGTGGTTACCCCAAGTTTCGGCTTTATTTTAAGTTTTCTACCGGCTAGTTACTTTCAAGCGCGATATTTAGAAAACAAAAAAGATCCTTCTTTCATAGAATTTATCACAGCGGGTCTTATCAATATAGTCATTACATATGCGATCGGTCTGCTCTATATGACGTCGATTATGAATGTCTATCTAGATAATGAGTTCGGATTGGTGGCGGCTTTACTCGCGGGGTTATCTTTCTTGCCGGGAGATCTTTTGAAACTTACTTTCGCGATCGTGCTGACGAAGCGCGTCCGCCCTGTCGTCCTGCAAAAAATATAACAAATAAATACCATGAAAAGACGTTCACCTTTTAAAGGTGAACGTCTTTTCTGTTGCTACTATGAATATTTTTTATCAAAATTAAACGAGTCTGAACGGGACTCCCCAGCACTTTTCAACAAGTTTATTATTATAATATCATTAGAAAAAGAATGAATCTAAAATCCCTTGACTTAAAAGGTTTACAAGAACCTCATTTTTTACAACCTTATTAAACAAACGATGAAAAGGTTTACAATATTAAATTGTGTTGTATAATGTAGCCATGCAATAAAATAAAATTTAGGGAAGAGTGATGATTAGTGAACCATATTGAAAAAGTACTTGTGGCCAATCGAGGGGAAATCGCGACTCGTATTATTCGCGCTGTCCATGAGTTAGGATTAACCGCGGTAGGAATATATTCGGAAGAAGATATGAATGCTGTTCATCGCCGTAAAGCTGATGAAGCGTATCTCGTAGGCAAAGGGGCAAGTCCTACAGGTGTTTACTTAGATATTGAAGCTATCATCGAAATTGCTAAGGAAAATGATGTGGATGCTATTCATCCAGGATATGGGTTTCTAAGTGAGAACCGCGACTTCGCAAGACGTTGTGAAGAAGAAGATATTATATTCATCGGACCTGAATTAAAACATTTAGAAATGTTTGGAGACAAAATAAGTGGAATTGAAACAGCTGTTGAAGCAGGCTTAGATGTAGTTCCAGGATCAGATGGAGCAGTCGAGTCTGTTCAAGAAGTGTTCGATTTTGCTGAAGAATATGATTACCCTGTCATGCTGAAAGCAGTAAGCGGCGGGGGCGGTAAAGGAATGCGTATCGTCTATAAAGAAGACGAAGTGGAGGAAGCTTTTAATAGAGCTCAATCTGAGGCTGAAACTTCTTTTGGAGACGGCGCTATTTATTTAGAGAAATATATTGAAAATCCAAAGCATATCGAAGTTCAAATTATAGGTGACACACATGGGAATGGCGTTCACCTCTATGAAAGGGATTGTTCTATTCAAAGACGTCACCAGAAAGTCGTTGAAGTGGCACCCGCTTTCAATCTTGATGAAAAGTTAAGAAAAGAAATAACTGACGCTTCCCTGCAGTTACTAAACCATGTTGACTATGTCAATGCTGGAACAATTGAATTCTTAGTTTCAGGAAACAACTTTTACTTTATTGAAGTCAACCCTCGTATCCAAGTCGAACATACCATCACTGAAATGGTGACAGATATCGATATCGTTAAGACACAAATTCTAGTAGCAGATGGCGAGAGTCTCTTCGGTGAGGTTATCAACATGCCGCAGCAAGAAGACATTACAACGAATGGATATGCTATCCAAAGCAGAATTACCACTGAAGACCCGGTTAATGATTTTGCTCCAGACTCTGGAAAAATCACAGACTATGAAGTTGCCGGCGGACCAGGTATCCGCGTTGATGCAGGAGATGCCTACACTGGTGCAGAAATTCAGCCTTTCTATGACTCCCTGCTGTTAAAGCTCTGTACACACGCAGACACAGTTGAAGAAGTGATCCATAGGACAGATCGTGCTCTTGAAGAGACAAAGATAGTAGGATTAAAAACAAACATCAGTTTCTTACGTAATATTGTCAATCACCCTACTTTTATAAAAGGGGAGTCTGATACAACATTTATTGCAGAGCACAAAGAAATCTTTGATGTGAAGCCTCAATTAGATGACGGTTCAAGAATCGCAGAATACTTCGGCGAAGTGACAGTCAACGGTTTCCCTGGTATTCAACAGAACGGCAAGCCTGACTTCCCAGAGCGTCAAATTCCAGAAGTACCAGAAGAACCTACCCATAAAGGACGCAGCTACAAGCACATCCTTGATGAGGAAGGACCGGAAGCAGTTATCGAAGCTGTATTGAAAGAAGAAAATACGCTTCTCACAGATACAACATTGAGAGATGCTCACCAGTCTATGTTGACGACGCGTATGAGAACAAAAGATATGAGAGATATCGCACCTTATATGAATCAAACGATGCAAGACCACTTCTCTCTTGAAATGTGGGGAGGAGCTACTTTTGACGTCGCTTATAACTTCTTAAAAGAAAGCCCTTGGGAACGCCTCACAGAGTTAAGAGAGCTTATCCCGGATATTCCTTTCCAGATGTTACTGAGAGCATCGAATGCTGTAGGTTATAATAACTATCCTGATAATATTGTAACCAGATTTATCCACGAAAGTGCAGACAAAGGAATCGATGTCTTCAGAATTTTCGACTCCCAAAACTGGATCGAAACAATGAAGTTACCTATCGAAGAAGCTTTAAAGACGGGGAAATTAGTTGAAGGAGCGATCTGTTATACAGGCGACTTCTTAAATCCAGAACGTTCTGATACTTATACTTTACAATACTATGTTGATTTAGCTAAAGAACTAGAAGATTTAGGCGTACATCTCATCAGTATCAAAGATATGTCAGGTATCTTAAAGCCTGAAGCAGCTTACCAGCTGGTTAAAGCTCTCAAAGAAGAAAGTAATCTTCCTATTCACTTGCATATGCACGATACATCTGGAAATGCGATCACTACTCTTTCAAGAGCTATCGATGCCGGTGTTGACATTGTAGATACAGCGAACTCTTCTGTTTCTGGCCAGAACTCACAGCCAGACAGTAACGCTTTATACTATGCTCGCCAAGGAAAAGAGCGAACAATTGAATTAGACGTCGATGCAGGAGACAAAATGGCAGAGTACTGGAAGACAACGCGTAAGTACTACCAACCATTTGAAAGTGATCTCGTCAACCCTTGGACAGAGGTTTACAAATTTGAGATGCCGGGCGGGCAATACAGTAATATTCAAGCTCAAGCTAGATCTGTAGGTTTAGGGGATCGTTTCGACGATGTACTCGATATGTACCAGCGTGTGAATGCTCTGCTTGGCGACGTCATCAAAGTAACACCGTCTTCCAAAGTCGTCGGTGACCTCTCTCTGTTCATGGTAACCAATGATTTAGATGAGCAATCGGTCATCGAAGAAGGTCCTAACTTAGACTTCCCTGACTCTGTTGTCTCATTCTTCCGTGGAGAAATTGGACAGCCGCCTAATGGCTTCAACAAAGAACTACAAAAAGTAGTGGTTAAAGGACAAGACGTTATCACTGACCGTCCTGGAAATCATATCCCGGACTACGACTTTACCCAAGCTTATGAGGCTTTAGAAGAATATATGCCTAACGAAGATATCGATGAAACAAAACTGCTCTCATACGCCATGTATCCCAAGGTGTATGAAGATTTCTTGGTCTATTATGAACGCTTTGGAAAAATCGACGTTATCGACACTCCAGACTTCTTTTACGGTCTCGAACTAGGTGAAACGACCACCGTCGAGTTAGACAAAGGGAAGATTTTGACAGTGAAATATAAAGCGATTGGTCCTGTCCAAGAAGACGGAAAACGTACACTCTACTACGATCTCAATGGTGCGCCATTTGAAGTAGATATTGTTGATACAAATGTAGAGGCATCTGGAGCAGTTAAAAAGAAAGCAGATAAAACAAATGAGAAACATATTGGCGCTCAAATGCCCGGCTCTGTTGTGAGTATCGACTGTGCGGTCGGAGATGAAATTCAAGCAAATGACGTCATCATCGTCACAGAAGCGATGAAAATGGAATCCGCAATCCACGCTCCTATCGGCGGCGTCGTCAAAGACATTTATGTGAATGAAAAAGATCAGGTCGAAGGCGGAGACTTGTTAATCGAATTCGAATAATCTTATGAGGAGGAGTTTTAATTAAATGGCAACAATAGGAAGACACAAGGAAAACACCATCACCCAGGATAACCCACTTTTTTCAGAACTTAAGGCAATTGTAGAATCATCTTTCGCGATGAATAACACGGCTCGTATTACATCAGTAGGCGAAGCTTATGAGTTAGCTGCTGCTGCCCCTGGAACCATCGTGTTGGAACAGGAAGTAGCGCATGCTGAAGAACTCGGGCTTCCAAGTGATGCAAAAGTATTGCTAGACAATGGCGGAGCAGTTTCAGCTCGAACAGCAGCTGCAAGATACTTTGTTGGAGACGATGCTGACTTTGATAAAAAAGTCATGGATATTGCCAAACAAGTGATCTATGACAACCGCGAACGTCAATTCTATCATACTGAAGCTATCGTCGGCTTAGACGAAGAATTCATGGTGAAGGCACACCTTAATACATCGGAAGAACAAGTCGCCAATCTCTATTCTTGGCTCATTAACTTCCAACCTTTTGACGGACATTATGCTGAAAGATATAAGAATTCTAAAGTTTATGAAGAAAACGATATTTATGTCTATTTTGATCCAGAATGGGAGCACCCGGACTTCCCTCATGGGCTTGCTTACTTCGATCCTGTTCACAACACGGCTCTTGTCTTAGGGTTACAATACTTTGGTGAGATCAAAAAAGGAACCTTAACCTTAGCTTGGGGTACTGCTCAAAGAAATAATTATGTTCCCTGTCACGGAGGTGTGAAAATCTTCAGACAGGAAAGTGATAACTTTGTGTCTTCTTTCTTCGGTCTCTCTGGTTCTGGAAAATCAACACTGACGCATGCCAAGCATGACGATAAATATGATATTCAAGTCTTACATGACGATGCTTTTATCATTGACAAAGACGATAAAAATTCTATCGCTTTAGAACCTTCGTATTACGACAAGACCTACGATTACCCTGCAGGGCATCCGGAACAAGATTACTTTGTCATCAGCTCTAACGTGGGGGTCACTCGAGACACAGATGGGAAGTTACAAATCTTAGCTGAAGATATCCGAAACGGAAATGGCCGTACGGTTAAATCACGTTATGCAACGGATAACCGTGTCGATCATATCGATGAAAAAATAGACGCTATCTTTTGGATTATTAAGGATGACTCTCTCCCGCCTCTAGTCAAAGTTACAGAACCGGAACTCGCTTCAATATTTGGAGCAACTTTAATGACAAAAAGATCAAGTGCTGAAAATATCGTGGGCAAAAAACCAAAAACTAATTTAGTTATCGAACCTTATGCTAACCCGTTTAGAGTCTATCCATTGAAAGAGGATTACAATAACTTTAAGGATTTATTTGAAGGAGGCGTAGAAGGTTATCTCATCAACACAGGTGATTTTTATGGGAAAGACATTCCTAAAAAAGTAACTCTCTCTGCTCTCGAATCAGTAGTCGAGCGCCGCGATGAATTCGAAACCTTCGGAAAATATGAAAACCTCTCTTATCTTCCGTTGGAAGGATTCGAACCGCCCTTTGATGATCAAGATTACCAAGAACATGTGAATGATCGATTGCAAGTTCGCTTAGATTGGATTAAAAAGTTCAATCAAGAAAATCCAGATCACCCTCTTCCTGATACGGCCATTGAAAAATTAGAGAATTTGATGAAATAGGTTTGTTAGAATCTTAATAAATAAAGAGCAGATCCTAGATGGGTCTGCTCTTTTTTCTTTCTCGAAAAAATAAAAGGACTGGCATCAAAGCCAGTCCTTTGGAGTATAAGAGTCAAATATTATCCGTTAAAAGCGTCTACCGCTGCTTGTGCGACTTTCATGTCGTTTTCGACGGAACTTCCACTCGCACCGACGGCACCGACGACTTTGCCATCTTTTTCAAGAGGAATCCCACCACCGAAGACAACTAAGCGTCCATTGTTTGTCGTATTTAATCCATACAGTTCAGCATTTGGCACAGTAGCTTCTTCTAAATCTACTGTCGGCATTTTTAATGCCACAGAGGTCCATGCTTTACCTTGAGCGATATCTATACTAGCAAGCCAAGCGTCATCCATACGGTGCGTGGCAACTAAATTACCGCCCTCATCGACTACTGTAATCACCATTTTAATATCGAGTTCTTTTGCCTTTTGTTCTCCAGCTTCAATAAGTTTCTTTGCTGTTTCCAAGTTTATCATTTTATTCCTCCTCTGATTTTAGAATAAAACATTTCGAATAGTTTATCAAGAAAAAGGGCTCTTATTTTTGATTTAATAACAAAGAGA
>JBHWPB010000001.1:0-9202 GCA_043424675.1 Carnobacteriaceae bacterium | reverse complement strand
CGAGTCTCCTTCTCTATGAAGAGATAGGATTAGGCCGTCTCTTTATCAATCAGTCTCCTTACGAAATTGATAAGTTTATTGATGAAACGTTTTCTGTTTTTTCAAAGGAGAACAATTATAGTTATCTCGAAGACACCTTATTGACTTATATAGATTTGAACCAAGCAGCGACAAAAACTGCAGAAACCTTAAATATTCACATCAATACGGTCTATCAGCGTTTAGATAAAATACAGGAAGTGTTGGATTGTGACTTTGATAATTCAGAAGATCTTCTTAACATTCAACTGGCCTGCTACTTAAAGCGGACCCGTAAAGGGCTGAAGTGAAAAAGCAGTGAAGAAAATATCTTCACTGCTTTTAATATAACTAGGTATCGTTTTTATGGAAGTTAGTTCTCATCGGCTTTTCTTACAATCACAGCTACTGCCCTCGTCCCTATCCAGGCAGGACCCGACAAGGAGAAAAAGAACAGCATCGCTGGGAAAAACCAGAAAATTACCCCTAAAACAATGAGACCACCTATGACAGCTGCTGTTACAAGTGGGTTTCCAACGGCAGAAAATAATCCCATCAATACCATACGTATGTGTTGATTATTTAATTGCTTGGATAAAGGATAACCGTATATAACGGCTAAAACGAATAGCAAAACAACTGTATAAAACGCATACTTAAAAATTTGGAACCACGTTGCTGCAAGAGTTTGCTGGGTCAAGAAATATACGTCTACTCCTATAATTACTGCCGCGATGAGCAATGGCAGGCCCCATCTGAAACTGTTCCAGAAATTTTGTTTGAAATAAAAAAAGAACATTCGAAAGACGGATCCACCTTCCCTTCCGTTTTCCCAGTCATTTAATACTTCAAAGACCGCATCAGTGGCTGGTATTAAAGTTACCACAGGAAAAGAGAACAACAGCCAGCATAAATTGAGAATGGCCAGACTTGAAAACCAAGTTGTGGCTCTCACAACCCAGCTCGACGAATTTATATGTTTCACCTCATCTCTTTTCATGATTCTTATCCTTTCGTTCCTCCTGTCAGATCCATCCCTTCAATAAAGTACCTTTGTGCAAACAAGAATAATAAAACAGTCGGCAAGAGCACCAAAGTCGCTCCGGCCATCAGATAGTTCCACTGCGTTGTAGATTGACTCTGAAAGACTTGTAAGCCAATCTGCAAGGTATATCTCGCTTCGTCTTGAATGTAGAGTAAGGGACCGATAAAGTCGTTCCACGCCCCGTTGAAAGCTTGAATCGCTATCGTGATTAGAGCTGGTTTTGTGAGGGGGATCATCAAACGGCTCCAAATATAGAGGTGATTAGCTCCATCCATCTTAGCTACTTCGATCAGCTCGTCATCAATGGATAAATAAAATTGGCGCATTAAAAAGATACTGAACCCACTTCCGAAAAAGGACGGAACAATCAACGGTAAATAAGTTCCCACCCAGCCAATCTGGCTAAACAAGACGTATTGAGGAATCATAGTAACAAAGCCTGGAATCATCATTGTAGAAAGGACGAGAGAGAATAACAATCTCTTCCCAGGAAAATCAATTTTTGCAAAACCATAAGCAATAAAAGAGTTGGAAAGAACAGTTCCGATAACGACAAAGACCGTGATGACCAAAGTATTTGCTGCGTATCTGAAAAAGGGAAAAGCTTGAATCGTCTCGAGATAATTGTTCCATTGAATATTCTGCGGGAATAAATTTGGAGGAAACTGCACGACTTCTTCCATTGGTTTTAACGATGTTGAAACCATCCACACCAGAGGCAGCATTAAAATAATGCTGACTAAAATTAACAGAGCGTAGGTGACCAGATCCCCCATTCGTTTTTTTCGTTTCCGACTCTTGAAGTAAGGTGATTTTGTCGAGGTGTTGACTTTGCTTGCTGTCTGATTGATTTCGTCGACGCTTTGACTCATAAGTTTCTACCTCCTCCGTAATGCACCCAACGCGGTGCGAGTTTTAAGTTGATGTAGGTCAGCACTAAGACGATAACAAATAAAACCATGGACATCGCCATCGCATACCCCATATCAAAAGCGACGAACGCTTTGTTCCACATATGGAAATTGTAGAAGAGTAAGGAATTGGCAGGACCTGCTGTTCCACTTTCTGACATGACATATGCTTCTTGGAAGATCTGAAACGCACCAATCGTAGAGGTGATAATGTCATAAAAGATAATCGGGGTAATCATAGGCAGGGTGATATTGCGGAATTTTTGAAAAGCATTGGCCCCATCCATATCTGCTGCTTCATAAAGCTGTTGCGGAACATTCTGCAGAGTGGCAAGATACAAGAGCATCGTTCCCCCAACACTCCAAATTTTCATGAGAATTAAAGCTGGCTTTGTCCAAGCAGGGTCAAAGAGCCAGGCTGGTCCTTCGATACCAACTAAAGCTAGAATGTTATTGACTAGACCAGTTGAAGGTGACAACAACTGCATCCATAAGACATAGACTGCTACTCCTGATAAAACGGATGGCAGATAAAAAATTGTTCTAAAAATGCTGATTCCACGAAGACGGCGATTTAACAGGACTGCCAGCAGCACGCCTCCTGCTGTTGTCAGCGGCACGTTGAAAAGCACATAATAAGCTGTGTTGTATAACGATGTCCAAAATAATTCATCTTCAAAAAACATTCGTCTGAAGTTATCTAACCCGATAAAATCCATCTGTGAGGTTAAATTGTAATTCGTAAAGCTCCCATAAAATGAGAACAACATCGGCCCGAGCATAAACATGACAAACCCAATGACAAACGGGGATACAAATAACCACCCCCATAATGCTTCTTTTTTCTTTCTTTTTGTCCATTTTTTCTTGCTTGGTTTCGCTGATTCAGAAGCCATAATATCCCACCTTTATATTGTTAAAAAATACATAAAAAGGGTGACACCTCGTTAAGCCACCCTTCACTCTCAAGAATTATTCATTTTGTCCGACGAGATTCTCCACAGACTCTTGTGCATCTTGTAAAGCTTCTTCTGGACTTTTGCTTCCCAGGAGCACTTGATCAATTTCTCCATTAACTAACATGGTAAAGTCGGGTGCCGATAATGGAACAGGGGTGATGACTGTATTCTCTAAATTCTTGTGCGCCAGATCATAGATCATCTGGCCTTCCTCGTCTAAGTCAGGATGGCTGACAAGGTTTTGGTTCGCTTCTGTGTTTGCCATAATATCGAAACTGTTCAACCCAAATTTCTCTTGGACTTCTGTAGATGTCAGATATTTCATAAATTCGTAGGATTCCTCCGGGTGCTCGGCACCGTATGGTATTTCAAGGACGAACCCGCCGCCCCACGACCAATGTCCTGAACCTTCTTCAAACTCAGGCAACGGCGCTACCCCAAAGTTAAAGTCTTCCGGTGCATTCTCACGTAAGTCAGTGTAGTAGTTGATATTCTGTCCGCGCATGGCGACCAATCCAGAAATAAATGGATCTGCGACTCCTGAGCCAAATTCAGCTTCATGAGCATTGATATTCTCTTGGCCGTAATGGTCTTGCCATTCCAGAATCCATTCTAAAGCAGCCACTTTTTCTGGAGTATAAATGGTGACGTTTTCTTCTTCATCGAACCAGCTTGTGCCGTTGTCCGCGTTTAATGCCCAGACATCCGCTCCCAAATTCCATAGCGGGTAGAAACCAAAACGTTCCCAAGAATCTCCATCGCGTGCTTCTAGCGCACTTGCGGATTCTTCAAGTTCTTCCCAAGTTGCCGGAGGTGCTTCAGGGTCCAGCCCTGCTTCTGCGAAGAGATCTTTGTTATAGAATAAGACTTGTGTATCTGTATTGAAGGGCAGTCCGTAAGCGTCCTCTGCATGCAGGACAGTATCCCATAACTGCGGATAGAAGCGCCCTTCAACATCTGAATCGCTGTTGATGTACTCTTGAATGTTAGTGGCTTGCTGTGCTTCTGCACGCTGTCTGACAGTGTTGATATCTTGAACGATTACATCTGGCGGATTTCCTGCTGTAATTGAAGCCAAGGCCTTGGTCCAAATATCCCCCCACGGCTGGTAGACATGTTCGACCACAATCTCATCCTGTGAATTATTAAAATCTACGATAATTTCTTCGATTATTTCACGGCGAGGCCCTGAACCCCAGAATGACCAGAATTCTAAAGATGCCTGTCCGTCTGTGGCGGTTTCGGACTCGCCCGTTTCTTCCCCCGCTCCATTACCACATGCGACTAGAAAAACAGTTAAGAGCATGGCAAAAACCAACTTTAAATATTTAGACCTGTTTTCTTTTCTCATGTCCTTCTTCCTTTCCTTATGATAGAATACATTATAAGGATAAGTGGAATCGATTACATTCCTATAGTCACTTATCTCTAATACTTTAACTATACTGGAATATTTTTATTTCAGCAATGAAAACATTTTTTAATGTCGAGACTTTTCGGGGAAAATCTCCTCATATTTTCATACATCAATGAGACTTTATTTGGGTTTTGTTTTTTTGATTATTAAATATTACACTAATGACAACTCTCTTGGCTAAACATATAATATAAGGGATGCGATGAGAATGGTACAAGTTAATCTAAATAATATTTACAAGCAATATGATGGCGACGATGGTTATGCAGTCCATGACTTTAACTTAGCGATAGACGATCAAGAATTTATAGTATTTGTGGGTCCATCTGGATGCGGAAAGTCGACCACTTTGAGGATGATTGCTGGGTTGGAGGATATTACTGAAGGAGAACTTTACATCGATGATGTGTTGATGAATGATGTGGAACCCAAAGATCGCGGAGCCGCGATGGTCTTCCAGAACTACGCCCTCTACCCTCACAAAACAGTTTATGAAAATATGTCTTTCAGCTTGGAGCTTCGCAAATATTCTAAAGACGAAATTGATGAACGTGTGCGAAGAGCTGCTGACGTTCTCGGTTTATCAGACCATCTGGACCGAAAACCTGGAGTGCTTTCAGGAGGACAAAGACAGCGGGTCGCTTTAGGACGCGCTATCGTACGAGATTCGGGTTTATTCTTGATGGATGAACCGCTCTCTAATTTAGATGCCAAGCTGCGTGTTCAAATGCGCACAGAAATTCTTAAATTACACCATCGTTTAGAAACGACCACGATCTACGTCACACACGATCAAACAGAGGCGATGACGATGGCAGATCGTATCGTCGTCATGAAGGCCGGTTACATTCAGCAAGTCGGACGCCCCATCGATATTTACGATCATCCGGAGAATGTCTTTGTGGCAGGTTTTATGGGATCCCCTGCCATGAACCTCGCTGTGGCTTCTTATCAAGATGGTTACTTGACTCTTGCAAATAATGACCGTATAGCCGTCGCCTCTTCTTCGCGTGACCTGTTAGATGCTCGCGGTTATAATGGTAAAAAAGTCGTGATGGGCATGCGTCCTGAAGACATTCACGCGGACAATGAATTCTTTGAAGCACATCCTGAGACGATTGTCGATGCTCAAGTCAATGTCTCTGAATTGACAGGCTCTCAAACCTATCTCTATGTTGATATCGGAGATGACGAGTTCATCGCAGAAGTTGGCCCTCGTGATGTTTATGCCCCATACGAGAAAGTAAAATTAGCCTTCGATATGGAAAAAGCTCACTTCTTCGATTATGAGACGGAAGATGTCATCCGACAAGAAGAAGCTTATACTGTTCAAACTTAATATTTAATATTGAGCTGTAAACCCGACGTTAGATCAAAAAATCTAATGTTCGGGTATTTTTCTGTTCGGCAAATGATGTGAAAACAAAAAAAGCACCCTGGTTTAGAAGCGGGTGCTTGTCTCATTAAGTCGAGTAAAAATGTTAGAGGTAGTATTCTTAACTTTTAGCCAATTTTCTTTCTTGATAGGCGTTGACAAAATCATCGACATCTAATGTTTGAATGTCCATATCTAAAGATTGAATCAATGAGACTAAAGTAGGTGGGTTCAGTGCTGCTTTTTCCATCATTTTTTGGTCAAAGAAGACTTCTTCAGCTGTTCCTATATTTTGAATTTCTTTGTTGGCCATGACAATAATATCATCAAAATTTTCTGCAACGAATTCCATGTCATGTGTAATTGTAATAACTGCTCGCCCTTCTTCTGCCAGTAAATCGATCAAATAAGATAGCAGATCCAAACCGACTAAATCTTGACCGGCAGTCGGTTCATCCAGGATGATCACCTCAGCATCCGTCACGACAATAGACGCAATCGTTACTAACTTGCGAATGGATAAAGGTAAGTCGTAAGGGTTGTCATAAAGGATGTCTTCGATACCGCAAAGCGCTGCATATTTTTTGACACGAGCATTAATTTCATCTTCAGAATAATTCTGTTTTCGCAAAGCATAGGCTACTTCTTCATAGACGGTATTATTAAAAATTTGGTCATCTGGATTTTGGAACACATAGCCGACATGCTTAGAGATTTGAGCTGTGGTGTAATCTTTTGTATTTTTTCCTTGAACAAGAATATCTCCTGCCGTTGGCTTCAACAAACCATTCAACATTTTAACAGTTGTTGTTTTTCCAGCACCATTTTGACCGATAATTGCGATGTTATCACCTGCGTTCACATTAAAAGAGATCTCTTTCACCGCGTTGTAGCCATTAGGGTAATTAAAAGAGACATTGTTTACATTTATTAAAGCCACATCGATGTTCCTTTCCTTTTCATTCTAAGGCTTCTTTCAACTCTGAAAGCGTCGTTGGAATCGAGTTGAAGGTGTAGCCTTTCTCTTGCATTTCAAAAGCAATTTGCGTGGCCGTTGGTATCATTGACCCATACGCTTCTGCTTCCTTCGTTTGGAAAATGCCTTGAGGAGTTCCCTGCATGACAATCTGTCCGTCATCCATAACGAGAATCTCATCTGCAAATTCAGCAATCTGGTTGATCTTGTGTTCAATGAGCAGAACTGTTTTCCCCTGCTCTTTCAAACCTTGAATAATTTCAAAGATGGCATCTGTGCTTTGAGGATCCAATTGAGAAGTCGGTTCGTCAATAATATAGACCGATTGTTCCATCACCAAGGTGGAAGCGAGAGCAACACGTTGCTGCTGTCCTCCAGAAAGTTCTAGAGGGTTGCGGTCTCTCAATTCATCTGTCTTTGTGAGTTTCATGACATCTTCTACACGGTCAGCAATCTCGTCTTCAGCCACTCCTATATTCTCCAGTCCATAAGCGATTTCTCCAAAAATAGTCTGTTTTGCACCGCTCATTTGAGTGAAGGGGTTTTGGAAGATATAGCCAATTTCCGTAGCTAAATCCGTCAGCTCCAAGTCTTTCATGTTTTTGCCAAAGACAACTACATCTCCAGACTCATCACCCACATGAAATTTAGGCACGAAACCTCGAATCGCATTGGCCAAGGTAGTTTTCCCTGCGCCGTTCGGTCCGACCAAGGCATACAGCTTGCCTTCTTCCAGAGTCAAGTTGATTCCTTTTAAGGTTGGCTCGAATGCGATAGCATATTCAAAGTGATAATCTCTTAATTCTACAAGACCCATAATAACACCCTTCCAATCACAATAATCCAAAACACAACCCATAAGACACGACGAATAGTTTGATCGAAGCTGGAATCTGGCACGATATCAAGTCGAGATTTCAACCCCTCTGTGTAAAACCCTCGGACTTCTAGAGTCATCGTCTTCTCTTCTACTGCAACAACAGAGCTTAATACGACGGGACCGATGATGGGAAGAAAAGCCTTCATGCGTGTGAATAGATTCCCTTCTGTTTCAATACCTCTTGATTTTTGAGCAGAAGTAATGCGCTCCAAGCGGTCTTTCATTTCAGGGATCATGTTAAAAGTGGACGAAATGACATAAGTCACTTTCGGACTCACGCCTCGTTGTTCCATCATCAACACAAAATCATCGATCGACACCACTTCCAGAAAATAAATAATTGGTGTAAAAACCCCTAAGAGACGGCTGCCTAGAGTGATTGCCCGTTCAACTCCTGTATTTGTGATACTGAAAACAAAAAATTCGTATAAGACAGTATCGCCGGGAACTAAAAGAATCTGAAAGAGCATTACAACCAGAGTTAGAACAAGGGCTGTTTTGACCCACTTAGTAAAAAACTCACTAAAAATACCAGTCGCAGCTGCAAGACCAAAGACCACAATCAGGTTGATAAATAAAAAGGGGAGGCCAAACAGTAAAGCTCCTGTGATTAGAACGAGCGCTAACACGCCATGAGTAAAAGGATTTAAGTCCTCAACACTTTTAGGCCGTACGTCTGTGAGATAATTTTGCATTATTCTTTGACCCCTCTCAATGCGCGAACTTTTTCTTTCATGTGCTCTACGAAAATACGTCCATTAGGAAATTTAATCAAGTAACGAGCAGACATGTTTTGAATAATCCAATAAGGGAAAAAGACAGAGATAAATTTATCTGGCAGCTCGGCCAAAATTGAGCCGATAAACTGCGCTGGCCAGAACGGCACCCCGAATGCTACCATCGCCGAGATAACAATCGATGTCCCACTTGTATCAAACCCACCAAAGAAAACGATGCGAATAACAATCGACATGAAAACAGCAACGACACTCACAAGGATTGCTGAAAAAGCTGTGCGGACAGCCGTCAAGAACATGCCTGACCGTGCTAAGAGCCCTGCTGCAAAGCCCAATGCGCCTGCAACCAATAAGAAAGGCAGCTGGGTGGGATCTTGAATAGATTTCAGGACCACTGATAAAACTCCTGTAACTAATCCAATCCAAGGTCCCCCTAGAATCCCCACTAAAAAAGTCCCAATCATATCTAAATAAATCGGCAAGCGCAGAGTCAGCGCCAAGGATCCGCCAATGAAATTAACGGCTACTGCGATTGGGATTAACATCACAGACATTTGATTAAAATCACGCTTTATAAAATCCATTATTCTCCTCCATTTTGATAATATCCGCCACTTTGAAGCTCGTCTCTTCATAAAACTACTGCTTATTTTCAATAATGACGTCACACTGTAGTTTCAGTAAGCTCTGAAGCGCCTCACTGAGTGCAATATATAATAAAGCTCTGCCGCCTCAATAGAGACATCAGAGCCTATAGATAGAACTTATTTCAAGGCAATATCTAATTTTCTGCCATGTTTCCAAGCCACATACAGAAACAATAACAACGTTTACAACGTTAACATAGATGTTGTGTAATTAACAACTCTTTTTTTAACAACTGG